>DATCOD010000001.1:0-23882 GCA_036564905.1 Candidatus Limnocylindria bacterium
CCACGGGCACCGTGAGCGGCGTCCGCGCGATCCACGACAGCCCGCCGGCCGACCTCCGTTCGACCGAGACCACGGGCACCGTGAGCGGCGTCCGCGCGATCCACGACAACGCGCCCGCTGACAGCCTCCGGGCCGCGGCGAGCACCGGCGACGCGAGCGGCGTCCGCGCGATCCACGACAACCCGCCGGCCGAAGGCCACGTGTCGGTCGATGACAACGTCGCGGCGGCGAACGCCGGGCGCGGCGGCTCGCTGGCAGGCGACATGTCCGGAGACAGCGCTCGATCGATCCACGATGTCGCCCCGTTCGGCGACGGGACCCTCGCCAGCCACATGGCGGACCCCGGCGACGCGAGCTCGATCCACTCGATCGTCGACAACGCGCCGTTCGAGGGCAACGTCAACGCGGCTTCGATCGGCGGCGACCAGCTCCTCGGTGGCGACGCACACGTCGACCCGGGTGTCGACTCGTCGCACGGCTTCGTCCCGAGCGACTCGGCTGACGTGCAGCGCGAGATGCTCGATGGCGGAGACCACGGCAACGCACTCGGCAACACCGGCGAGACCACGAACGAGCACGGCTGGGGTTAATCGGTCGCGCACCCTCTACGTCCGCGGAAGACGGCCCCGAACGGGGCCGTCTTCCGCGTCTAGTAGCGGATCTCGCTCTGGAGGATCTGCCGGTCCCGTAGCTGGATGTTCCGCCGGCCGATCTTGATCCCGCCGCGGTCTTCGAGGTCGGCGAGCACGCGGTTCACCGACACCCGCGTCGCGCCGACGAACCCCGCGATGTCCTCCTGGGTCAGGTCGACCCGGTCACCGCCCGACGCGTCGGCGAGATCGAGCAGGCACTTCGCCACTCGTCCGGGCAGGTCCAGGAACACGAGGTCCTCGACGTGCCCGGTGCTGTGCCGCACCGTCTTCACAAGGAGCGCGAGCATCCGGCGCATCGCGTCCGGATTTCGCTCGAGCGTCGAGATGAACTCCTGCCGCGCGAGCGCCAGGGTGTGGGTCTCGGTGAGCGCCGTCACCGTTGCCGAGCGAGGCCCCTCGTCGAAGAGCGCGAGCTCGCCGAACACGTCGCCGCCACGCTCGAGGGCCACCACGACCTCCCGGCCCTGCTCGTCCGGGACGGACACCTTCACCGTGCCGGATGTGATGAGGAACACCTGGCCGGCCGGGTCGTCACGATGGAACACGACCTCGTCGCGCGCGAACTGACGCGGCCGCATCTTTCCGGCCAGGACGAGCCGGTCCTGCGCGCTGAGGCAGTCGAAGAGCGGGCTCTCCGCGAGGAAGTCGGCGACCTGGGCGGTGTCCACGTCCGCTGAATAGTGCGGTCCAGCGTCAAGCGGCGGGGACCGGGATCGTGAGGGCGGCCTAGCGCGCTCCGGCGAGCTCCAGGAACCGCGGCTTCACCTCGCTCATGGTCCGCTCGATCGTCTCGCGGTCATAGGGCGGCGACATCCCGAACAGGAAGCCGCGCACGCCGATCTTGTGGTACTCGAGGAGCCGCTTCGCGATGTCGTCCGGTGTGCCGAGCACGGCCGGGCGGTTCGGCGCCTCGACCTTGTTCCGCGCCGCGACCTCGCGCATGCGCTTGTCGACCGTGTTGAGATCGTCGCGAACGAGGATCGAGCCACCCGCGGTCGGCGCGATCTCGGTGTAGTCGCGGCCGACGTCTTCGCAATGCTTCTTCAGGACGTCGAGCTTGTGCTTGATGATCTCCGGGGTGCCGAACCCGTGCCACCAGTCGGCGTAGCGCGCGGTGATCTTCAGCGTGACCTGCTCGCCGCCGCCGCCGATGAGGATCGGCAGCCGCTTCTGGACCGGGCGGGTGCCAAGCGTCGCGTTCTCGAGCTGGTAATAGGTGCCCCGATACGAGACCTTCCCCGTGTCCAGCAGACCGCGAATGATCCGCGTCGCCTCGCGCAGCTTCGCGAGCCGGATCACGGGCGTGTCGAAGTCGATCCCGTACATCTTGTGCTCGTGCTCGTTCCACGCGGCGCCGATCCCAAGGATCGCGCGGCCGTTGGTGATGCTGTCGAGCGTGGCGGCCATGTTCGCCAGCACCGCCGGGTGACGGTACGTGTTGCCGCTCACGAGCATCCCGATCAGCGGCTTCTTCGTGATCGCGCCGAACGCGGCCAGCACCTGCCAACCTTCGAGGTTCGGCCCGGTCACGTCGCCCATGAGCGGCACGAAGTGATCCCAGGTCATGAGGACGTCCCACCCGCACTGCTCGGCGAGGAGCGCGGCATCGCGCATCTCGTCCCAGGTCGTGTACTGCGGGTGGAGCTGAAGGCCGAAGAAGGTCATGGTTCGTCTCCGAGCGTATAGTCGGAATGCCGATGGCGCTCACCCAGGATCGCACCGACGTCGCCAAGATCCTCGCGGACACGAAGAAGCACGTTCTCGTGAACTGGTCCGCGCAGGCGAATATTTCGCCGGTCGTCATCACCGGCGCGGACGGCGTCTGGCTCCACTCGGGCGAGCGCCGGATCCTCGACTTCAGCTCCGAGCTCGTGAACTCGAACCTCGGTCACGGCCATCCGCGGGTCGTCCGGGCGATCCAGGAGCAGGCCGCGACCCTCAACTACGTTTCGCCGACGTTCACGACCGAGGCTCAGGCGACGCTCGCCCGCAAGATCGCGGACGTCGCGCCGGGCGACCTGGTGAAGACGATCTTCACCACCGGCGGCACCGAGGCCAACGAGAACGCGATCAAGCTCGCGCGCCTGTACACCGGCCGGCACAAGATCCTCACCCAGTGGCGGAGCTTCCACGGCCAGACCCAGGGGGCGATGACCCTCGGCGGCGACAACCGCCGCTGGGCGAACGAGCCGGGCATCACCGGCGTCGTCCACTTCCTGAACCCCGATCCGTACCGCTCGATCTTCGGCGACGACGCCCAGAAGGCGCTCGCGCACGTCGAGGAGGTCATCTGGTACGAGGGGCCGCAGTACATCGCCGCGATCCTGCTCGAACCGATCGTCGGCACCTCGGGCCTGATCGTCCCGCCCGACGGATTCCTGCAGGGCCTGCGCACCCTGTGCGATACGCATGGCATCGTCCTCGTCTTCGACGAGGTCATGACCGGCTTCGGGCGCACCGGCAGGTGGTTCGCCTCGGAGCACTGGAAGACCGTGCCGGACATCATGACCTTTGCCAAGGGCGTGAACTCCGGCTACGTCCCGCTCGGTGGCGCGATCGTCAACGAGAAGATCGCGAAGCACTTCGAGGGCAACGTCTATTGGGGCGGCCTCACGTACAGCGGCCACGCGCTCGCGTGCGCCGCCGGCATCGCGACGATCGACGCGTACGAGAGCGAGGGCCTCATCGGCAACGCCGCGCGGATGGGTGACCTGCTCGGTCGCGAGCTGAACGCGCTCGCTACGAAGCATCCGTCCATCGGCGACATCCGAGGTCGCGGACTTTTCTGGGGCATCGAGCTCGTGAAGGACCGCGGCACGAAGGAGATGCTCGAACAGTGGAACGGCCCGTCGAGCGCGCTCGCGAACGCGCTGAAGGGCGAGCTCATGAAGCGGAACGTCTACGTGTTCTGTCGCTGGAACATGCTGTTCGTCGCCCCGCCCCTCATCGTGGATGAGGACGAGCTGCGACTCGGCGTGAAGGCGATCGATGAGGCGCTCGATGTGGCCGACCGGTACGCCGCCACGGGAAAGCTCGCATAGCAGCCACGACCCCGCGACCGCATTGGGGCATCAACCTCCCGGCGCAGCACACGACGTGGGCGGAGCTGCGCGATACGGTCGCTCTCGTCGACCGTCTCGGCTTCGATTCCGTCTGGACCTGGGATCACTTCGTCCCGCTCGATGGCGACCGAACGGGCCCGATGTTCGAGGCATGGGAGCTCCTGGCGGCGTGGGGCGCGCTCACGACGCGCGTTCGCGTTGGCACGCTCGTGACCGGCAACACCTACCGCCATCCGCCCGTGCTCGCGAAGATGGTCGCGACGCTGGACCACATCACGAATGGCCGCGCGATGCTCGGCCTGGGTGCGGGCTGGCACGAGGATGAGCACGCGATGTACGGACTGCGCTTCCCGACCACGGGCGGGCGCCTCGCGCGGATGGATGAGGCCGCGCGCGTGCTCCGCCTTCTGCTGGATGAGCCGGTGGCCACCTTCGCCGGCAGGCACTACGTCCTGAAGGACGCGATCGCCGAGCCGAAGCCGGTGCAGCGCCGGCTTCCGCTGCTCATCGGCGGTGGCGGGGAGCGGAAGACGCTCCGCACGGTCGCACGGTACGCGGACTACTGGCATGGGCACGGGACCCCTGAGATCATCGCGCGCAAGCTCGAGATCCTCGCGCGTCACTGCGCCGAGGTCGGCCGCGACATGAGCGCGATCACGCCCCTCACGACGGTCCGGCCCGATCTCGTGCTGCGCGACAAGGCGAGCGACGTCGTCGCCCAGCTCGAGCGCGTCCGAGCGCGATCCAGGGGGACCGAGCCGGTCCAGATGAACCCGATCCATACGGTGGATGCGCTCGTCGAGCGCTGCGTGGAGCTGTGGCGCGCCGGCGCGCGAGGCTTCATCCTGTACTTCAAGGCGCCGTTCGACCACGAGACGATCGAGCGCATCGCGACCGAGGTCCGGCCGAAATTCGAGGAGGCGATCAGATGACCGTTGCGGTCCGCGCGGCCACGCTCATCGATGGCACCGGTGCCGATCCGGTCCGCGGACGCTTCGTCGTGATCGACGATGGCGTCATCACGAGCATCGCGAAAGACGCGCCGAAGGGCGCCCTGGTCATCGACGCGGGCGAGCTCACGATCCTCCCGGGGCTCATCGACTGCCACGTGCACCTCGTGCCCGGGCAGGAGAGCATCCAGCAGCGCCTGCTCATGCCGCCAAGCCTGAACACCGCGATGGCGCTCGTACACGCGCGCGAGACGCTCGACGCGGGCTTCACCACCGTGCGCGATGCCGGTTTCACGACCCGTGGCGTCAAGATGGCGGTCGAGCGCGGCCACTTCCCCGGTCCGCGCATGCGCATCGCCGTGACCGCCCTTTCGCAGACCGGGGGCCACGGCGACTCGATGATGCCGTCCGGCGTGAACGTGTCGGTCCTGGATCCCGAGCGGCCGATCGGCGTCGTCGACGGGATCGACGACATCCGCCGGGTGACGCGCGAGGTGCTTCGCGCCGGCGCCGACCAGATCAAGATCATGACCTCGGGCGGCGTCCTGTCGCCGAACGATGAGCCGGGCGCAACCGGATTCTCACCGGAGGAGATCGCGGCGGTGGTCTACGAAGCGCACGCCGCGGGAAAGACCGTGATGTCCCACGCGCAGGCGGCCCAGGGCATCAAGAACGCGGTGCTCGCCGGGGTCGAGTCCATCGAGCACGGCATCTACCTCGACGAGGAGATCTGTGCCGAGATGAAGAAGCGCGGGACGTATCTCGTCGCGACGCTCATCGCGCCGCTCTGGGTCATCCGTCGCGCCGAGAAGGACCCCTCGTCGATGCCGCCGTACGCCATCCGGAAGGCGAAGGAAGTGGCCGACGCGCACACCCGCTCGTTCAAGATGGCCGTCGAGACGGGCGTCCGGATCGCGATGGGCACCGACACTGGCGTCGGCCCGCACGGGACCAACGCCGAGGAGATCGCGGTCATGGTCGAGAACGGGATGTCCCCGATGCAGGCGATCGTCGCGACCACGAAGACCGCGGCCGAGTGCGCGCGCGTCGACAAGCTCGTCGGGACCATCGAGCCCGGCAAGCGGGCCGACCTCGTCGGGGTCCGTGGCGACCCGCTCGTGAACATCGCCCTGTTCAAGGACCGGGCCTCCGTCGCCTTCGTCATGAAGGACGGCGCGGTGCACCATTTGAATGGGGCTCGCCCGGGGCGGGCATAGCCCGGCCCGGGCGCACGATGATGCGGAGCTGGGAGCCACCCCGGGACTGGCGGCGCATCACGACCCTGGAGTCGCACGCCGCGGGCGAGCCGCTCCGCATCGTCACCGGCGGGCTCGATCCGATCCCCGGCGCCACCATGCTCCGGAAGCGCCGCTATGCGCGCGAGCACCTCGACGGGCTCCGGCGCGCGATCGTGCTCGAGCCCCGCGGGCATGCCGACATGTATGGCGCGATCCCGACCGAGCCGGTGACCGCCGACGGCGACCTCGGCGTCCTGTTCTTCCACAACGAGGGCTGGAGCACGATGTGCGGCCACGGGATCATCGCCCTGACCACCGCGCTCCTCGAGACGGGTGAGCGCTCCGGCGATGTCGTGCGCTACGACGCGCCATCGGGTCGCGTGACCGCGCACGCGACGCGCGACGGCGCCCGCGTCAGCGAGGTCGCGTTCGAGAACGTGCCGTCGTTCGCGGCCGCGCTGGACCAATCCGTTGCGGTCGAGGGCCTCGGAGTGGTGCGCTACGACCTCGCGTTCGGCGGCGCGTTCTACGCCTTCGTCGACGCCGACTCGCTCGGCGTGCCGCTCGATGCGGGCGGTTTCCGCAGATGCATCGACGTCGGGATGCGCATCAAGCGCGCGGTCATGGCGAGCCGCGAGGTGCGGCATCCCGACTCGCCCGACGCCGCGGACCTGTCCTTCCTGTACGGCACCATCCTCACCGGCAAGGCCCATGGCCCGGGAGCGGACTCGCGCAACGTGTGCGTGTTCGCGGAGGGCGAGGTCGACCGGTCGCCGACCGGCACCGGAGTGAGCGCGCGCGTCGCGATCGAGCATGCCCGTGGTCGATTGCGCGACGGAGCGACGTTCACGGTGGAGAGCATCATCGGCACGCGCTTTCGCGGTCGCGCGCTACGGACGGTGAAGGTCGGGCAGTACGACGCGGTGATCCCGGAGGTCGCGGGCTCGGCGTGGACGGTCGGCCGGTCGGAGCTCTGGATCGCGCCCGACGATCCGCTGCCCGAGGGTTTCGTTCTCCGCTAGCCGGTGGCGGCCGCGACACCACCCAGCTTCGGGATCACGTCCTTGCCGTACGCCTCCAGCTGCCGCTCTTCGTCCCCGCTCATCAGGTACAGGTTGAATTGCGACATGCCGGCTTCGGCGAGCGCATGCAGCTTCTCGAGCTGCTCGTCCACGTCCCCGGTGACGCAGAAACGGTCGACGGACTCGTCGTCGACGAAGCCCGCGTTCGACGAGCCCGACTCCGCGTGGTGCCGGTAGTCGTAGCCGGGCCGGTCACGCACGTAGCTCGTCAGATCCGCGGGGAGACCCTGCTCGCCGTACCGGCGCACGAGGTCGACGACGTGGTTGCTCACGAGGGCGGGGAACCAGCGCACCCGTTCCCGCACGTCGGCCTTGCGTCCGACATGCGCCGGCGCGGCGACCATCACTTTCACATCGGACGAGCTTCGATGCGCGGCGCGGGTGCCCTCGCGCAGCAGCCCGACGCACCATTTCACCAGGCTCGGGTCGGCGATCTGGATCACCGCGCCGTCGGCGATGCGGCCGGTGACCGCGAGGGCCTTCGGGCCGTACCCGGCGATCCAGACCGGCAGCTTGTATCGCTCCGCCCAGTCGAGCTTGAGCTCGGTGCCGTCGTAGCGCACCGAACGGCCTTCGCAGAGATCACGGATCGCGTTCGTCGCGGCCTCGAGGTCGTCGAGCGTCGTCGGGCCTTTACCGAGGACCCGGCGAGCGGAATCTCCACGGCCGATGCCGAGGTCCATCCGCCCTTTCGAGAGGATCTGGAGCACCGCGAGCGTGCTCGCGGTGACCGATGGCTCGCGGGTCGCGGGATTCGTGACGCAGGTGCCGAGCCGGAGGGTCGTGCTGTTCTGGGCCATGAGCGTGAGGAGCACGTACGGGTCCTTCCAGAGGACGTGGCTGTCGAACACCCAGCCGTGCGTGAAGCCGCACTGCTCCGCGAGCTTCGTCAGGGAGACGACGCGCTCGAGCGAGTGGTCGGGCTTGAGCGTGAACCCGAACTCCATAGGGCGGCGAGTGTAGTTACGCGTGCCACCCCACGGTGCGTTCGGCGGTGAGCTTGATGACGAGGTTGCCGATGAGCGGCAGGTCGTCGTACTGCGGGTACTTCGCCGTGAGGAGGATGAGGGCCTCGTCGCGCTCCTGGCCGTCGTCGAGCACCTCGGCCGGGCCTTCGACGAGCACGTAGGCCAGATCCTTCCAGTCCTCGCTCCAACGGTCCACGACGAGCGCGGCGCGGCCGGTCTCGGCGATGTTTCGGATCCGCCGGAGGAGCGTCGTGCTCTTGGGCTTGCCGTCGATCGCCGAGTAGACGACCGGCGGCAGCCAGGCGAAGCACACCGGAACGACATGCGGACGGCCGTCACTGCTCGCGGTCGCGAGGTGGCCGAGTCGCGCTGTGGCCAGAAGGTCCTCGTTCGAAGGCGCGTCCCCGAGCACGTCTTCACGCTATCAGCCAGACTTGTGCGCGGTGCCCGACGTCACGCTCATCCCCATCGACGGCCTTCCCGAGATCAAGCCGGGCGACGATCTCGCCGGGATGCTCATCGACCGTCTACGGGCGGTCGGCCGCACCTTCGAGCCGGACGACATCCTCGCGCTCGCGCAGAAGATCGTCTCCAAGTCCGAGGGCCGCATCCGCAAGCTGGCCGAGGTGCTGCCCGGCGCCGAGGCTCTGCGCATGGCCGCTGAATCGGGCAAGGACGCCCGCAGCCTGCAGGTCGTGCTCGATGAGACGGTCCGGATCGTGCGCTGGCAGCGCGGCGTGCTCATCGTCGAGACGAAGCACGGCTTCGTGTGCGCGAACGCCGGCGTCGATCACTCGAATGCCGGGGCGCCCGACACGCTCATCCTCCTGCCGGTCGATCCCGATGCCTCCGCCGGCCGTATCCGGGAGCGCATCCGGAAGGAGACCGGCGTCGACGTACCGGTCGTGATCACCGACACGTTCGGCCGCGCCTGGCGCGAGGGTCACATGAACGTCGCGATCGGGATCAGCGGGTTGCCCGCGCTCCGCCGCTACATCGGCGAGTTCGACCCGGATGGCTATGAGATGAAGGTCACCGAGATCGCGATCGCCGACGAGATCGCTGCGGCGACGGAGCTCGTGATGGGGAAGCTCGACCGCCGGCCCGCGGCGATCGTGCGCGGCCTCGCGATGCCCGAGGGCAGCGAGACGGCGCGCACGTACGTGCGGCCGCATGACAAGGACATGTTCCGCTAGCGAAACGAAAGACCCCGGCCGGCCGGCCGGGGTCCTGTCTTGGGCGGGCGAAGCCCGCCTTAGTACCGAGCTCCGCGCGAGGCCGACGGCCGCACCTGCTCGAAGCAGGAGCTGCAGTACACCGGCTTGTCGCCACGGGGCTGGAACGGGACGCGCGCCTCACCGCCGCAGTTGCTGCAGGTCGCGGTGAAGAACTCGCGCGGGCCACCCATGCCACGGCCGCCGCCGAAGCTGCCGCCACCGGCGCCGCCACCGGACGTCCGGCGTGCCGCGCGGCACGACGGACAACGGCCCGGCTCGTTCACGAGACCGCGGGACTGGTAGAACTCCTGCTCCCCGCCGGTCCAGATGAATTCCTGACTGCAGTCCTTGCAGGTCAGGGTCTTGTCAGAGAAGCTCACTGTGAAGCTTCCTCCCTTTTCTGTGCTGGCTTCTCGAGCCTCGCTTGGTCTCGGGAGGACTGCCTCACTCGACGCTCGCGTTGATAGCTCTTGTCGCCGCTACCTCCCTTTGGAGGTCGGCACGAATATACCCGCGGGGCTGTCCGGGGGGAAGACCTCGCCCAGCCAGTCGTCGTACCACTGGCCGCTCCGGAATCCGTACCGTTTCATGAGGCCCATTTGGCGGTAGCCGGCTTTCTCGTTCGCCCGGCGGCTACCCCGATTCCGTTGCGAGATCCAGTTGTGCACCCGGTGCAGGCCCATTTCCCGCCAGGCGAACTCGGTCCGCAGGCGCACGGCTTCGGACGCGATGCCGCGTCCGTACAGATCGCTCCGGCCGATGAAGATCCCGCTTTCGCAATCGCGCGCGATCCAGTCGATGCCGAACAGTCCGGTGAAGCCGACGGTCTCGTCGGCGTAGGCGATCGCCCAGCTCACGCTGTTCGGGTCATCCGCGTCCTTCTTGTGCCGCTCCTCGAACGCCTCGTCGCGGACATCCGCCATCCGCCCGCCCCAGAACCGCGACGTCTCGGGCTCGAGCATCCAGCGCACGTAGGTCTTGTGGTCGTCGAGCGTCGGGGTGCGGAGCATCACGCCGTTCGTTCCCACCAGGATCGGTCCGAACATCTACAGGGCCTTCTCATCGCCGAGCGGCGGGTACTCGCGCTCGTCGGGCCACCGTTCGTGCCAGGCGTCCCGGTCCATCTGATAGAGGTACTGGTCGACGTACGCGCCGTCGCGGTAGTAGACGGCGTGCCCGTGCCCGAAGCGGACGTACCCGAGCTTCTCGAGGATCCGCTGGCGCCCGACGTCGTCGGCGGCGATCCGGTCCGTCGCCGCCAGGCGCAGGTTCATGAAGTCGAAGACCCATCGGTGGAGGGTGAGCGCGGCGTCCCAGCCGTAGCCCTTCCGACCCTCGTCGGGATCGATGACCAGATGATCGAGCGAGATCCCATCTGCGTGCGGCGCTCCCTGGAAACGGATCAGCGCATAGCCGACGAGACGGCCATCGCCGTCGATCGACCACAGCACGCTCGTCTTGTCCTTCGCCTGCTCGGTCCAGCGCTCCTTCCAGGTCGCGGTGGCGGCCGGCTCGTGCCAGCGGCCGATCGGCCCGGCCCTGCGGACGCGCATGTCGGCGGCCCAGCGCTTGTGGGCGTCGAGATCCGCATCCACGGGGACGCGGAGGGTCGTCGTCCTGCCGCGCACCGTCCCACCGAACATTCGGGTGAGTCTAGGCAGCGGCGGGCAGATGGATCGCGAACTCCGCGCCGCCACCGGGCGCGTTGCGGGCGTCGATCGAGCCGCCGTGCGCCTGCGCGATGGCCTGCGCGATCGCGAGCCCGAGCCCGGCGCCGGCGCGGGCCGCGGCGTTGTCGCCGCGCCAGAAGCGCGCGAACAGCTTCTGCTCCGTGCCGGGCGGCAGGCCGTTCCCCTGGTCGCGGACGCGCACGACGACCTCGCCGTTCACCTGCTCGCCGTTCACGTGGACGGTCGTGCCGCGGGGTGAGTGCTTCACCGCGTTGTCGAGCACGTTGATGAAGAGCTGCGACAGGCGATCGGGATCGCCCATGACCGGCAATGCCTCGGCGGTGACAGCGAACGACACGCCCGCCTCTCTTGCCTGCACGTCGAGCGCGGCCACGGCGCCGCGCAGCAGATCCGCCGCGGCGATCTGTTCGTGGGCCAGACGCTGGACCCCGGCCTCGAGCTTCGCCACCTGCAGCAGGCCCTCGACCATCCGCACGAGTCGACGGGCTTCGCGCTGGATGATCTCCGCCGCGCGCGGCACGCCTTCGCCGCGGGCCTCGCCTTCCGCGATCGCCTGCGCGAATCCGTGGATCGAGGTGAGCGGCGTGCGAAGCTCGTGCGAGATGTCGGCGAGGAATGCCTGCTCGCTGGCCCGCGCGCGCTCGATCTCGCCGGCCATCTCGTTGAACGCCCCGCTCAGCTCCCTGACCTCGTTCGGTCCACCGACCGGCACGCGCGAGCGGTGATCCGAAGCGAAGGCCCGGACCCCGCCGACGAGCGTGCGGAGCGGCCGGGTGATCGTGCGCGCGAGCAGCCCGGCGACGACGAGCGCGAAGCCCGCGGCGATCAGGCCCGCGATGACCAGCGATGGCAGCAGGGCGCGCGCGACGTCGGCGAACACGGCGCGTGGCCGCGCGACCACGATGAACCCCTGGCCACCGGCGCCGAGCGCGGCCACGCGCAGCTGCTGCTGCACGAAGATCCACACCTCGCCGCTCGGATCGGTGAATTGGCTGATGCCGCCGGCGTCGGTCACGGGAAGGCGCGCGTTGAGCATCGTGCCTCCGGTGTCGACGAGCACGCGTCGCTGCGCGTTGTTCGCTTGCGGATTGTTCCCCGGGCTCACGATCAGCAGCCGCGCGTCGGCTGCCTGGACCTGCTCCGTGAGATTCGCGATCGCGTCGCGGGGCTGCTGCCCGGTGCGGACGGCGGTCTGGATCGCTGTTTGGAATGGCGCGGCCAGCTCCTGCAGCCGGATGCGCGTGACGTCGTTCTCGTACTTGAACAGGAGGCCGCCGATCGCGAGGCCCGCGACGAGGAGGCCGATCACGACCACGGCGAGGTACGAGAGGAAGAGCCGGCCGGCGACGCTGCGGAACGGGCTCACTTCAGACAGGGGGTACCAGCTTGTATCGGCTTCGCCTCACAAACGTCGTTCGTCCTCCTGAGGAAGCTTCGCTTCCTCCGTCGGCCTCACTAGTTTGTACCCGACCCCCCAGACCGTCTCGATCTTCGCGTTCGCCTGGCTGAGCTTGTCGCGGAGCTGCTTCACGTGGACGTCGACGGTGCGCGTCTCGCCGGGATAGGCGAAGCCCCACACGTTCTCGAGCAGCTTGTCCCTGGTGAGCACGATGCCGGGCTGCCGGCAGAACGCCTCGAGCAGCTCGAACTCTTTCGCCCGGAGCGGGACCGGCCGCCCATCCACGGTCACCTCGTGCCGCGCCGGGTCGAGGGTGAGGTTGCCGACCTCGAGCGGGCGGGTCCCGCCACTGCCCGTCGCGCGCCGAATGACCGCGTGCACGCGCGCGACCAGCTCCCGCGGGTTGAACGGCTTCGTCAGGTAGTCGTCGAGGCCCGCGTCCAGCCCCGCGACCTTTTGGACATCCTCCGCGCGCGCGGTGAGCGCGACGACGGGCGAGTCGTGCGCGCGCCGCAGCTCGGCGAACAGGTCGAGCCCGTCGGCATCCGGCAGGCCGAGGTCCAAGATGACGCAGGCCGGCGCGCCGCGCGCGAATGCGGCGCGCGCCTCGGCGGCCGTCGCGCAGTGCTCCACCACGAAGCCGGCGTTCTTCAGATACAGGGTCACGAGCTCCGCGACGGATGCATCGTCCTCCACGACCACGACGCGAGTGCCGCTCACGAGCCGAATGCTAGTGTCCAGCCGTTGTCCCAACGGCCGTTGCGCCTCGCGACCATCCTGTCGCATCCGGACGATGAGACCTTCGGCATCGGTGGCACCCTCATCAGATACACGGATGCCGGCGTCGAGTGTCACAGCCTCTCGCTTACCCAGGGTGAGGCCGGCACGGCCGGCGATCCCGCGCACCCGATCCCGCGCGAGCAGCTCGGCGCGACGCGTGCGGCCGAGCTCGCCGAATCCGGCCATCGCATGGGCCTCGCGTCGACAACGTGCTTCACCTATCCGGACGGCGCCGTCGCGACGGCGCCGGCCGAGCGCGTCGTGCGCGACGTCGTGCGTTGGCTCCGGTCGGTCCGCCCGGATGTGGTCATCACCTGGGGACCCGACGGTGGCTATGGCCATCCCGATCACATCGCGACCGGCACGCTCGCGCTGCGCGCGATCGAGCTCGCTGGGATCGCGCGGCACGAGCCGGAGCTCGGCGAGCACGTGCACGTTCGCCGGTGCTACCGCATGGTCGTCACCGCCGACGTGTTCGATCAGCTGCGCGCTCTCGACCCCGCGTTCTCGGGCTACATGGACACGCTCGCCGTGAAGCCGCGTGGATGGAAGGTCGACGAGCTCGGCGCGGACATCGACATCCGCGCGGTCGCGGAACGGAAGTGGCACGCGATGGAGGCCCATGTCTCGCAGCGGTCGGACCTCGATCGGCTCGGCCGGCTCCGGGATGTGATCGGCTTCGTCGCACGCAGCGAGACCTATCTCCGCGCGTTCCCCATGCCGGGCGGGCCACCGCTCGATACCGATCTCTTCGCAGGAGTCGTCGCTAGATCGCGACCGCCAGCGGGTGGGTGAGGGCGTCGGCCACCGCCTGCACCTGACGGGCTGACGCGTCGGACCGAACTGCCAGCGAGCGCAGCCGGTCGGCGAGCGCATCGATGCCGCAGATGACCGGCACCGTCGAGCTCGCGCAATCGTCGCCGCTGCCGCTCTCGATGAGCACGTACGCGTCGACCTTCGTGCGGATGTGACCACCGCCCGAGATGTCGGTCCGCACACGCGCGGCGTTCTCGCGCGCGCGGCGTGACGGCGAGACCGGGAGGTGGTGCAGGCCCTGCGGGCCGACGCGATGCCAGCCGTCGTTGTAGCAGCCGTACGTCGCGTTCTCGCCGAGCGGCTCGATCGCCGAGATACCGGACGGCCCGACGACGATGACCGGCACGACCGCGGCGCCGTCGCGCGGCGGGTACTCCGTCAGCACGACGTACTCGGGGCCGAGCGCGGTCGTGAGCCTGTCGGCGACGCGCTCCGCGAGCCGGCCGGCGGTTCGCGTTCCAAAGGCGTTCATCAACGCGCGCAGCGCCAACCCGACCGGTGGAATGCTGGCCGCGTAGTAGAGCGCGCCAACTTCGTGGGCGAGCGCGGCGGTGCCGAGCGCGAGGGCAAGCCAGAAGCACGCGGCGCGCAGATCGCGCCGCCACCGCACCGGTCGTGCCGCCCTGGAAGCAAGGATCGCCACGGGTGTCCCTTCCTCTTTTCGCCGCTCGCTGGGAGAGGTGAGGGGCCGATGCTCGTCCGTCCACCACCGGCCGACAAGTAGGAGAGAGGTACTAGGGGCCGGCGGTTAGCCTCCTGCGGATGTCACTCCGGTCGGAGATCGCGGAGCAGCCCCGGATCATCGGCCGGCTCCTCGAGGTCGGATGGCCCGAGGCCCGGACCCTCGCTCGGCCCCTGGCCTCCGCCGAGCACCTGACGATCGCCGCCCGGGGCTCGTCCGACAACGCCGCCACCTACGGGAAATACCTCTTCGAGAGCCTGGCCGGCCTCGTGACCGCCCTCGCCGCACCGTCCCTGGTGACCCGCTACCGGATGCCCCCGAGCTTCGCCCGGGGTGCGGTCATCGGGATCTCCCGGTCCGGAGCGGCCCGGGACGTCGCGGCCGTGCTGGCCGAGGCCCGATCCGTCCGGGCGCCGACGGTCGCCATCACCGACCGGGCCGGCTCGCTGCTGGGCCGGACCGCCGCCGAGACGTTCCTCCTCCGGTGCGGGCCGGAGCGCTCGGTCGCCGCGACCAAGACCTACACCGCGACCTGCGTCGCGCTCGCGCTCCTCGCCGCCAACGCTGCCGAGTCGCGCGGCCGGAGCGCGCTGTCGATGGCCGGCCTCGTCGACAGCGTCGTCGAGGCCGAGGCTGCCGAGAAGGAGGCGGATCGCATCGCCCGCAAGATCGGAACGGCCCGGGCGATCGTCGTGCTTGGCTGCGGCTACGAACACGCGACCGCGCTCGAGGCGGCCCGCACGATCAAGGAGCTCGCGCGGGTGTGGGCCGAGCCGTGTTCGAGCGCGGACTTCGCGCACGGGCCGATCGCCCTCCTCGAGCGCGGAGTGCCGGTCCTGCTCTTCAGCGCCCGCGGCGCCGCGCAGTCGGACGCGCGGGCGCTCTCGCGGACGCTACGGTCAAAGGGCGCGAAGGTCTATGCGGTGACGAACGATGCCGGGATGGCCGAGCTCGCTGATGACGCCGTGCTGCTCGGGTCGCCGCTCTCGGAGGCGCTGACCCCGATCAGCTTCGCCGTCGCGGCGCAGCTCGTCGCGCTCTGCCTCGCGCGGCGGCTCGGCCGCGCCGTGGAGCGCCCGCGCGGACCTTCGAAGGTGACCCGGACCCGCTAGCGCGCTTGCGCGGGGCAGCCTTGCTCTTGGGCACGACGGTCTTCGGCGCCGGGGCGATCTTCTGCGTCGTCGCACCGCGCTGGAAGAAGTCGACCTTCAGCTCGTAGCCGTAGACGGTCGCGAGACGCGCGAGCGAGCGGAGCGATGGGAGGTATCGCGGATCCTCCATGCGCCGCAGCTGCGTTTGCGACGTCCCGAGCTTTCGCGCGGCCGCGCGCTCCGAGAGACCGGCCGAGTGCCTGAGGTCGCTGACCGAGCGCGCGACCGCGCTGGCCAGCGGATCGGGCGGCAGCTGCGCCGCCGGGGCCATGTCCTTCACCGAGTCCCGCACCCGTAGATGGTATCGGGCGGGACTTGCCGTTCGTACATAGGACGAACGTACTGTGGATAATCGGCGCGGTCGGTACCGTTCCGACCACGCGGCGCGGACGCGCTATGCGGCGCGGGCGCTTTCCGCCGCGAACGCATCGATCACATCCCGGAGCGCCGGGTCGTATCCGAACAGGATGACGCCGTCGCATCCCGCGTCCCGTGCCGCCCGCACCTGATCGCGCGCGCGCGGGCGCTCGCCGGCGTACGCCATCAGCCCACCCCACATTCGCGTCGACGGCGCCGCGGCGCGCGCCGCCCCGAGGAGCCGCCGGACCTCGGCGGTCTCGGTCCGGTACGCCATCGGACAGACGAGGTCCACGAGCTGTTCCGCGGCCCACTCCGGCCACGGCTGGAGCCCCTGCTCGTGCGCGTCGATCGGAACCGCCGGAACCGGCAGATCCGCTGGAATTGGGAGCACCGCGGCGGAGATGACGATCCCCGGTCGAGCCGCCCGCACCCGGGCGATCGCCTCGCGGACGATCGCGGTGCTCGCGCTGCGATCGCCGGGTGGATGCGCGCCGGTCACCCGCGGATCCTCGGCCTGGTCGAGGTGGAGACCCTCGACCGGGTAGCGGCGCACGATGTCCTCGAGCTCGCCGGCCGCGTCGAGGGACCTGAGCCGGTCCGCCCAGGCGTGGATCCGGACACCGACCGCGGCGCCCCCGCGCACCAGATGCCCGAACCGGTCGAAGTCCGGCGCAGCGCCGCTCCGCGCGGGCAGCTGCACCATCAGGTCACGGACGTTCCAGCCGACGCTGTCCGCGAGCAGGTCGTCGATCGCCGCCGTCGTGGTGATGCGTTCGCGCTCGACCCAGAGCGACGCGCTGAACGTCATTCGAGGTCGCCGTAGTCGGCGAGCCCGATGCCGTTGCGGGCGATCGCGGCCTTCGCGCGGGGATCGATGAGCGTGGCCAGCTCGTCGACCCTGAGCGTCGCGTACGACGACGTGCGGCCCAGCTCCGCGTCCGCCTCGGCTGGGTGGCAGCCGAGCTCGGTCAGGCCGGCGCCGAGCTCCGTGAGGATCCGATCGAGCGTCGCCGGGTCCACGTGTCCTTCGTGCTGGAAGTCACGGCGGTACCGATCGACCGTCCGGATGCCGGCCGCGCGCAGGCGGTCGCGCTGCGCGTCGTCGTGCGGTCGCACGGCCATCCCGGCCTCGCGCGCGATCGCCGTGATGGCCCACTCGAGCGCCGGCTCGTCGTGCAGCCAGTGATGTGAGTCGAGGTGCGTCGGCCTGCGGCCGATCAGCTCGCGTGCGCGTGCGACCTGCGCGCGATACTCGACGACGGCCTCGTCGCGGACCGCCCGGCCGGTCCCGAGGAACGCTCCGGGCAGCCGTGGGAACGAGCCGTCAGGTTCGACGAGCGACGGCACGGCCGCGGGATCAGAGACCGGCCGGCCGAACGTCAGGGTGAGATGCACACCGACATCCAGCGTCGGCGTGTCGCGGGCGATCCGCGCGGCGTCATCGGTCGCGGGCGCGCGCACCATGAGCGTCGTCGCGGTGACGATGCCATCGCGATGCGCGCGCAGGATGCCGGCGTTGACCCCGCGGGCACGACCGAAGTCGTCCGCGTTGACGATGAGCCGCTTCATCGCGAGTCGATCGCGCGGCGCACGCTCCAGCCGTTTGCCTCGAGCCTCGTCCGCGCGGCGTCCTCGTCGACACCGAGCTCGTCGCGCACCATCCGGATCGCGCGCGCCTTCAGCTTCAGGTTGGTCGGTCGGAGGTCGATCATGAGGTCGCCCTTCGTCCGTCCGCTGCGGATCATCGCGGCGGTCGACAGCATGTTGAGCACGAGCTTCATCGCCGTGCCCGCCTTCAACCGGCTCGAGCCGGCGATGATCTCGGGGCCGACATCGACGACGATCGGGAGCTCGACCGCGTCCGCGAGCGGTGATCCCGCGACCGACGTGATGCATGCGGTGGCCGCGCCGATCGCGCGGGCAGCCTTCATCGCCGCGACGACGTAGCGCGCGGATCCGCCCGCTGACAACCCGACGACGATGTCGCCGGGACGCGCGACGCGGACGATCTCGCGTTCGCCGGCGAGCGGATCATCCTCCGCGCCCTCGATCGAGGTCCGGAGCGCGGCGTCGCCGCCGGCGATGACCCCGAGCACGAGGTCCGGATCGACGCCGAACGTCGGCGGTGCCTCGCTCGCGTCGAGCACGCCGAGCCGGCCGCTCGTCCCGGCGCCCACGTAACGCAGCCGGCCACCATTCGCGAACGCGGCGGCGATCGCGTCAACGGTCCGCGCGATGTCGGGAAGCGCGGCGCGCACGGCCTCCGGCACCGTCGCGTCCTCGTTGGCCATGAGGCCGACGATCTCCCGCGCCGACATGGCCGCCAGGCCGGCCGCCCTCGGGTTGCGGCGTTCGGTGTCCGGAAGGTCGGTCACGCCGCTCCCCACGCGAGCGCGGCCGCGAGGCGAGCGGCGCCCAGCGCGGGCTCCTCGCCCACAGGCTCGACCGCGGCGCGCGGCAGGACGCTCAGCAGCTCCGTGCGCACGGCCTTCTCCAGGGGCCGGACGTTCTCGAACGCACCGCCGGCCAGATACACGGGGCCTCCCTCGAGGAGGAGCTCGCGCGCAACGGTCGCCGCCATCCTCGCGAGCAGCCTGGAGCCCCGCTGCACGATGTTGACGGCGATGCCGTCGTGCTCGGCGAACGCACGCGCGACCGCGCGGGTCGACGCGAGGATCGCCGGCGACGGGTGCGGCCTTCCATACAGGAGCGGCAGGACCCCGTTGAAGTCGATCACGCCGAGATCGTCCAGGAGATGGCGCGTGATCGTCGTCGGCGATCCGCGGCCATCGTGGTCGTACGACGCGGCCCGCAGCCCCTCCTGCCCGATCCACACGGCCGAGCCCTCGTCGCCGACCAGGTGGCCCCAGCCACCGCAGCGGGCCTCCGCGCCCTGATCGTTCCGTCCGTAGGCGATCGACCCGGTACCGCTGATGAGCACGACGCCGCAGCCCGCGGGGTTGCCCGCGTAGAGGGCGGCCTTCGCGTCGTGCGTCACTCCGACCGCGACCGCTGGACCGAGGAGCGCCTCGAGGATCGCGCGGCCCCGTGCACGCTCGGCCTCGCGCTCGCCGCCCGCGCACGCGAGCACGACGGCATCGGGGACGCGGCCCGCGAGCGCCTCCCGCAGCGCCGCGGCGATGGAGCCCTGCGGATCGGGCGACGAGAGGAGGTTCGCGCCGCCCCCCGCGCCCCGGCCGACGATCTCGCCGCCCCGCGTCACCGCGAACGCGCGCGTCTTGGTCCCGCCCGCGTCCATTCCCACGACGAGGTCCTGCATGACGCTGAGTATGGAGTGGCCCGGGCCACGGTCAGGGCCGGTGGATCGCACCAGCCGAGACCGCCCGCGACGCGCCGGTGCAACGCGGCAACGTGTTCGGCTCGCCGCGCAAGCGGTACGCGCCGAGGATCGCGAAGGCGACGGCCTCGCGCGCCTCCGCCGGGATGCCGAGCTCGTCGGACCGTCTGACCAGCAGCTTCGTGCGCGTCCCGAGGCGCTCGATGAGCGTCGGGTTGCGCGCGCCGCCACCGGCCACGATGAGCTCGCGCCACGGGCCGCCGTCGAGCGCGCGCGCGATGGACTCCACCGTGAGCGCCGTCGCGGTCGCGATCGCGTCGTCGAGCGATCCGCCACTGTCCTTGACGTCGGCGAGGAGCTGGTGCGTGAACGGCGCGCCGAACTCCTCACGACCGGTGGACTTCGGCCCCCGGCGGGCGAAGTACGGATGCATCAAGGCGGACGCGAGCGCGGCATCGATCACGCGCCCTCGCGCGGCCGCCGCGCCGTCGCGATCGAGCTCGTTCCCGCCCTTCCGGGCCAGCTGGTCGATGACCATGTTCCCGGGACCGGTGTCGAACGCGGCCACGTCCTCGGGCCGGTCCGTGGGGAGCAGCGTGACGTTCGCGATCCCACCGAGGTTCACGACCGCGACCGGGGCCAGCGAGGCGAACAGCAGGTGATCGGCGAACGGCACGAGCGGCGCGCCCTGCCCGCCGAGCGCGACGTCCGCGCTCCTGAAGTCGTCGATCACCGGCACGGCGAGCGCCACGGCGACACGCGCTGCGTCGCCGATCTGCAGCGTCGCGTGCTCCCCGGGAAAGTGCGCGATCGTCTGGCCGTGGAGCGCGATGCACGCCGGGTCCCGACCGATCGCGGTAACGACGTCGCGCGCGATCGACGCATACGCGGTCCCGAGCTCGGCGTGGAGGATCGCGATGTCGTGCGCAGGCAGCGGAGCGCCAGAGGCCGCCGCGATGATGCGGTAGCGAAGGCTGTCCGGGTGGTCGCGTGCGACGTGCGCGAGGAACCGGATCGCCGGCCGCGGCCGCTCGTCCCCGATCTCGATCGCGGCGGCATCGATGCCGTCGGCCGACGTGCCGGACATGATCCCCACGGCGATCACGACGCCGCCGCCTCGTGGATCGCGATCCGGAACCGGTAGAGCGCCTCGTCATTCGTGCGGCCGAAGTACACGCGGTTCGTGAGGAGCACGATCTCGAGATCGGCGCTCGGGTCGATCCACACCGACGTGCCGGTGAACCCGAGATGGCCGTAGCTGTCCATGCTCCACCGCTCGCTCGTCAGCGGGCCCTTCGGCGCGCGGAGTGCCAGGCCGAGACCGCGGCGGACGTTGTCGGCCGTCGCGTGCTCGGTCCGAGCGAGCGCCGCGAGGTCGTTGCCGATGACCGCGCCATCGCGGAACACGCGCGCGATCGCCGCGACATCCGCGGCGGTCCCGAAGAGACCGGCATGCCCGGCGATCCCGCCCATCGCGTACGCATTCTCGTCGTGGACCGTGCCACGGATCCGTCCGCGGCGACCCGACGGATCGACCTCCGTGGCGGCGCACGCGGCCGGAGCCGTCGGGCGGTACGCGCACGTCCGCGCATCGACCGGTCCGAGGACGCGTTCGGCGAGGAGCTCCTGGAACGCCCCGCCACCCGCCGTCGCGAGGCCGGCGGTCAGCATGATGTACCCGAGGTCGCTGTACGTGAACGTGCCGAGGTCTTGCGCGAGCGGCTCCTGTGCAGCGCGCCAGACGGCCTCTTCGATCGATCGCACCTCACGCCACAGTGGCAGCCACCAGGCCAGACCGGCGGTGTGCGTGAGGACGTGAGCGAGCGTGACGTCGTCCTTCCGTCCTCCGCGGAAATCGGGCACGAGCTCACGCAGTGGCGTCTCGAGGGTGAGCGCCCGCTCCCGAATGAGCGAGAGCAGCAGCGACGTCGTCGCGAGCTTCGTCAGCGACGCGAGATCGAAGATCGCGTCCTCGGTGCACGGCGCGTCCGGCGGTGCGGCCGGATCGGGGCACAGGGTGCCGGCCGCGTAGGACTCGACGCGGCCGTGCTGTTCGATCCGCACGACGCATGCGGTGAACAGGGTGCCCGCCGACGCGTCGACGAGCGCCTTGACCCGTTCGAGGCTCACGCGATCCGGACCGGAGCCGTGCCGCGTGGTCGCGCCCGGCCCGCGAGGACATCAGCGAGGGCGGTCAGCGACACCGGCACGTCGCCATACGTGAGCAGCGATGGGACGTCCGGGACCAGCGACGCGTCGTACGGGCTGCGGAGGGCGCAGAGGATCCCGCCGCCCGAGAGCAGCGCCCGTGCGCGTTCGGCCTGCGGGGGATCGAAGAACGCGCTCGACGTGCAGACCGCCAGCGGGCCGTCCCCGGCGGGCGCGCTCCCGTCGACAGAGAACGCGAGGCGCGCCCCGAGCCGTTCGCGGAGCGCGTTCTCGAAATGCGTCTCGAGCTGGGCGAGCTCCTCCACCGGCGAGCGCCGCTGCGGTGGGAACAGCGCGACGCGGATGGGTCCACCGAGTGGCGGCAGCGCTGGGCCGACGTGCGTGATCGACGCGGCCGCGATCTCGAGCGCGAGCGCGCGCGCCGGTCCGTCGTCGAACGGCAGGTCAGGCGCCTCGACCCCGAAGCGTTCGCGGAACGCTCCCGCTCGCACGATCGCCTCGCGCAACCGCGCCGGCGGCACGCCGATGGCGATGTGCTCCGAGGCAGCCAGCTGTCGCTCGATCCCGCTCGTCACCATGACAGCGTCGATGCCCGCGTTGATCGCGCGCGCGGCCACCCGATCGGGCGTCTCCACCTGCGTCACGCCGGACATGTCGAGCGCGTCGGTCAGCGAGAGCCCGGTGAAGCCCAGCTCATCGCGCAGCAGCCCGCCGAGGATCAGCGGTGAGAGCGTCGCGATGCTGTCGTCGTCGAGTGCCGGATAGCGCACGTGCGCGGTCATGACCGAGGACGCGCCGGCCGCGAATGCCGCGCGGAACGGCACGAGCTCGCGCGCCTCGAGGACCGAGCGTTCCACGAGCACGTCCACCGTGGTGTGATGGGTGTCGTGCGCCGTGGCGCCGTGGCCGGGGAAGTGCTTCGGCGAGGTCGCGACGCCCGCGCCCTCCGACCCGATCACCCAGCTCGCGCAGAAGCGCGCGACCGAACCCGGATCGTCACCGAATGAGCGCGTCCCGATGACGGGGTTGCGCGGATCCACATTCACATCGCACACCGGAGCGTGGTTCACCGCGATGCCATCCGCGCGCAGGCCGAGCGCGACCGCACGCGCGGCGCGCTCCGCGTTCGCGGGGTCGCCGGTCGCGCCGATCGCCATCGCGCTCGGGAAGACGGCGCCATAGCCGATGCGGATGACGCTACCGCCCTCCTGATCCACGCCCACCGGCACCGGCGCCAGACCGCCCCGCCGCGCCGCTGCGGCCGCTTCGCGCAGCATCCCCCGCACCTGTTCGCGCGATCGGATGTTCCCGCGATACGCGAAGAGGACCAGGCCGCCGATCCGTCCGCGCGCGATGCCGTCGAGCACCGGTCCCGGGACGGCCGCGCCGTCGAATCCTGCCCAGACCAAGGCTCCGCTCGAGAGGCGCGTGCTCACCGGGCCGAGCCTAGGGGGTCATCGCCTCCGCGGCGGTCGCGATGCGCTCGCACGTGACCCGTAGCGCCGCGATATCGCGTTCGGAGAAGCGGTCGCCGAAGATCGTCCCGATCGCTCGCACCACATTCGGCGCGGCGCGCCGGAACGCGCGCCGGCCATCCGGCGTGAGCACGATGAGGTGTCCGCGCCGATCGCTCGGGCACGCGCGCCGCTCGATGTAGCCGCGCTCGACCAGCCGATCGAGCAGCCGAGTGAGCCCGCTCTTGGTGATGAGCACCCGCAGGGCGAGGTCCGTGGGCCGCAGTCCGTCCCGCGGGCCGCTCGCGACGTTCAACAGGACGTCGTATTCGGAGTGGGAGACGCCGGTGTCCGCCAGCGCGGCCTCGAGCGCGAGCGCCGACGCGGTTCCGGCGTGGAGGAACGCCCGCCAGGCGCCGAGCTCGGGCTCGGATGCCCGCCGCCGCCGCTTCTCCCCGTGTGGTACGGTCTCGGTGGAATATGTTGACTGAACAACTTGTTCCTGCACAACAAGAAGGATAGCTCCAGGCGGTCCGCCCGGCAAGCACTTCCGTCCCAGGAGGACAACCCATGCAGTGGCAGATCGACACCAGCCATTCCAGCGTCACGGCGGCGGTGAAGCACATGATGCTCACGACCGTCCGCGGCGCATTCAGCGGAACGAGCGGGGTCATCGATTTCGACCCGGCGAGGCCGGAGGCCGGCGCCATCGAGCTCCGGATCCCCACGGCGTCCGTGAACACCGGTGACGAGAAGCGTGACGGGCACCTTCGCTCCGCCGACTTCCTCGACGCCGAGAACCACCCCGAGATCGTGTTCAAGAGCACGAAGATCACGCCGAAGGGCCACGCCGACGAGTTCGTCGTCGACGGCGACCTGACGATCCGCGGCACCACCAAGCCGGTGTCGGTC
>DATCOD010000002.1:0-18245 GCA_036564905.1 Candidatus Limnocylindria bacterium
GAAGATCGCGCTCACCGGACAGACCGACTCGCAGGCACCGCAGTCGATGCACTCATCAGGGTGGATGAAGTACATGTTGTCGGCGTCAGTTGTATAGATACAGTCAACTGGACAAACGTCGACGCAGCTCGCATCTTTCACGGTCACGCACGGCTCGGTGATCACGTAGGCCATCGATCAGCTCCTCATTCGAAGAAGATCCGGAGCCCACTTGCGCGGTCCCTCCAGCCGAGCGAAAGGCTACCATCACCGTCGCCGATGAGCGAACAGGACATCGCCGAATTCCCGTTGCCCGCGGACACGACGGACGCCGAGCGCGCCCAGGCGCGACGCGAGATCGGCGCGCACGCCCAGATCGTCGGTGAGGAGCCGCACCTCATCCGGCTCACGGGGAGGCTCCTCGGCAAGACCGGCCCGAACTGGCATTTCCAGTACACCCGCATCTACGCGCTGCCCAAAGGCTTCCTCGCCGCCGGCCACGACATCCGCGAGGGCATCAAGGTGAGCTACGCCGACGAGCTCCAGCACGTCGCCGACGGCTTCGAGAACGAAGGCGTGCGCGAATTCATCATCGACGAGCTGCGCTTCCGGAAGCTGCTCGACGCCGAACCCACCCGAGCCCACTAGCCGCGAGCGCAAGGCGGCCCGTCCGCCGAAGCGCGTCCCCGGCGGGGCCGTCGACGAGGATGCCCGCGCCCGGTGCGATCAGCCGCCACCCGAGGCGCTGCTGCGCGGCATCGAGCAGTTCAACGCCGGGGAATTCTTCGAGCAGCACGAGACCCTCGAGACGCTCTGGCGCGACACACGCGAGCCGATCCGCGGTCTCTATCACGGGATCCTGCAGATCGGCGTCGGATTCCACCACTGGCGGAACGGCAATCACCACGGCGCCTGCGTGCTGCTCGAAGAGGGGATCGGGCGGCTTCGGCCGTTCGCGCCGTCGTGCCAGGGTGTCGATGTTGGATCTCTGATCAGCGAGGCGATCGCGGCGCGCGAGGTGCTCGTCGCGCTCGGGCCGGACCGGATGCGGGACTACGACCTGGGGCGCGCCCCCAAGGTCAGGCTGGCTGATCCCAGCCGATGAGGGTGTAAGGCGGCAGATTGATCGCCTCCACGGCGCGCAGCTCCGGGATCGAATCGCGCAGCGCGCGCTCGATCCCATTTTTCACCTGGAGCGATGCGACGAGACGGCTGGCACCGGGGCGGGTGAGCCACACCTTGAGCTGCACGACCCCGTCCTCGATGCCCACCAGCTCCGTGGACGCGCCCGACCGCTCGAGGTACGGCGCCATCTCGGCCAGCCGCGCGGCGACGCGAGCGCTCAGGTCGGCCATCGCTCAGTAGGATATCCGCGATGTGCTTCCCCCCCGGCGCGCGTCCGCCGGACCTCCCTGCCGACCTGCGGCCGATCAGCGGCGGCACCGGCGGTGAGGACGTCATCGCGACAAGCTCGGACGGCGCGACATTCCGGACGTTCCTCGCGGTGGCCCAGAAGGGTGACGCGGGCGTCGTCATCGCGCCCGACGTGCGCGGGCTCCATCGCTTCTACGAGGAGCTCGCGGAGCGCTTCGCCTCGGCGGGCGTGCATGCCGTCGCGTTCGATTACTTCGGCCGCACCGCCGGCACCGACAAGAAGCCCAACGACTTCGCGTTCCAGGAGCATGTCGCGGCCGTGCGCGCCCGCCCGGACCTGATCCAAGCGGACATCACCGCAGCCGCCGCGGAGCTCAGGGCGCGCACCACCGCGAGGCGCGTGTTCGTCCTCGGCTTCTGCATGGGCGGGAGGGTCGCGTTCAATGCCGGAGCCGAGCAGGACGGCCTGACCGGCGTCGTCGGCTTCTACGGCGTCAGCCGAAAGCGCGACGAGAGCGACGCGGACGCGCCGATCGAGAAGGTCGCGCGGATGCGCGTGCCGATCCTGGGACTGTTCGGAGGCGCCGACGGCGGGATCCCGGCCGAGGACAACGTGACGTTCGGCGCGGCCCTCACCGCACGGCACCTCCCGCACCGCCTCGTCACGTACGCCGGCGCGCCGCACTCGTTCTTCGATCGCAGCTTCGCCGAGCACGAGAAGGCGTGCGAGGACGCGTGGCGCCGGGTCCTGGGCTTCATGGCCACGGGCGACCCGACCGCGGTGAAGTGACCGCGCGCCTCAGCGGGGCCGTGCTCATCGGGTCTTTGGTGTTCGTCGCGATCACGCTGTTCGAGCAGATCCCGGTGGTCGGCTGGCTCGGCGCGCTGGCGTCCGTCGGCGCCTGGGTCTGGCTGGCGGGCGAGATCCGTCGCGCCGGGGGCGCGGCCATCGATGCCAGTGTCGCCGGCGCGGTCACGGGTCTGGTCGGCGCGGTCTCCGCGTGGCTGATGCAGGTCGGAAATCTCTTCGGTCCCGACACGCCCGGCCTGGCGCGCTTCGGCGCCGGTCTTGGCACGATCGGCGCGACCGTGTTCCTCGTCATCTGGCCGCTGGTCGGCGCTCTCGTCTGCGGGGGCGCCGCGGCCATGCGCGCGCGTCGCCCCTGACCTGATCGCTCGCGTACGAGCGCCGCTAGGCGACGCGGCGCTTCTTGTGGGTCACGTAGTCGATCAGGACGAACTCGCCGAGCTTCTCCGGCTCGACGTAGAAGGCGCGGCCGCTGTTGAGCTTCGACATCTGGTTCACGAAGTCGACGAGGTAGTGGCCTCGCGCGAGCATGAACGTGTTGATCGTGATGCCCTCCCGCGTGCAGCGCACGACCTCCCGTAGGGTCTCCTCGAACGTCTTCTTCGTCGGCGGATAGCTGAACCGCACGTGGCCGTCCTCGAAGTGCGCGGTCGGCTCTCCGTCGGTGATGAGCAGGATCTGCTTGTTCTTCCCGCGGGACCGCGAGAGCAGCGTGCGCGCGGTCTCGAAGGCGTGCTGCATGTTCGTCCCGTAGACGTACTCGTTCCAGGTGAGGCGAGGGAGATCCGCAGGCTTTAGCTGCGTCGCATACGCCGAGAACCCGATGATGTAGAGGTCGTCCTTCGGGAAGCTCGATCGGATCAGCGAATCCAGCGCGAGGGTCACTTTCTTCGCGGCGAGGAAACAGCCGCGGAACAGCATCGAGCGCGACACGTCGACGAGGATCGCGGTGGCCGACTGCGTGGTCAGCTCGGTCCGGTAGACGTCGAAGTCCGACGGGTGCAGCTTCACCGGGGTGCCCGCGCCACCGCGGAACACGGCGTTGCGGACGGTCCCCGGGAGGTCGAGCAGGAACGGATCACCGAACTCGTAGGTCTTCAGCTCGTCCGTCGGGTCGCCGCCGCGGCCGCGCGAGTCCGCGCGATGCTTCCCGAACGCGTCGCGCTTGAGGGTGGAGAAGATCTCCTCGAGCGACCGCTGGCCGATCTTCCGGATGCCGCGCGGCGTGAGCTCGTAGCGGTCACCGTCCTTGCGGATGAGGCCCGCCTCCTCGAGGAGCTCGCTCATCTTCTGCAGCTCCTCGAGCGACTGCCTGGCCTTCGTCCCGGCCAGCCGCTCGACCTGCTCGGGGTCCATCGCGGTGAGGTCACCCTGGTCGCGTGCGCTCCGCACGACGTCCTCCAGGTCGGAGAGCTGGTTCATGTCGTCCATGAGGCCGAGGGCCTCGGCGAGCGTGAGCGGGTCGTCCCCCGACAGCTCGTGCTGATACCCATCGAGCGGCATGAGCTGGCCAAGCGTGTCGGCGAGCTCGTTCATCGCGGACTGCAGCCCCGGGTCGTCGAATGCCGCGCCGAGCAGCTCCTCGAGCTGCTCGCGCATCTCGCCGGACATGCTGTTCCAGAGCGAGCGCATCGCGGCCATGCCCATGGCCAGCTGCTTCAGCAGATCGTCCCAGTCCTTCGCGTTGCCCGCGAGCTCCGGGTACTGCCGCTGGAACGCCTCGAAGTCGGGCTCCCCGCCCTCCGCGCGCTCCTTCAGCGCGCGATTGAGGTCGCGGACCATCTGCCTGGTCCGTTCGAGCTGCTCGGGGGTCAGGCCCTTCAGCGAGTCGCGCATGTTCTTGAAGTACGAGCCCAGGACCTGCTCCTGGAGCTGCTTCAACAGCTGCTGGTACATCTCGGCCGCCTTCGGCTCGACGAACTCGTAGTCCTTGAGGCCCCGGATCGCGCGGCCGACATCGTCGGGGAGGGCGTCCAGTTGAGCGCGCCGCTCACGTGCCATGTTCTGCATCGCCTGCTTCAGCGTCTCGTCGGTGGTCTCCTGCCGCTCGCGGCGGTCGAGCCCTTCGCGCTCGAGCCGCTTCACCTCGTCGAGCTTCTGCTTCAGCTCATCGAAGATCCCGGACAGGTCGTGGCGCTCCGCGCGTTTCTGCTTCGCCGCACGCAGCCGCTCGAGCAGGTCCTGCATGCCCTCCATGCGGCCGGGCATGCCCCGCCGAGCGAGGCGGGCCATCGCGTCTTCGAGGTCGCCCCCGGAGAGGAGCTCATCGGACATCGCGGCGAGCAGCTCGTCGGCCTCGAGCGCGTCGAGCCGCTGCGTGCCGTCCCAGCGCTTGTAGCGCACGTCAGCGAAGAAGAGGCCGTCCGGCTCCGGCATCAGCCCCTGAACGTGGCGCGGCCCTCACCGCGCTCCTTGTTGAGCTTGCGGTTGAGGTGCAGCCCCTCGAGCACGAACTCGATCGCGGCGGCGATGGCCGCGGGATTCCCGGCGGCGCCGACCTTCGCGACCGCGCCCTTCATCCCGGGGATCTGGAGCGCCTGCTTCACATATTCCTGGCTCGGAAGGGTGGGGGAGACATGCATCGTCGCGCCGCTTTGGAATGCGGCGAGCAGCGAATCGAACTCCGCGAGGGCGAACGTGCGGTTGAAGACATTCAACACCGCACGCTGGCCGAGCCGGTCGATGACCCGCTCCTCGGACAGATCGCCGACCGTCTCGAGCTCGATCTTGCCGGCCGTCGACGCGATGATCGCCGGGAGGTCGCTGATCCGCGGCACGACCGAGGTCTCGCCGGTGCGGAGGGCGCGCTTCAGGGCGTTCGACGCGAGGTTCTCGTAGTTCGCGATGGTGACGCGCACCGACACGCCGGAGCGCTGCGAGATCTCCGGTGACTTGCGCGCGAGCTGCGTGAGCTCGGCGAGGATCTCCTTCATGTAGCCGGGCACGGTCGTCGTGATTCCCTCGTCGATGAACTTGGACCGCTCCTGTTCCATGATCCCGACCTCGGTCGCGATCTCCTTCGGGTAATGCGTCCGCACCTGCGAGCCGAAGCGGTCCTTCAGCGGCGTGATGATGCGGCCGCGGTTCGTGTAGTCCTCGGGATTCGCCGACGCCACCACGAACAGGTCGAGCGGCAGGCGGATCTTGTACCCGCGGATCTGGACGTCACGCTCTTCCATCACGTTGAGCAGGCCGACCTGGACGCGCTCGGCGAGGTCCGGCAGCTCGTTCAGGGCGAAGATGCCGCGATGCGTCCGCGGCAGGAGGCCGTAGTGGATCGTGAGCTCATCGGAGAGGTACCGGCCCTCGGCCACCTTGATCGGGTCGACCTCGCCGACGAGGTCGGCGATCGAGATGTCGGGCGTGGCCAGCTTCTCGCTGTACCGCTGATCCGGCGTCAGCCAGACGAGGTCGACCGCGTCGCCGTCGTTCGCGACGCGGTACTTGCACGCGGCGCAGATCGGCTGGAACGGATCGTCGTTGATCTCGCAGCCGGCGATCGCCGGGACCGCCGGGTCGAGCAAGGTGATGAGCGATCGGGCGATCCTGGTCTTCGCCTGGCCGCGCTCGCCGAGGAAGATGATGTCCTGGCCCGACAGGATCGCGTTCTCGATCTGCGGGATGACCGTCTGCTCGTAGCCGACGATGCCCTCGAAGAGCGGCTTCTTGCGCGAGAGCGCGACCATGAGATTGGAGCGGAGCTCCTCCTTCACGGTCCGGCTGCGATATCCGCTCTCGCGGAGCGCGCCGATGGTCATCGGTTGAGCGTCGGTCATGCCTGCACTCCTTTACGTCCTGGTCGTTTACGTCCTGGTCGTTTACGTCCTGGTCGTTCATCGGTGAACGGACGGCGCTGACCGAGCCGACGACGCCACGGGAGTGCGGCTGCATCGCGGGCCCTCCCTGGACCGAGGGTATCACGCTATCCTCGCGCTTCAGTGACCTCCGACAAGACATCCACGCCATCGATGGACGAACCCGACTCGATCGCGACGACGATCCGCGAAGCGGCGGAGCGCAGCACGAAGGCGCTACGCGAACAGCCGGTTCCGATCGCGGTCGAGCCACCAACGGTCTTCAGACCCTGATCGACATTCGCTACGCCACGGTCGCGGAGCTCGCGCAGGGCCTGAAGCGAAAGCGCTATTCGGCCGTCGAGCTGGCATCGGCGACGCTCGCGCTCCTCGAGACCCACGGCCCGCGCTACAACGCGGTCGCGGCCGTCATGCGCGAGCGCGCGCTCAGCGAGGCGCGGCGCGCGGACCGAACGCGCGCGACCGCGCGCACGTCGTTGCATGGCGTTCCCTACGGCGCGAAGGATCTCGTCGCCGCGAAGGGCGCTCCGACCACGTGGGGCGCGCCGCCGTACCGCGACCAAGAGTTCGCTGCGGACGCGACGGTGGTCGCGAAGCTGCAGCGCGCCGGTGCGGTGCTCGTCGCGAAGCTCGCGATGGTCGAGCTGGCCGGCGGGGGTGGCTACCGCTACCCGAGCGCCTCGCTTCAGGGTCCCGGCCGCAATCCATGGAACACGGAACGGTGGTCGGGGGGATCATCGAGCGGCACGGGCGCCGCGGTCGCGGCCGGCCTCGTCCCGTGGGCCATCGGCTCGGAGACATCGGGCTCCATCGGGACACCGGCGGCCTTCTGTGGCGTCACCGGCCTGCGCCCGACCTATGGCCTCGTCAGCCGGCACGGGGCCATGGCCCTCTCCTGGACGCTCGACAAGCTCGGCCCGATGGCCCGCACCGCCGACGATTGCGGGCTTGCGCTCCAGGCCATGGCCGGCGCGGATCCGGCCGACCCGACGGCGACCGGCAAGCGCTTCGCGCCGCTGACCGGACGCGCGGGCACGCGCGCCGTGCGTGCCGCCCGCGTCGGCTTCGCGGAAGAGGACCTCGATCACGCGACGCCCGAAGCGAAGCGCGCGCTCGAGCGCGGGGTGGCCGAGCTCCGCAGGATCGTGCCGAAGGTAGCCCGAGCGGTCCTGCCCGCGGATCTGCCGTACGGGCCGATGGTCGGCACGGTGTACGGCGCCGAAGGCGCGACGATCTTCGGCGAGCTCATCGACTCCGGACGCGTCGACCTGCTCGTCGACAAGCGTCAGGCCGCGGGGCTCAAGGCCGGCGGCGAGATCCGTGCGCGCGACTACCTGCAGGCGCAACGCCTGCGCACCATCCTCATCGAGCGATTCCGCGCGCTGTTCGAGACCGTCGACGTGATCGTCGGGCTGGGCCGGACGTCAACGGCGCCGGCGATCGATGCGCCCCTCGACGGTCGCCCGCCCGGCGCCGGATCGCTCACGAGCACGCCGACCGCCGGCGCGCCAGGTCCGGGCAATACCGGGCTCATCCCGGCGGGCAACCTCGCCGGGCTGCCCGCGATCTTCTTTCCGTGCGGCTTCGGCACGGATGGGCTACCGGTGGGGCTCCAGCTCGTCGGTCCGCCGTGGAGCGAGCCGTTGCTCGTCGCGATCGTGTCCGCGTATCAGCGCGAGACCGGACACCACCTGAGGCGCCCGAAGGATCGAGTAGCCGATCGCGCGATCAGCGAATAGCGGCGACGACCGCGCGACCCAGCAGCTCGATCGTCTCGATCTCGCGCGTGTACGGGAGGATCACGTTGGCGTGTTCGATCCCGATCGCCGCGTACTCGCGCAGGCGCGCGATCACCTCGTCGGGGGTGCCGATGATCGCCGTGGGCCGCGCGGTCCGCCATTGGTCGGAGGTCTGTTTCGCGCGGCCGGCCAGATCGGACACGATCGCATCGACCTCGCGCGACGTGCTCCCGGCGACGACGGTCAGGAAGGCGCTCCGGTGGAGGCTCGCGGGATCGCGCTTCGCGGCGCGGCAGGCTTCGTCGACCAGGCGCTGTCGGGTGCCGATGCCCGCGAGCGTCATGTCGACTCCGGGCCCGCCGTGGTTGAGCCAGCTCGCGTATTTCGCCGCGATGCGGAGCACGCGCGGCTTCGCCCCGCCGACCCAAAGCGGCAGGGGATGCTGGATCGGCTTCGGCGAGCATGGCGCGCCGGTCACCGAGTAGCGCGTACCGGCATACGTCGCGCGATCCTGGGTCCATAGCCGCGTGCAGATCTCGATCGTGTCCACGAGTTCGTCCACGCGGATCGCGGGCGGGGGGAACTCGTAGCCGTACGGCCCGTATTCGACCTGCTTCCAGCCCGCGCCGATCCCGAATTCCAAGCGGCCGCCGCTCAGGCGATCCACGCCCGCGGCGATCTTCGCGAGGAGCGCGGGGTTGCGGTACGACTGGCAGGTGACCATCGCGCCGATGCGGATGGTCTTCAGGTCCCGTGCGAGCGCCGCGAGCGTGGTCCAGGCTTCGAGGCAGTCGGTCCGGACGGCGTCCGCGTTCAGGAACAGGTGGTCGCTCAGCCAGAGCCGGCTGAAGCTCGCCTTCTCGCCGGCTCGGCCGATCGCCACGATCTCGTCGTACGAGAAGCCGAGCTGCGGCTCGACCTGGATGCCGAGGTCCATCTCGAGTCCGAGCCTACCTACTCATCGTCGGCGGTGAGGCGGAACATCATGTGGCGGCCGGTCACGGTCAGCGTCGCGAGCATGAATGCCGCGAAGAACGCGATCCCGACGTTGGCCGCCATGCCCAGTCCGAGCACCAGCGCATCGAACGCGAACACGAGGACGAACCAGATGCCCATCGCGACCAGCGTCTCGCGCACCTGGAATGTGATCGGCTGGCGTGGCACCCTCCGGGCGGGCCGCCGTTCGGGCGGCAGCAACGCTTCGGCCGCGCGGCGCTCGCGTCGGTCGGCCCGCATCACGCGCATGACGTACCAGAGGCTCGCCAGTCCCAGGAGCACCTCGACGACGATGTTCTGGTACTGCTGCGTGACGAGCGAGAGCGGGATGAACAGGAATGAGAGCACCAGGACGAACGTGGCGACGGTGCTCGCCAGGACCGTGAGCGCGCGCCTCACGACCCGATCGCCCGCTCGATGACCCCGAAATCGCGCCGCCCGATCTGGTGCAGGTTCCCCTGGAACGCGAGCCGCCAGTGCTCGCTCGGCCAGCGGCGGGTGAACGCGAGGCGGCCGACCAGCGACGCCGCCGGGATCGCGTCGTCGGGGTCACGGACGTTGTCGCGCGCGATCCTGAAGCGCCACGGGTAGGGATCGAGCCTGCCGGTCGAGACCCAGATCGGCCTCAGGTCCTCGAACACCGGCGACAGCACCGTGGCGGTCGCGACGAACCCACCGTCGGCGCCGACGACGTACCAGCACACGCGATCGCCCGGCGCGATGCGCTCGGCGGCCCGGCGATGCCGCGACTTCACTCCCTGCACCGTGAACCGGCGCGCGCGCGTGCGCCCGTAGTTGTCACGGCTGGTCACGACCATCCAGCAGCGCGGCGGGCTCAGGCGTGATCCTCGATCCAGACGGCGCCGTCATCCGTGTACTCCTTCTTCCAGATCGGGACGACGCGTTTCAGGTCGTCGATCGCGGCGCGCGCGGCCACGAACGCGGCATCGCGGTGCGGGGCTGCGGCCACCACGATCACGGCGATCTCGCCGATCGCCAGATCGCCGGTCCGATGGTGCAGCGCGACGCGGACCGGACCGTGCGCGCGTTCCAGCTCGGTCGCGATCTCGCGCATCTTCGCCTCGGCCATCTCGGCGTAGGCTTCATATTCGAGGTGCCGGACGCGCTTCCCGCGGCTCGCGTCGCGGACGGTCCCGAGGAACACGACGATCCCCCCGGCATCGGGGCCGCGTACGGCGTCGATCGCGGCATCGAGCGAGAGTGGCCCCGGACCGACGAGGATCCTCTCGCGCCCGGCGACCGCACCGCCCGAGACCGGCGGGATCAGGGCGAGCTCGCTGCCTTCGGTCAGGGGCTCGTCCAGACCGACGTACTCGCGGTCCTTCGCCATGACCAGCTGCCCGATCCGGCCGACGAGCGGATGCAGCTTCGTGACCGACGCGATCGCGTCGCGCACCGTGGCGCCGTTCGGGAGCTCGAGGAGGAGCTGCCCGGCGCCGGCCGCCTCGCGCGCCGATGCGAAGAGGCGCACTCGCACGTTCATCGACCGCAATGGTACGTGCGAGAATCCGTGCGGATGGACCCGAGCGCGACGGGCTTGGCCCTCGTCATCTTCGTCCTTCTGCTCCTCGTCAACGCGTTCTTCGTCGCGGCGGAGTACGCGTACGTGCGCGTCCGCGGGACGCAGCTGCAGGAGCGCATCGAGGCTGGGAGCACGCGGGCCCGGAAGGCGATGCGGATCCTGTTGTCGCTCGACTCCTACATCTCGGCCATCCAGCTCGGCGTCACCCTTGCCGCGCTCGGCCTCGGGCTGGTCGGCGAGCCGGTCGTGGCCCGCATCCTCGCTCCGCTCGTGGAGCCCCTTGGCGCCCTGAGCCCGGTGCTGCTCTCGGTCGTCAGCTTCCTCGTCGCGTTCGGGCTGGTGACGTACGCCACCGTCGTCGTCGCCGAGCTCGCGCCGAAGTACCTCGCGCTCGAGCGGGCGCTCGAGCTCGCGCTCTGGACCGCCTACCCGCTCGAGATCTTCCACTCGGTCATGCGGCCGTTCATCCGTGTCATCAACGGGAGCGCGTTCGGCGTCCTCCGGCTGTTCGGTATCCGGATCGGTGCGGAGGCCCAGGCGCACAGCGCCGAAGAGCTTCGGATGCTGGTGGCCGCGGCGACCAAGAACGGCGTCCTCCAGGAGTCGGAGCGGGTCCTCGTCGGGAATGCGCTCGACTTCGCCGAGACGCTCGTGCGACAGGTCATGGTCCCGCGGACCGAGATCGTCGCCGTGCCTGACAACACGACCGTCGCGGGCATCATCGAGGTCCTCCGGCAGAGCCCGTTCACCAGACTGCCGGTCTACCGCGACGACCTCGATCACATCGTCGGCGTGATCCACGTCAAGGACGCCGTCGGCGCCGTGCCGGAGCGGCCGGTCCGCGAGCTCATGCGCAAGCCGCTCTATCTCCCGGAGACCACGCACCTCGATCGGGCGCTCGCGCAGTTCCGGCGCGAGCGCGTGCAGCTGGCGATCGTGATCGACGAGTTCGGCGGCACGGCCGGCCTGGTCACGCTCGAGGACGTGATCGAGGAGCTCGTCGGGGAGGTCCAGGACGAGTTCGACCGCGAGACGCCGATGCTGCGGGAGGAGAGCGGCGTCTTCCTGATCAATGGGCTGATGACGCTCCCCGATGTTCGGGACCGCCTGGGCCTCGATCTGGCGGACGAGCCCTACGACACGGTGGGCGGCCTGATCTTCGGCCGCCTCGGGCGGCTCGCGCAGGTCTCCGATTCCGTCGACGTCGAGGGCTACCGGTTCACGGTGGCCGCCGTGGACGGCCGCCGGGTCGCGCAGGTGAGGGCCAAGAAGCTGCCCACCACGATCTGAGCCGTTACCGGATCGTTGACGAGCGGCGCCCCGCTCGGCCGCCGCGTGGCATTCCGGATGCGTGTCCTCTGGTCGACTCGGCCGTTCATACCGAGAGACAGGACGGAGGCGCGAAGATGGAGCTCAACGGATTCCTGGGTAGTGACGCGGCGCTCATCCTGTTCTCCGCGCTGGGCCTGGTCGCGACCGGCCTCGCGATCGTGCGCGACATCCCGGCGCAGCGGCGCGTCATCGAGCGGCGCGCCCCGCTCGAACGCTAGCTCACCGGAACCAGGGAAGCTGGTTCACGACCGCGCGGGCCGCGCCGCCGAGGTCGCTGAACTTGGCACCCCAGAACGCCTGCGACCGCGGGTCGAGCAGCACGAGGACCCCGACGGCAAGGAGCGCGACCACCGCGGTCATGACGAGGAACGTGATCGCCGAATCGCGGAACGAGATGCCGCGGCGGTCGGCCATGCCGGTCACCGCGAGCGCAGGCGCGCCACGAGGTTGTCCATCCGCGCTCGGCTGATCGTGAGGAACTTCGCGAGGTTCGTCCGGTCCTGCTCCGCGATGTTCGAGCTGCCGTCCTCGCCCACCGCGCGCGCCAGCTCCTGAAGCGCTTCGTTCAGCTTCCGGGTCGCCGTGATGAGCGAGTCGTCGCGTAGCGGCGGGATCGCCGGCACCGCCTTCGGCCCGGCCTGGTCGGGGTTGAGCACGCGCTCCACCTTGTCCCGCAACCGGATGAGGGTCAGCTTGCCGGCGACGACCTGCTTCGCCAGCGCCTTGCGGCGGCGCTTGTCATCGACCTTCATGAGCTCGTAGGCCGCGGAGAGGGTGTCGTAGCGCGCGGCGACCATCTCGCGCACATCGTCCGGGGCGCTCGCGAGGCGCAGGCGATTCTCGACGTAGCCCTTGTCCTTGCCGAGCTTGCTCGCGAGGTTCCGGATCGAATACCCGAGCTCGTCCGTCATCTTCTTGTAGATGATCGCCTCGTCGAGCGGGGACAGGTCCTCGCGCTGCAGGTTCTCGATGAGCGCGATCTCGAGCGCCGTCGCGTCGTCGAAGCGCTCGATGATCGCCGGGATCGTCTCTTTGCCCGCGAGCTTCGAGGCCCGCCAGCGCCGCTCGCCCGCGATGATCTGGTAGTCGTCGCCGGCGGGCCGGACCAGGATCGGCTGGAGCACGCCGTGCTCGCGGATCGAGGCGGCGAGCTCCTGAAGGGTCTCCTCGTGGAAGGTCATCCGCGGCTGCTCGGGGTTCGGAACGACCTTCGCGAGGGGCAGCTCCTTGATCGAGTTCGGGCCTTTGGATGCGAGGAGGCTCACGATGCCGTGCTGGGCCTCGCGTTCCTGCTGGAAGATCCGGGTCCCCGCCTCGCGGAACGACTTGCCGCTCTTAGTGAGCACTCGTCACCTCCCTCGCGAGATCGAGGAACGCCTTCGCCGCGTCCGACTTCGGGTCGTACACCGTGATCGGGACGCCGGCGGTCGGCGCCTCGCCGACCTTCACCGACTGACGGATGACGGTCCGGAAGACCTGGTGGTCGCCGAGGTCGCGCAGCGAGTCGAGCATGTCGCGACCCAGGATCGTGCGGCTGTCGTAGAAGGTCGGGAGCATCCCGAGCACCTTCAGCTTCGGGTTCAGCCGCGCCTGCACGGTCTTGATGATCTTCAGCAGCGCGGCGACGCCCTTCAGCGCGTAGTACTGCGTCTGTACCGGGATGATCACGCCGTTCGCGCCCACGAGCGCGTTGAGCGTCAGGAGACCCAGGGTCGGCGGGCAATCGATGAGGATGTAGTCGTAGCGCTCGACGATCTCCTTCGTGAGCTTGTCGCGGAGCGCCATCTCCCGGCCGATCGCGCTGAACAGCTCGACCTCCGCGGAGGAGAGCTCGATGTTCGTCGGCGCGACGTCGAGATGTTTGGTCGTGGTGTGCAGGATGATCGACGCGAGGCTCGTCTCCGGCTCGATGAGCACGTTCGCCATCCCGCGCTCGACGGAGCCGAGCTCCACGCCGAGGCCGACGGTGAGGTTCGCTTGGGGGTCGAGATCGATGCAGAGGACGGTGTTGCCGAGCTGGGCGAGCGCTCCGCCGAGATTGATGGCGCAGGTGGTCTTCCCCACGCCGCCCTTCTGGTTCGCGAGCGCGATGACCTTGCCCAAACGCCCACTCCCGTCGCGCTACTACCGCGCGTGGAAGCGGCGCGCGCAGATGAGCATAGGTGCTGATCGCGTCTTGCGTACCATTCGGGCGGGCCCGCTCGCTTCGCTCGTTCGGGCCCGTCGTCGCCGCGCCGCACGAGCAAGCTCGTGCGCGCCGGCTCCTAGGGCCCGTAGCTCAGTGGTCCAGAGCGGCGGACTCATAATCTGCTGGTCCCAGGTTCGAATCCTGGCGGGCCCACGGTAAGGACCAAAGCGGGCGAGGAGAGGGAGCGATGACGGTCGGCCTCGCTGACGCCCAACGCGCGCGGAGCGCGATCGCGGGCCACATCTTCCGGACCCCGCTCGTCTCCAGCCACACCCTCGGCGAGCGCATCGGCGCCCAGGCCTTCCTCAAGCTCGAGAACCTGCAGCGGACCGGCTCGTTCAAGGTCCGCGGCGCGACCTACGCGATGTCCCGGCTGTCGCCGGCGGCGCGCGCGGCGGGCGTGGTCACGATGAGCGCCGGCAACGCGGCCCAGGCGATCGCCCAGGCCGGCCGGGCCCAGGGCATCCACGTCACGGTGGTCATGCCCGAGGCCGCGCCGAAGACGAAGATCGAGGCGACCCGCGGATACGGCGGCGAGATCCGCTTCGTTCCCGACATGACCCAGCTCCTGCCGATGGTCCAGGCGCTCCAGGCCCAGGGTCTTCACTTCCTGCACCCATTCGACGACGACGACGTCATCGCCGGACATGCGAGCCTCGGGATCGAGATCGTCGAGGACGTGCCCGATGTCGACCTCGTGGTCGTCCCGGTGGGTGGGGGCGGTCTCATCTCGGGTGTCGCGCTCGCCGTGAAGGCCCTCCGACCGAGCGCGCGGATCGTCGGGGTCGAGCCGGAAGGGGCGCAGGCGGTGCGTGCGGCGCTCGACGCCGGCGGCCCGGTGCGCCTCGGCTCGGTGCACACCGTCGCGGATGGCCTCGCGGCACCGTTCACGGGGGAGCGGAACCTCGAGATCATCAGGCGTGACGTCGATGACGTCGTGCTCATCTCCGATGACACGATCCTCGATGGCCTGCGATTCCTCGTGGCCCGCGCGCGGATCGTGGCCGAGCCGGCGGGTGCGGCGGCGGTCGGCGCCCTCCTGAGCGGCGCCGTCAGGGCGAGGCCGGGCGAACGGGTCGTGGCGATCGTCTCGGGCGGCAACGTGGATCCCGACCGGCTCGCGGGCTTCCTCGCGTGACGCGGGCCACGCTGTACACCGACGGTGGCGCGCGCGGCAATCCCGGTCCCGCGGGATCGGGCGCGGTGCTGCTGGATCCCCAGGGCAACGTGATCGCCGAGTGCATGCGCGCGCTCGGGCACACGACGAACAACGTCGCCGAGTACACCGCGTTGATCATCGGCCTCGAGGAGGCGCTGCGGCGGGGGATCGACGAGCTGGACGTACGCATGGACTCGCTCCTCGTCGTGCAGCAGATGAAGGGCCTCTGGAAGATCAAGCATCCCGGCCTGCGGCCGCTCGCGCTGCGCGCCGGCGAGCTGTTCGCGCGCTTCCCGACGCGCACGATCGAGCACGTACCGCGTGAGCTCAACACGCTCGCGGACGCCCTCGTGAACCGCGCGATCGACGAGGCGCCCGTTGGCTGAGGAACGCGCCGCCGATCCGCTGACGAGCTTCATCGCCCGCAGCCTGCGCGCGGACGTGAGCGATGTGCGCGAGGAGATCCTGCAGGACACCACCGACGCGGAGCTCGATCGGGTCACGTTCATCCAGGACGGCGCTCGACGCTCGCTCATCGTGAAGCGCGTGCCGCCGCACAGCTCGCTCGAGGTGAAGCTGCTCCCGCATCTGGCGCGGAAGAGCGACCGCGTGCCGGCGGTCCACGCGCGCGGGATCCCGCCGGTGACCGTGGCGGCCTGGCCGTGGCTGCTCACCGAGGATCTGCTCGACGCGCCGGCGGCCGACGACCTCGAGGCGATCATCAGGGCCAAGATCGCCGTCGAGCGCGCGGTCGCCGCGGACGGCCCGGCCCTGATCGCGCTCGGCGTGCCGCGCATCGCGCGCCGCGGGCCGCTCGCGGACTGGCCGGAGGTCATCGTCCACGGGGCCCTCGCCCGGGCGAACGCGGTCCGGACCGAACGCGGGGTCGTGCTGACCGAGTGGCGCCATGCCTCGCTCGGCTGCGGGCTCGGCGACGTCGTCCGGCTGGCCCGCGACGCCGGCGTGCCAGGAGCGCCCCTCGCCGACCTCTACGCCGCCGAGCTGGGCCTCACTCTCACGCAGGAGGCGCTCCAGGCGTCAGACGAGCTTCTCTCGGGGGACGAGTAATAAGATAGCCACCGGCCGAGCAGGCCGGATGGTCGCGGCGGCGAAAGCCGCTGAGGAAAGTCCGGGCACCGCAGGGCACGACGGCGGGTAACACCCGTCCGCCGCGAGGCGAGGACCAGCGCCACAGTGACGAACCGCGGAAACGCGGGTGAAACGGGCAAGCTCCGTCGGGTGCAAGACCGCGCAGGGGGCAATGGTGTGGCCCGCACCGCTCCCGGGTAGGTCGCTAGAGGCGGGGGGTAACTCCCGTTCGAGAGAGATGACCGTCCACGACAGAACCCGGCTTACTGGCCTGCTCGGCCATACCCGGCCGGCTGTCCGGTCTCCGCCCAGCTTGAGGTGAACCGCCTTGTCGCCGGACTGCTACTGCTAATACAGTCCGCGAATCCCGACCAGGGTGGGCAGGACGGCGAAGCGCTGGCGGGGACGGATATTAGGAGGGGCACATGCGCTGGCGTTCCGCTTTGGCAATCAGCTTCAGCGCGGTCATCCTGGCGGGTGCGTGCGCGTCATCGACGACGACCGCGCCGGCAACGGCCGCCGCGACAACGGCTGCTCCGCAGCGTGGGGCGGGCGGCGAGCTCAAGATCCTGTACTGGCAGGCACCGACGATCCTGAACCCGCACCAGGCGACAGGCACGAAGGACAGCGACGCGTCGCGTCTCGTCGTCGAGCCGCTCGCCTCGTGGGGCCCGGACGCGAAGCCTCTCGCGAACGCGATCGCGTCGGAGATCCCGACCGTCGCGAACGGCGGCGTCTCGGCCGACTTCACCACGGTGACCTGGAAGATCAGGCCCGGCCTCAAGTGGTCGGACGGCACGGCCGTCACCGCGGACGATGTCGTGTTCACCTTCACCCAGATCCACGACGCAGCGACGGCCTCGACGACCGAGAGCAACACCGAGGGCGTCAAGTCCGTGGTCGCGAAGGACGCGAACACCGTCGTCCTCACCTACGACGTCCCGAACCCGAACGTATACCAGTGGGGCGTCGGGACCTGCTGCGGCATCCTGCAGAAGGCCCAGTGGGCCAACTTCACCGGCGCGAAGATGAAGGACGCTCCGGCGAACCTCAACCCGATCGGCACCGGCCCGTACGTCGTCGACACCTTCAAGCCGGGCGACGTCGTCACGTACAAGGCGAACACGAACTTCCGCGACCCGAACAAGCCGTACTTCAAGACGGTCAGCTTGAAGGGCGGCGGCGATGCCGAGTCCGCGGCGCGCGCGGTCTTCCAGACCGGCGACGTCGACTACGCCTGGAACCTCCAGGTCGCCGCGAACATCCTTCAACCGATGATCGCGAGCAGCACCAAGGGCAAGATGCTCACCGTGTACGGATCGAGCGTCGAGCGCATCCTGCTCAACTTCGCGGACCCGAACGCTCCGGGTGACACCCGTGGCGAGCCCACGACGAAGCACCCGTTCTTCAATGGTCCCGACGGACTGACCGTCCGGAAGGCGCTCGCGATGGCGACCGATCGACAGACGGTGGCCAAGCAGCTCTACGGTGACGGCCTCGCCGGAAAGGCAGGCTGCAACATCATCACCGGTGTCCCGGACTTCGAGTCCACGGCGACGAAGTCGTTCTGCGACACCTTCGACCCGGTCGCCGCGGGCAAGCTGCTCGACGACGCCGGATGGAAGCTCGGCTCGGACGGCATCCGTGCCAAGAACGGCATCAAGCTCAAGGTGACCTTCAACACGACCGTCAACGCGGTCCGCCAGGCGACCCAGGCGATCGAGAAGACGGCGTGGGAGAAGGCCGGCTTCAGCGTCGAGCTGAAGCAGTCCCCCGCAGCCACGTTCTTCACGAACACCTCGCCCGACGGTGCGAACCACTTCTGGAATGACCTCGAGATGTTCACGAACAACTCCGACCCGGACCCGACCAGCTACCTCGACGGCTGGACGACCAAGCAGATCGCCCAGAAGTCGAACCAGTGGCAGTTCGGGAACTACAACCGCTACTCGAACCCGACGTTCGACGGCTATGTCGACCAGCTCCGCAAGGAGACCGACCCGGCCAAGCGTGCCGATCTCATCAAGAAGGCCAACGACATCCTGATCCTCGACGTCGTGATCATCCCGATCGTGACGCGGACCCAGGTCACGTCCGGCATCAGCACCACCCTGAAGGGCGTCGTCCCGACCGGGTGGGACTCCGAGATGTACGCGATCCAGGACTGGGGCAAGTAGCCCCGCGATAAGGGCGCGACCGGCGGCGCGGTGGTGATCTCCACCG
>DATCOD010000003.1:0-17319 GCA_036564905.1 Candidatus Limnocylindria bacterium
GTAAAGAGGCGAGGATCGCCCGCCGGACTGGCGATCGCCCTAGCGGGTGGCGTCCATCCCGAAGGTCGTCCAGGAAGCGGTCGGCCATTCCACGATCGCCGTGACGCTGGACCTGTACTCCCATGTTGTGCCGAGCCTTCAGCGAGAGACCGCGAAGGAGATGGGCGCGGCACCGTTCGGCTGATCCAGAGTCAGATGCCTCGCCGCATGTTGTAACGGGGATTAGCTGCCTGTGGGCGGGGGCGCGGACCGCCACACGTCAAGATCGAGCGGGACGCCGCGGTCGGTGACGACGAGCGTCTGACGCGCGATCACCATCAGGTCGCCGCGCTCGGTCGTGAGCGCGGAGCCGACATAGATCTTTCGTCCATCACGGCCGATCGGCCATGACAGCACGAGCGCGGTCTCGCGCACGGGGACTGGACGCAACTGCAGGACGGCCATGCTGCCGGTCACCCCTTTCTCGCCAGTGCCCGTGCTGACGAAGATATGCGCCCAGATACCAGGACAGTCGAGCGCGGACCACACGATCTCGGTCGGGACCGTCGCGTCGTCGAGGTGATCGGCGGGACGCCATGGCGCCGCAAGTAGCGTCCCATCGACGACGCCAGGGAAGATGCGAAGTCCTTCACCCGCGCGGCGCGCGGACCCGCAGCAGAAGCACGTGGCGAAGAAGTGGTGCTCGAGGCCGAGGTACGACGCGCTCGCCGTCTCCGCGGCTGCTCGCGTGATGATCTTCGGCGGATGCAGGTCGAGCGCGACGGGCCGCGCTGTCGCGACGGCCTCAGCATCGTGCATGAGGACCGTCGCGTCCGGCTGGAGCTCGAATTCATCTCCAATGCGAACGGCGCGGTGGAGCCTCACCTCGAGCGCCCCCACGTGGGTGGAACTGGCAGCGAGAACGCCTGCGACATACCCGCCAAGGGCGAGTCCCGGGAACCCCGAATGTCTCTCGTTCACACGCACACTCGGGATTGTGCTAGATGGCCGGCAGTGCGTCGGATCTTTCTGGCGGGGAGGGAGGATTCGAACCTCGCTCCGTCCCGGCCGGGAGCTGATATCCACTCGGCCGCCTCGATCGCGCTCCGGCGGCAGCGGATTCGATCAATTGTTGATCACTGGTCGGCCATGACCGACAACGAGAAGAAGCGGCTTTCGCAACTGCTCTTCACCGAGATTCGCGCGGGGAAGAACATCCTGCACGGGTTCACGGCGTCGATCCTGCTGTTCCGGGAGAGCTAGCCCGCCCTACCAAACGGTCGTTTGGTACGATCGGGGGATGCAGCGGGCCATCGTCGTCGCGGGATCCCGGAGCCCGTTCCTGCGCGCCGGTTCGGGGTTCGCCGAGCTCGACGTCCTCGACCTCGCCACGCGCGTCACCGCCGAGGCGCTCGCCCGCGCCGAGCTCCGGCCCGAGGGCATCGACGAGGTCGTCTACGGCAACGTGTCCCGGCCGGTCGCGTACCACAACCTCGCGCGCGAGATCGTCCTTGCGCTCGGGCTGCCTCCGACGATCCCGGCCTCCACCGTCGGGATGGCGTGCGCCTCGGCCTGCGTCGCGATCACGACCGCCGCCGATCACATCGCGGTGGGCACGGCGACGAGCGCGCTCGCCGGCGGCGCCGAGAGCCTCTCGAACGTGCCGATCACGTACGCGCCCAAGCTCGCCCGCGCGCTCGTCCGGGCGTCGCAGGCGAAGTCGTTGCCGCAGAAGATGACGAGCTTCGCGGAGATCCGGCTCGCCGACCTGGCGCCGGTCGCGCCCGGGATCAAGGAGACCTCGACGGGGCTCACGATGGGCGAATCGGCGGAGCGGATGGCCTTCATCAACCGGATCGCGCGCCTGGACCAGGACCGCTGGGCGCTCCGCAGCCACAGCCTCGCCGCGGCGGGTTGGGACGACGGCCGGCTCGCTGCGGAGGTCGTTCCCTTCTACCGCGATGGCCAGGCGATCCGGCAGGATGGGCACATCCGCCGCGACTCGTCCCTCGAGAAGCTCGCCACGCTGCGGCCCGTGTTCGACCGCGCGCACGGCTCGATCACGGCCGGCAACGCGAGCCCGCTCACCGACGGCGCCGCGACGGTCGTGCTCCTGTCCGAGGACCGCGCCCGCGCCGAGGGTCGCACCGGGCTGGTGGCGATCCGCGCCTACGCGTACGCCGCGGTCGATCCCTCGGACCAGCTCCTCATCGCGCCCGCTTACGCGATACCGATCGCGCTCGCGCGCGCGGGCATCGGACTCGCGGACCTCGGGCTGATCGAGATGCATGAGGCCTTCGCCGCGCAGGTCCTGTCGACCGTGCGGGTGCTCGAGCAGAACGGCGTGGGCGAGGTGAACGAAGACATCGTGAACGTCATGGGCGGCTCGATCGCGCTCGGGCATCCGTTCGCGGCCACCGGTGCGCGGGTCGTGCTGACCTTGGCGAACGAGATGCGCCGACGCGACGTGCAGTTCGGTCTCGCGAGCGTCTGCGCCGCCGGCGGGAACGGCGCGGCGATCGTCCTCGAGAACCTCCGATGATGGTCGACCGCGCCTCGATCGCTCCAGCCGGTGCCCGGTTCGAGTCCGGACCGGACGGCATCGGCCGCATCGTCATCGACCGGCCGACCGACACCGTGAATGCGATCGACCCGCCGCTCATCGCGGCACTTTCGGTCGCGATCGCCGCGGCGCGCGCGGCCAGGCCGCGCGGTCTCGTGATCGTCAGCGCGAAGCCCGACCAGTTCGTCGGCGGCGCGGATCTCACGATGCTGTCGAGCTGGCGGTCGAAGGCGGAGATCAGTACGGCGAGCCGCGCGATGCAGAGCGTGCTCGATGACCTTGCCCGACTTCCCTTCACCACGGTGGCCGCGATCAACGGCAGCGCGCTTGGCGGCGGCTACGAGCTCGCGCTCGCGTGCGACTGGCGCGTCGCGGCGGACGCGCCGAGCGTGCGCATCGGCCTGCCCGAAGTCTCGCTCGGCCTCCTGCCGGCGGCCGGCGGGACACAGCGGCTCCCGCGTCTCGTCGGGCTCCCTCGCGCGCTGGACCTCGTCCTGAACGCCCGCCGGCTCGGCGCGCGGCGCGCGTTGCGGGCGGGCCTGGTGGACGAGGTCGTGCACCCCGCGGCCCTCGCGAAAGCTGCGGCCGATCTGGCGCGGAGCGCCGCGAAGCGCCGGCCGGTGGGTGGGGCGACCGCGATCGAGCGTGCGGCGACGTGGCTGGCGCCGGCCCGGGCAGTCGTGCTGCGGCGCGCGCGCGCCGCCGTCGCGCGCGAGACCGGAGGCCACTATCCCGCGCCGGTCAAGGCGATCGAGGCGATGCGCATCGGGCTCGCCGGTGGGATGGCCCGGGGCCTCGAAGCGGAAGCGTCGTCCTTCGCCGACCTGGCGACGAGCGACATCGCCCGCAACCTCATCGCGCTCTTCCTCGCGGGGCTGCGCCAGCGCCGCGCCGCGTTCGAGGGTCTCGGTCGCGCGACGCCGCCGCACGAGATCGCGGTCGTCGGCGCGGGGCTCATGGGCTCGGGCATCGCCCAGGCCGCCGCGATGGGCGGGGCCGAGGTCCGGCTCCGCGACGTCGACGATGCGGCCGTCGGCCGCGGCCTCGCCTCGGTACGGAAGCTGACGACCGATGCCGGCCGCAAGGGCGTCATCGACCGTCGTGAGGCGCAGCGGGTCATCGCCCGCGTCACTGGCACGACGGATCTCTCGGGCTTCGGGCGCGCGGAGCTGGCGATCGAAGCCGTCTTCGAGGATCTCGCGCTGAAGCGGCGCGTGCTCGCGGAGCTCGAGGCAGCGATGCGCGACGACGCGGTCATCGCATCGAACACGTCAGCGATCCCGATCGCCGAGATCGCGCGCGGGGCTCGCCGTCCGCAGCGGATCGTCGGCATGCACTTCTTCTCGCCGGTACACCGGATGTCGCTGGTCGAGGTCGTCCGCCCCGTGGCGGCGGACGCCGACGCGATCAGCCGCGTCGTCGCCGCGGCGCAGGCAATGGGGAAGACCGCGATCGTCGTGCGCGATGGGCCGGGCTTCTACACCACGCGGGTCATCAGCTCGATGCTCGGTGAGGCGACGCTCCTGCTCAACGAAGGCGCTGACGTCGCATCGGTCGACCGGGCGATGACCCGGTTCGGGTGGCCGCTCGGACCGTTCGCGCTCATCGATGAGGTCGGGCTCACCGTCGCGCGCCACGCCGGCGAAACCGTCGCCCTCGCCCAGGGTGTCGACGCGGGACCGAACGCTGTACGGATCCTGACCGACGCCGGGCTGACCGGGAAACGCGGCGGCGAGGGTTTCTACCGCTACAGGGGGAAGGACCGGACACCCAATCCGCGCGTGCCGGAACTGCTCGCAGCTGCCGCCGTCGGCGCACGGCCGTTAGCGACCGATGCCACGGCCCTCGCCGAGCGGCTGACGCTGCTCTTCGTGAACGCGGCTGCGCGGTGCCTGGACGATGAGATCCTCCGCTCGCCGGCCGATGGAGACCTCGGTGCGGTGCTCGGGCTCGGCTTCCCCCCGTTCCTCGGTGGGCCGTTCCGCTGGGCCGACGCGCGGCGCCCCTGGATCCGAGAGCGGCTGTGCGCGCTCGCCGATCGGTTCGGTGCGCGCTACGAGCCGGCCCCAAGCCTCGCCGACGGGGCGGCGTTCTACCGATGAACTTCTTCCTCGACGATCCTCAGCTCGTCGCGACGTTCGATCGAGGTGTGCCGTGGGACCGGGTCGTGCCGATCGCCGAGGGGCCCGACACCGACGTCGCGCAGACGGTCGCCACGTGGCGCGAGATCCTCGCGATCGCGGGACGCTTCATCGGGACCGAGGTCGCGTCACGCGCGCGCGAGGTGGACAAGCTCGGGGTGATCCGCGAAGGCGGCCATATCGAGATGAGCGAGCCGCTCAAGGCGAATCTCAAGGGCCTCGCGGAGCTCGGCCTCATCGGTCTCCCGCTCCCGCGCGAGTACGGCGGGATGGGTCTGCCGTTCACCCTGTCGGCGTTCGTCATCGAGATGCTCGCCCGCGCGTGTCCGAGCACGATGGTCCAGTTCGCGTTCTACACCGCACCGGCGGCGATGATCGTCCGGTACGGCACCGAGGAGCAGAAGCAGCGGTACGTCCCGCGGCTCGCGCGCGGCGAGATCATCGGCGCGGTCGCGATGACCGAGCCGCAAGCTGGCTCCGATGTCGGCAGGATCGCGACGGAGGCGGTCGAGCGTGGCGGCTGCTGGACGCTCTCCGGCCGCAAGCAATTCATCAGTGCCGGCAACGGCGACTTCGTGATCGTCCTCGCGCGCGCCGTGCCCGGATCGCAGGGGCTGGACGGACTCGGCCTCTTCATCGCCGATCGCGCGGAGGGCAACTACACGGTCGAGCGCGCGGAGCACAAGTTCACGATCCGTGGCTCACCGACGTGCGCGCTCGTCTTCGAGGGCGCGAAGGCCGAGCCGCTCGGCCGTCCTGGCGACGGGTGGAAGGGGATCCTCTCCTTCATGAACGAGTCGCGGGTCGGCGTCGCCATCCAAGGCCTCGGCATCGCCAGCGCTGCGCACGCGGCGGCCGCGGCGTACGCCGCGGAGCGAACGCAGATGGATCGGCCGATCCGCGAGCACCCGATGATCGCGGAGATGCTCCTCGACATGGAGACGAGCATCGCCGGACTGCGCGCGCTGCTCATCGAGGCGGCGATGCTCCAGGACGCGATCCTCGTGCGCCCCGATGCACCCGAGCGCCACGAGCTACGCGAGCTCACGCCCCTGGTCAAGTGGTACGGCGCCGAGGAGATGATCCGCGTGTGCCGGCTCGCGCTCCAGATCCACGGCGGCTACGGGGTCGTCACGGAGTACGACGTCGAGCGGCACATGCGAGACAGCCTCATCCTGCCGATCTACGAGGGCACGTCGCAGATCCAGGCGCTCATGGCCGTGCGCGATCTGATGCGCACGATCTTCCACCGGCCGACGAGCTTGCTGCGCGGCGGCCCGAGCCCGTCGCTCGCGCGAGCGTCGGTCCCCGGCGCCGCCGGCCGCGACTTCGCGGCGGGGCGCGCCGCGCTCGTGGCGACGCTCCGCGGCCTCACCGTCGGGCTCGCTCGCCGCGGCGGGATCGGGCTCTTGCGCGGCTCACGACAGCCGAGCGAGGCCGAGGTCGCGCCGTTCCTTCTGCACGCGGAGCGGATCACCGAGACCCTCGGGCACCTGCATGTCGCGCGGGCGCTCGCCGGCGCCGCCGAGCGGATCGAGGAGCAGCAGCCGCTCGCCGCGCGCGCCGCGCTCCGGGCGCGGCTCGTCGCGGAGTGCAACCGGCGGACGATTGCGGCGGGTGATGGCGGCGTCTTCGCGCAGATCGCGCGCTGGCGCTCGGCGCCGCGGTGACGACGAAGACCAGCCGCGAGGCGGAGATCCTCGCGGCGGCAGGCCGGATCTTCCGCGAGAAGGGCTATCACGGGACAAGCGTGCGCGACATCGCGGAGGCGGTCGGCCTGTTGAAGGGGAGCCTCTACCACTACATCCGATCGAAGGACGAGCTCCTTGCCCGGCTGTTCGAAGGGCTGCTCGAGGACACCGTGCGGGAGCTCGAAGCGATCGTCGTGCGCGAGATGACGGCGGAGGCCCGGCTTCGCGCGATGGTCCGCGCGTACGCGGCCGCGGTCATGGCGAATCACGACGCCGTCGGGCTCTACCTCCGCGAGTGGCGCTCGCTGCCGCCGGCCGAGCTTGCGGGGCTGGGCGCCCGCCGCCGTCGGATGCGGACCCTTTTTACCGACGTGATCACCGACGGGGCGCGCGCCCGCGCGTTCGCCGCCGGGGATGCGCGGATCGCCGCGCTCGCGATCCTCGGTAGCTGCAACTGGGTGTACGAGTGGTACCGGCCCAAGGGCCGCCTCGGCCCCGACGCGATCGCCGACGAGCTCGCCGACCGCGCCGTGCGGAGCCTGCGGCCGTGAGGGACCGCCGGTGGCAGCGGTTCTACGACGACGGCGTCCCGCGGACGCTCGCATACCCCGAGGTCCCGCTCCACGCGTTCCTCGAGGAGAGCGCGAGGCGCACGCCTGACGCTGACGCGACGATCTTCTTCGGCGCGCGGCTGTCCTACCGCGAGCTCTTCCGCCAGACCGAGGCGTTCGCTGCGGGCCTCCAACGGCTCGGGGTGCGAAAGGGCGATCGGGTCGCGCTCGTCCTCCCGAACTCGCCGCAGTACGTCATCGCGTTCTATGGAACGTTGCGCGCGGGCGGCGTCATCGTGCCCTGCAATCCCCTGTACACGGCGACCGAGCTCCGGCGGCAGCTCGCCGACGCGGGCGCGGTCGTCACGGTCGTGCTCTCGCGCGCGTACCTGGCGCTCCGCGACGCGCTCCCCGGGACCACGGTGCGCGAGGTGGTGGTCACGAACATCAAGGACTACATGCCGCCCGTCCTTCGGACAGCGTTCACGCTGCTCCGCGAGCGGAAGGAGGGCCACCGCGTCGCGCTCGCGCCGGGCCATCGCACCTTCCGCTCCGTCATCCGGCTCGACGGGCAGCCGACGGCGGTCGCGGTCGGACCGAACGATCTCGCGGCGCTCCTGTATACCGGGGGCACGACGGGCGTGCCGAAGGGCGCGATGCTCTCGCATCGCGCGCTCGTCGCGAACGCCCTGCAGTCGCGGTCGTGGTACCCGCGCACCGTCGCCGGGAAGACGAAGACGCTGGCGGTCATGCCGTTCTTCCACGCGTACGGCCTCACCGTCGTGATGAACGAGGCGATCCACGGCGGCTACGGCATCGTGCTCATCCCGCGCTTCGACCTAGAGATGATCCTCAAGGCGATCGCGAAGTACCGGCCGGCGCTCTTCGCCGGCGCGCCGCGCATCTATGTTGCCGTCAACAACTCGCCGCTCACGGCGAAGTACGATTTACGGTCCATCGAGGCCTGCGTCTCGGGCTCGGCGCCGTTGCCGGTCGAGGTCTCCGATGAGTTCGAGCGGATCACCCACGGCGGCAGGGTCGTCGAGGGCTACGGGCTCACCGAAGCCGGACCGGTGACGCATTGCAACCCGATCCTGGGCCAGCGGAAGGTGGGTACGATCGGCGTCCCGTTCCCCGACGTCGACGCGAAGATCGTCGACCTCGAGACGCAGACGCGCGAACTGAGCGTCGGTGAGGTGGGCGAGCTTGCCGTGCGCGGGCCGAACCTGATGGATGGCTACTGGAATGCGCCGGCCGAGACGGCGCTGGTGCTGCGTGATGGCTGGCTGTACACCGGCGACATCGCGCGGATGGACGAGGAAGGGTACTTCACGATCGTCGACCGGAAGAAGGAGATGATCATCGTCTCCGGCTTCAACGTGTATCCGCGCGAGGTCGAGGAGGTCCTCTACGCCCATCCGGCCGTGCTCGAGGCTGGCGTGATCGGGATCGCCGACGCGGAGCGCGGCGAGGTGGTGAAGGCCTTCGTCGCCTTTCGTCCGGGGATGCGCGTGACCGCGGATGAGCTCATCGCGCACTGCGCGCGGTCGCTCGCTCGGTACAAGGTGCCGGTCTCGATCGAGGTGTGGCCGGAGCTGCCGAAGACGCTTATCGGGAAGGTGCTGCGTCGGGCGCTTGCCGAGGGAGCCCGCGTGACTGGTTAGGGCACCGATTCGACCTGAGCGGAAGACGGGGTCAACCATGCGGAAGTCGCCACGGCACGCTGATGGGCGGGGGCCGACCGATGTCGGCGCGCCCTGGACCGATGGTCCTGGTCACCCGGTGGAGTCCAGATGTGCCTGCGCAATCCGGCTGTCGTGGCCCGTCACGCAGGACAACGAGCAGGCGATCACAAGCCAATACGATTGTCGCGCGTTCCGCCCTATCAGCGCCGGACCGACACACTGACCCGCGGCTGCACGCTGCACCCGCAGCGTTCCCGACTCGCTGAGTACGAGCCGAAGCGTGCGGGTGGGTGCAGAGCGGAAGACGGGGTCAAGCACGCGGAAGTGGTAACAGGTTGGCTCGTTCAGGCCGAGCGCGGGTGGCTCCGGCTGGCGGGTTAGATAAGGAGCGAGGATCGCCGGCACCCCAGACTTAGGAGCAGCTCCACCATCCCGCAATGTTCAGCTCCACGTCTACTGGGGAGTACGCACTTGCTCCGAGACCCGCGTACACCCATCCGTACTCTTCCGACTTGTCGATCGTCACCGAGCCAGCCGCTGACTCCCACAGTCTGCCGGTCCAGTAGTCGCGGATTGCGACCTTCGCTACGCCATCAGGTAAACCGAGTGCGTCATGTGGCCAGGGCGCCAGCGCATAGGTTCCGGGACCGTGATACGCCCCGTTCACCTCGATATAGAGCAGGAAGTCATGCTTGGTCCCATGCAGTAGCACGACCCTGGCTTGGTCGAACGAGCCCGATGGACACGCTTGCCCCTTGTCAATCGCCGCACACTCGTCGAAGACTCCCGTGAACCTCAACTCAGTGGATGGGCAGCCGTTTGCGAAGGGCACTTGAGAGCTTGGAGGGCCTGGCCGACGTAGAGTAGGACTCGATTCCACAGCGACCCCGCTGGGAGTCGCAAGGGATCTTGGGGAAGGACTTGACTGCAGAGCGACGTCACTGGTGGTTGTGCGCGAACCTACATAGAGGACAACAGCGGCAGCGACAATCGCAACAGCAACCGCAAATACTCTGAGTCGCTCCGTTTCAGATCCTCCAGCAATCGTCAGTCTACCGGCTGTCGGCTAGGACCGAGACGATTCCCAAGCGTCAGCACCTCGTCCTTCGTTCCCTCGACGCTGGTCAAGGGGACGTGTTGCCATGCGGATCGAAACTTATGAGACCTTAGGCCGCTCATCGACACGCTCAACGAAGACGAATCTGATGCGCTGCGGGTGCGCGCGCTGTGGACTGCTAGGCCTCTACCGCGTAGCCACGCTCAAATGTGCTAACAGTGGCCGATCGGTGCCGCGTCGCTCGTCGCGGAGAGGATCGCGGAAACGTGGGGGTCAACCACCGCGGATGTGGTAACAACCCGGCTTGTTCTGGACGAGCGCGGGTGGCTCCGACTCGTGGGCTAATAAGGAGCGAGGATCGCGAGAGCTGCGAATGCCCGTGATCGAGTTCCAGGGCTCTTCCTTGAAAGGAAGTTGCAGCAGAGAAGCGGTCCTGCGATTCAATCGAGCACAGATGCCGCGCCGGACCAACCAGAAACGCGCGGCAGAGAAACGCTCCGGCTTGGTGCACTTGGATCTGAAGAACCATGTGTCGCCGGTTCAAGTCCGGCCCTCGGCACAGAAGCAAACGCGCCATAACTTTGATGACTGGCCGCACTGGCCGTGCTCGCGGGACGCGTAACCATTCGTCGTCAGTGCGCACTGTAGAAGCTTCAGCCCCGCGCCTTAGTGTCCTAGTTCTGGATGAGCCAATCGGAGCCGTTCACCGTGACGCTCACCGCGCTGCGACAACGACGCACTAAGGCCGAGGTATGTAACCGGGTTCGCCTGGACTGACAAAAGAGACAAACTCGGTCAGTGACAGACCGTCGAAGTCCGTGACAGCGACAGCACCGGCGTTGAAGCGCGCACAGACATACGTACCCACCTCGGGCAGGCCTCGTGAACTAACCGCCCTAAAGGCCACGATCGTTACCCCTGTCGGTGAGCCCAACACATAGGTGAGATACGCATACGGATGTTCCAAGATCCCGCAGAACACCACGGTCTGCGTCTGCGCGCTCGCGAGAGGGATCGCCGTTGCGGCTGCCGGTGCCAGCGTCGGAGCGGACGCTGTTGGTACCGACGCAGGGGCGGCCACCGGACTCGCTGCGCACGCCCCGAGCGCGACGCCGAACATGCACGTTGCGATCATGCGGAGCGGCTTCCTGGTCTGCATCGTGGCTGGATTGTATGGACGAGCCTCGCGGTAGGCACGGCTGAGACAAGGGAGCACTCGAGCGGTCCCGTTCTCAGCTCATAGCGCCCGATGTCGATCGACTCTGTACGACCACGACGCTTCAGCTCGGCTGCTTCGTCGCCATCGACGATGCTTCGGCCGTTGCTGACCCAGTCTGCACGAGCAACGTCAGGTCGAGCCAGCCGGCTGCGACCTCGACCGCGCGACCACGCTCAAATGTGATAACAGTGGCCGATTGTTGCGGCGGCTATGGTCGCGGAGAGGATCACGGAATCCCGGGGGTCAAGCACGCGGAAGTGGTAACAGCTCGGCTCGTTCAGGACGGGCGTGGGTGGCTCCGGCTGGCGGGTTAGTAAGGAGCTGTTGTCACATCTGAGCGGAAGATGGGAGTCAAGCACGCGGAAGTGGTAACAGCTCGGCTCGTTCAGGACGAGGGCGGGTGGCTCCGGCTGGCGGGCTGACGCTGTGGTCCAGCGCGGAACAGCGGCAGGCGCGGGACGCTCCTGCCAGTGCCCACGGCAGCTTTCCGTTGTAGAACAGACGTGTGAAGCGGACGCGCGTAAACGTCGGCAGACGCGTCAAGCACACGCGCGCGAGCGTGCTCAAGCGCGCGGAGGCCGAATACCAGGCCCTCGACGCCATCGTGCGGCGCCTTCGGCCGACCGACTTCGGGCGGTCCGTGTTCGATGAGCGCGCGCCGATCCGCTGGACGGTGAAGGACGTGATCGCGCACCTCACCGCGTGGAAGCTCCGAGACGTCCGGCGCATCAGCCGCGACCGGAGCCCGCTGAAGGCGTACGACGCGCCGTATGGCAGCGACCAGGCGAACACGCGCATCTACGAGCGCTCGCATCGCACGCCGGCGAAGACCATCGTTGCGGAGCACCGTGCCGCGCACCGCGCGATGCGCAAGGCGCTGCGCGAGGCCCCCGCCGACCGCTTCGCCAAGAGATGGTCACCGCATTGGCCCGCCGACCTCGTCGGTCACGTCGGCTCGCACCGGCGCATGCACCTCGACCCGCTCTTCGCGAAGCCCGCGAAGCATCAGCGTCAGGCGGCACGGCTGCGATGAGCCGGGAAAGCTCGCTGCGCTGCTCGGGTGTAAGCGCGGCGGAGGAGTGGCGGCCTCCGTAGTTCGGATCCGTCAGGGGTCATCGGAGCGGAAGACGGGACTCGAACCCGCGACCCTCACCTTGGCAAGGTGATGCTCTACCAACTGAGCCACTTCCGCGTGCGGATATCAAGGATACCAAGAGCGCCCGCGGCTGTGAGGGCTCGTCGCGCGATCCCGCGGATAGAGTGCCGAACGTGAGACCGCTCCGCGTCGGGATCCAGCTGCCGGAGGTCGAGCGCGTCGTCCGCTGGACCGAATATGTGGCGCTGGCCCGCGCCGCCGAAGCCGCGGGGTTCGACTCGATCTGGGTCGGCGATCACATCCTGTACCGCGGCGACGGCCGTCCCGAACGCGGGCCCTGGGAGGCGTGGAGCCTGCTCGCGGCCCTCGCCGCGGTGACGGAGCGCGTGCACCTCGGTCCGCTCGTCGCCTGCACGGCGTTCTCGCCTCCGGCGCTCCTCGCGAAGCGCGCCGCGGCGGTCCAGGAGATCAGCGGTGGTCGCCTCGTCCTCGGGCTCGGGGCCGGCTGGAACGAGGCCGAGTTCCGGTCGTTCGGCCTGCCGTTCGACCATCGGGTCGCGCGATTCGAGGAGTCCTTCGAGGTGATCCGCCGCCTGATGGCCGGCGAGCGCGTGACGCTGCATGGCGCCTTCATCGACGTCGCTGACGCGGTGCTCCTTCCGATCGCGGCGCAGCGGGTCCCGCTCATGATCGGCAGCAAATCACCGCGGATGCTCAGCATCGCGCTCCCGTATGTGGACCGCTGGAACACGTGGTTCGACGGGTATGGCAACACCGCCGATGGCTTCGCGGCACGCAGCCGGGAGCTCGACGCGGCCGCCACCGCCGTGGGGCGCAGGCCCGCGGACATCCAGCGGAGTGCCTGCGTCCTCGTCGTGCTCGACCCTGCCGCGCACGACCGCACCATCCCGCCGGGGGTCGTCCCGCTCGAAGGATCGATGCCGCGCATCGCCGCGGGTCTGCGCGATCTGGCCGCGGCCGGGGCGCACGAGGCGATCCTCGTCGCGAGCCCGATCACCGAGCGCTCGATCACCGCCCTCGGCGAGGCCCTCGCGCTCCTGGATGGGTAGCCGCTAGAGAACGTCTCCGAGCTTCGCGTTCTCGCGCGGATCGACCGGCACCGCCACGATGGCCGGGCCGTCACCGTCGAGCGCGCGCCGCAGGGCGGGCAGCAGCTCGTCGGCGCTTCCGACCGCCTCACCGCGGATGCCGAACGCGCGCGCGAGCTGCACGAAGTCGGGATTGGTGAACTCGATGCCGCCACTGCGGTGGAACCGGCGCTCCTGGTTCGCCTCGATGACCCCGTACCGGCCGTCGACGAGCACGACGCAGACGATCGAGACGCCCAGCCGCTTCGCGGTCTCGAGCTCCTGCACGTTCATCAGGAATCCGCCGTCGCCCGAGAACGCGACGACCTTGCGCTCCGGCTGCACGAGCTTCGCGGCGATCGCCCCGGGGAGCGCGATGCCCATCGGCGCGAACCCATTCGCGACGATCACCGTGTTCGGGGCATAGGCCGGGTAGAGCCGCGAGAGCCAGATCTTGTGCGCGCCGACGTCGCAGATGACGACGTCCTCATCGCCGAGCGCGGCACGCAGGTCGGCGACCACCCGGCGTGGCCACAGCGGGAAGGCTCCGTCGCCGGCCGTCCGCAGCTCTGGTCGCGTGCGCGCCGGGGCCGGCCGCGCCTTGACGAGCGGCGTCAGCGCTTCGAGCGAATCGGCGATCTCCCCGACGACCTCGGTCGCGATGGTGTAGGCCGCGTCGATCTCGGCGGGCCGGCTATCGATATGGACGACCCGCTTGTCGCCCTTCGGATTCCAGATCGATGGCGCCCACTCCACGAGGTCGTAGCCGACGCACACGACCAGGTCCGCATCGGCGAGCTCGGGGAGGGCCGCGAGATCCGCGCCCGGACGTTGGAGTCCGACCGCGGGCAGCACGGCCGGGTCGCGGTAGTCGATCGCGCCCTTCGCCATGAACGTGTGCGTCGCGGGGATGCGCGTCTTCGCCACCAACGCGCGCAGCGCCGCGACGGCGCCCTGGCCCGCGACGTCGCGACGGATCACGCCGTTGCCGACGAGCAGGATCGGCCGGCCGGCTCCGTTGATCGCGTCGGCCGCCGCGTTGATCGCGTCGTCGCGCGCCGCGGCGTAGCGCGTCCGGCGCACCGGCATCGGCCGTCCGTCGGCCTCCTGCTCGGCGACATCCTCGGGCAGCTCGACGTGGGTCGCGCCCGGACGCTCGAGGCGCGCGACGCGGAAGGCGGTGCGGATCACCTCCGGCGCGCTGTCAGGGAGCTCGACGCGCGCGCCCCACTTCACGACCGGCGCGAACATGCGGAGCACGTCGACGTACTGATGGGAGCGCTTGTGGATGCGCTCGAGGCCGGCCTGGCCGGTGAGCGCGACGAGCGGCGCGCCGTCGAGGGTGGCGTCCGCCACGCCGGTGAGCAGGTTCGTCGCGCCGGGACCGAGCGTCGCGAGGCAGACACCGGGATAGGACGTGAGCCGGCCGGCCACGTCCGCCATGAACGCGGCCCCTTGCTCGTGCCGGACGATGACCTGCGTGATCTTCGCGCTGTCCTCGAGGGCGAGACCGAGGGCGAGCGTCTCCTCGCCGGGCAGGGCGAACACGTGGCGGACACCTTCGTTCTCGAGGCACGCGACGACCAGCTGCGCGACGTTCATGCGCGCGAGCCTAGGCCGGAGCCGCTATTCCGCGTTCGCCACCATCGACGGTCCGTCGGCCGGGCCGATCCAGATGGTCTGGATGTTCACGAACTCGCGGATCCCGAAGCTCGAGAGCTCACGTCCGTACCCGCTGTTCTTGACGCCGCCGAACGGCAACCGCGGATCGGAGGCGACCATCCCGTTGATGAAGACCGAGCCGGACTCGATGCGCCGCGCGATCGCGCGAGCCGCCCCGACGTTCGCCGTCCAGAGCGCGGCCCCGAGGCCGTAGGGCGAGGTGTTCGCGACGCGCACGGCCTCGTCGGCGTCGCGCACGGTCAAGAGCGCGGCCACCGGGCCGAATGTCTCTTCGGTCAGGACGGGCATCGCTTCGGTGACGTCCGCAAGGAGCGTGGGCTCGTAGAACCAGCCCTTTCCGTCGCGCTTCCGTCCACCGACCACGACACGTGCGCCCATGCGCACCGACGCGGCGACCTGCCGCTCGAGCGCCGCGCGCAGATCCTGCCGCGCGAGCGGGCCGACCTGCGTCGCCGGGTCGAGGGGGTCGCCGACCCGCAGGGCGCGGATCGCATCGGCGAAGAAGCGCTCGAACTCCATCGCGACGGGTGCCTCCACCAGGAATCGCTTCGCCGCGATGCACGACTGGCCGGCATTCTGAAAGCGCGCCTTCGCCGCGGTCTGCGCGGCCAGTCGGAGATCGGCGTCGCGCAGCACGATGAACGGGTCCGAGCCACCGAGCTCGAGGACCGCCTTCTTCACCGCGCGGCCGGCCAGCTCGGCGATCCGCGCGCCGGTCTCAGTGCTGCCGGTCAGCGTCACCGCGCGCACGCGGTGGTCGGCGATCACCGGTTCGATGGCGGCGCCGGCGACCAGGAGCGTGCACAGGATCCCGGGCGGGAAGCCCGCGTCGCGCACGGCCTCCTCGAGGGCGAGCGCGCACTGCGGGACGTTGGAGGCGTGTTTCAGCAGGGCCGCGTTGCCCGCCATGAGCGCGGGTGCGAGGAACCGCACGACCTGCCAGAACGGGTAGTTCCACGGCATGACCGCGAGGATCACCCCGAGCGGCTCGAACGCGACGTAGCTCTGGCGGGCGTTCGTCGCGACGGGCTCGTCGGCGAGGAACGCCGCCGCGTGTTCCGCGTAGAAGTCGCAGGTCAGCGCGCATTTGTCGATCTCGGCCAGCGCCTCGGTGATCGGCTTGCCCATCTCGGTCGTGATCAGGTGGGCGTAGCGGTCCCTGCGATCGCGCAGGACGCGGGCGAGGGCCTTCAGCGGGATGGCTCGGTCGGGGATCGGCACCGTGCGCCACGAACGGAACGCGGCGTCGGCGGCCGCGATCGCGGCGGCGACGTCTGCGCTGGAATGGGACTCGAAGCGCGCGCGGACGGCTTCGGTGGCCGGCTCGACGGACTCGATCGTCGTCACGCGGATCGCCTAGGCAGCGGCTTCCTTGCGCGGACGGCGGCCACGCGGTCCCGCGGCGAAGTCCGGCTTGGCGACGTCGATGATCCGGTGCGTGTAGGCGTGGACGGCGAGCTCGTGCGCATCGCGCTCGGCTGCAGCGGCCAGTAGGAGCTTCAGCGTCTTGTCGTCGGCAGGCGTGAAGACCACGTCACAGTCCATCGTGGCGCGGCAGGGGAGTCCTGACGTCTTCATTCGGCGGTTCCTCCATTTGGTCTGGCGGTCTGTTCTGAACGGGGGCCGGTGGACCGGTACGTGACGGCAGCCGCGGGACTGAAGAAGGGAGCGGCTGACGGCTCCGGTGCGGCGGACGCGACGGCGTCGCGTTGGACATCAGGATACCACACTGATAGTTGCGTCAGCAACATCCGCGCCCGGTCAGCGCGGCCCGTCATCATTGGCCCCGATGACCAGCGTTGCCCGAACCATCGGCGAGCGGCTCCACACGGCCGGCGTTCGCCAGGTCTTCGGCCACCCCGGCGGGGAGGTCGTGGACCTCATCGAGGGCTTCCGCCAGGCCGGCCTGGAGTTCGTCCTGGCGAAGCACGAGACCGGTGCGGCGTTCATGGCCGAGGCGATGGCCAGCAGCACCGGGCGGCCGGGCGCGTGCCTGGCGACCCTGGGGCCCGGCGCGACGAACCTGGTCACCGGCGTCGCTCACGCCTATCTGGATCGCGCCCCGGTGATCGCCCTGGCCGGCCAGCTGCCGGTCGACCGGTACGAGCTCGTGACCCACCAGAAGCTTGACCTCCGCGCGCTCTTCGCGCCGATCACGAAGTGGCAGGCCCGGGTCACCCCGGCGACCGCCGCGGTCGTGACGGATCGCGCGCTCCGGGTCGCCCTGCGCCCGCGCCAGGGCCCGGTCTTCCTCGAGGTCCCGAGCGACGTCCCGGCACAGGAGGCGCGCGACGGGGCGAAAGATGCGGACCCGCCGAGCGGGGTGGGTGCCGTCGATGCGCGGTCGGTGGCTGCGGCGCTCACGTTGCTCCGGAACTGCGCTCGACCGGTGGTGCTGGCCGGGCTCGACGCCCTGGATGCCGCCACCGTCGCGCCGCTCCGCGGGCTTGCCGAGGCCTGGGGGATCCCGGTCATCCTCTCGCCCAAAGCGAAGGGGCTGCTCCGTGACGATCACCCGCTCTACGTCGGCGCGATCGAGGGGCTCGGAAGCGCGAAGCTCTACGAA
>DATCOD010000004.1:0-13004 GCA_036564905.1 Candidatus Limnocylindria bacterium
GTCGATCACCAAGCCCGTCCCATAGAGGTCCGCGATGGGGAGCTCGCCGAGGCTCTTGCCCGTGGACCAGTAGTGGCTCGGCGCGTCGATGTGCGTTCCGGTGTGCATGTTCGTCCGGACGAGCACGGTCGACTTGCCGTCGCGATGATGCGTGGTGATGTCCGTGACCTGGATCGCCTCGAATTGCGGCCAGGTCGGCATGCGGTCACCCCACGGCTGGGTCAGATCGACGAGTCGCATCAGTAAGGGAAGTCCACGCGGCCGAGCTGTGCGATCACCCGCTTCACGATGGTGAGATCGGTGATCTGCTCGAAGGTCATGTCCTTGGTGATCTTGCCGAAGCCCTTCTCGCTGGCGATCGTGCCGTTGATGTTCGCCGCCGGTACGCCTTCGTTCTGCGGCCACGCCTTCGCCTTGACCAGATCGTCGAACGTCGCCGCGACGACGTCCTGGGCCTCCTTGGTCTGCTGGACGCCGAGGTCGATGATCTTCGTCCGGTTCGCCGGGTCGTACATCGCCCGGTTCGCCCGCATGAGCGCGCGGATGATGCACTCGGTGGTGCTCGTGTCGCCCTTCAGCGTGTCGGTCGGCACGACGTACACGGAGTACTGGTAGTCGCTGAGGACATCCCACATGTTCGCGAGGACGTGGATCGTGGGAGTCTGCTTCGAGGCGGTGCGGACCTGATCGAGGTGGAGCACCGCCGTGTCGGTCGCGCCGATCGCAAGCTGCTGGACCCGTCCCGCGGTCGTCGTCGTGACGAACGTGACGTCCTTCGGATCGATCCCGGCCTTCTTGAGGACGATCCGGGTCATGACGTCCGCGAAGCCGCCCGGCTCCTGGACGCCGAGCTTCTTGCCCTTGAGATCGGCCATGGTCTTGATGTTCGGTCCCACCGCGAACGCCACGTCGACGTTCGGTGCGTACGAGTACACGATCTTCACGTCGGCGCCGTTGGCGATGCCGTCGATGACCGGCTCGCTCGAGGTGCCGGCCAGATCGATCGCGCCGGATGCCGATGCCCGCAGCGAGCCGACGCCACCATCGAACTTGATGAGCTCGACGGTGAGGTTCTCGTCCTTGAAGTACCCGAACGCGTCCGCGACGTACGGGGTGAGGTGGACGACGTTCGGCGGCGTCACCGGCACGGCGATGGTCACCTTTTTGGCGGTGCAGGTTGCCTTGGCCACGGCGGTCGCGGTCGCGGCGGCCGAGGTGGCCGGCGCGCTCGTGCCGCCGCCGGTCGCCCCACCGGAGCACGCACCTGCGAGGATCGCGAAGGTCAGACCCAATGTCGCGAGACGGCGCGGTGCCATACCTGATCCCTCCTATTGCTCGCGTCGCAGCCACGGCGCGACGCGGCCTTCGATCGCCTGCACGAGGCCCATGAGGAAAACGCCCATCGCCGCCACCACGATCACCGGCACGAACATCCGGTCGATCCGGAATACGTTCTCGTACTCGATGATCAGATAGCCGAGCCCGACGAGCCCGACGAGGAATTCGGAGACGATCATCCCGATCAGCGCGCGGCCGATCGCAAGCCGCACACCCGCGAGAACGAACGGCATGGCCGACGGCACGATGACGTCGGTCCACAGACGCCGTTCGCTGGTGTTGAATGCCCGGGCGACCTCGAGGAGGCCGCGGTCGACGTTACGCACGCCCTGCTGGGTATTGATGAGCACCGGGAAGATCGCGAAGAGCGCGACGGTCGCGACCCTGGGCGCGTCGCCCTGGTACTTGAACGCGATGGCGATCAGCGGGACGAGCGCCACCGAGGGCACGCTGTACAGCGCGCTCACGAGCGGGTCGAGCGCGTTGTAGACCGTGCGCCACCGGCCCGAGGCGATACCGAGGAAGATCCCGAAGACGAGCGCGAAGACCATGCCGCCGCTGAACTCGCGGAGGCTCTGCATCATCGCGTCCTGCAGCTCGCCGGTCTCGATCAGCTCGAAGAACGCCACGAAGATCGCCGAGGGCGGCCGGATGATGAGCGGGTTGAACCGCGGCGCGATGAACTCCCAGGCGAGCAGTACCGCGGCGATCGAGCCGAAGCGCACCGCCCAGTCGCCCGGGCGCAGGCGCGACCTGCGGCGAGGCGCCGCCGCGACGACCGTTGCCTGCGCCTCGCGCACGGTCACGCGGCCACCGTCTCGCGAAGCAGCCGCCAGCAGTGATCGCGCAGCGGGACGAAGCGCGGATGGGCGATCACCGAGGCGATCGTCCGCGGCCGCGGGATGTCGACCGAGATGACCTCGCGGATGCGGGCCGGCCGGGAGGTGAGCACGACGATCCGGTCGCCGAGGGCGATCGACTCCTCGATCGAGTGCGTGATGAACACCATCGCCGGCGGCTTCTCGCCGGCCGCCTTGGCGACGCCTCGCTGGTAGATCCGCAGCAGCTCGTCCTGCAGGATCTCCCGCGTCTGCGCGTCGAGCGACCCGAACGGCTCGTCCATCAGCAGGACGTCCGGCTCGAGCGCGAGCGCGCGCGCCAAGCCGACCCGCTGCTGCATCCCGCCCGAGAGCTGGTGCGGGTAGTGCGACTCGAATCCGCCGAGGCCGACCATGGCCGTGTAGCGCAGCACGCGCTCGTCGACCACGGCGCGGGGCAGCTTCGCGAGCTCGACGCCGTAGGCGACGTTCTCGCGCACTCGTTTCCACGGCATGAGGCCGAAGTGCTGGAACACCATCGCGACGTTCCGTCGCGGACCGCGCACGGCCTCGCCATCGATGAGGATGCGGCCGCCATCCAATGGCAGGAGGCCGTGCATCGCGCGCAGCAGCGTGGTCTTCCCGCATCCGGACGGACCGAGGATGCACACCGTCTCGCCGTCGCGGACCGACAGGTCCAGCGATTCGAAGACCGATACCGCGCCATAGCGCTTGAGCGCGTTCTCGACCACGATCCGCTCGGTCATGCGATCCTCCGCGCGGCCTGCGCGCCACCTGTCGAGCCGCGTACCACGAGCTCGGCCTCGAGCACGATGCGCGGCTCCGGGATCGGCTCGCCTTCGAGGCGCGCGATCAGCAGCTGGGCAGCGCGTGCGCCCATCTCCTGCTGCGCGACCCGGACGGTGGTGAGATCGAGGAGCGCGGCCTCGGCGATGTCGTTGAAGCCCACGAGCGCGAGATCCGCCGGCACGCGCAGGTCGGCCTCATGCGCGGCGCGCATGACGCCAAGCGCGATCAGGTCGTTGGCCGCGAACACGGCCGCGGGCACGCTGTCGCGGAACAGCTGGCGCGCCGCCCGGTATCCGGCCGGCTCGGACCAGGCCTCCGCGTCGATGACCGAGAGCGGCACGTTGTGCCGGCGCGCGGCGTCGATGGCGCCCTCGGCTCGCTCCGCGCCCGTCGTGGTGGAGCGTGGGCCGGCGATGTGACCGAGCGTCCGGTGGCCGAGTCGCACGAGGAGGTCGATGACCGCTGCCGCGGAGCTGACGTTGTCGACGGTCACCGAGAGATCGTCGGCGCCGCCGGCGCCCCGGTTCACGAGCACGAATGGGAACCCGTCCGCGCGGAGACCGTCGACGGCGGCGGCCGCGAGCCGCGTCGAGGCGATGAGGATCCCGTCCACCTCACGCTCGCGCAGGACCCGGATGTACGTCGCCTCGCGCTCGGGCAGGTCCCCGGTGTTGCAGAGGACGAGCGTGTAGCCGCGCTCGTGCGCCGCTTCCTCGGCGCCCTTGATGATCCCGGCGAGGAACGTATTCGCGATGTCCGGCACGAGCATGCCGAGGGTGAGCGTCCGGCGAAGGCGGAGGCTGCGCGCGAGCGCCGACGGGCGGTACCCGAGCCGACCCGCGGCGGCCACGACGCGCGCCCGGGTCTCAGGGCGAAGGATGTGACCGGGCTGTGGGCTGAGCGCGCGGGAGACCGTCGACGGATGGACGTGCGCCGCTCTCGCGACGTCAACGATCGTCGACCTGGGCCGCCCCTGCCTTCCGTCTTGCGCCACCGACGGAAATCGTTTGCGGAAACGGGGCGGCTGTCAAGCCGGGCCGCTACCCTCGCCCGGTGAGCGAGCTGCCACCCGTCCTGGACGCACGCGGATTCGAGCTCGTCGGGCACACCGACCTGGGCGGCAAGGGCGACGGGATGCAGGTGATGCGCAACGGCGACGTCGCCTACGTGGGGCACATGGGCGACTTCGGCGTCGGGACCAGCGTCGTCGACGTCTCGGACCTGCGCCGTCCACGGCTCCTCGCGCAGCTGCCCGTCGCGGCTCGGACGCACGCGCACAAGACCCAGTACGCGGACGGGCTGCTGCTCGTGAACAACGAGCGCTACCCGTACGACGCCGCCGACCCGGAGAGCGCCGGGGTCGTCGTCTACGACGTGCGGGCGGCGAGCGCGCCGAAGCGGATCGGGTTCCTCCGCGTGGAGGGCTCGGGCGTGCATCGCCTCTGGTGGGCCGGCGGACGGTACGCGTACGCCTCGGCGCGCGGCAGGCCGGGCATCCACGGCGCATCGCTCATCAGCGTGGACCTCGCCGACCCGGAGCAGCCACGCCTGCATGACGAGTGGTGCTTCCCGGAGCAGCGCCGCGACGACCGCGACCCGGGCATCCGCGCGCCGCGACGCTATCCCAGCTGTCACCACGCGATCGTCCGTGGCGACCGCGCGTATGCCGGCTGGTTCGACGCGGGCGTGGTGATCCTCGCGATCGACGACGGCCGGCTCTCGCTCGTTGGCCAGGTCGACTGGACCGCGCGCGCGGGCGCGCACCCGTACACCCACACCGCGCTCCCGCTCGGCGATCGCGGCCTGCTCGTCGCGACGGACGAGGCCATCGACCCCGACCGCACCGGCGCGCCGAAGGACATCCACCTCGTGGACATCGCGGACGAGCGCGCGCCACGCGAGATCGCGCGTTTCCCGGTGCCCGAGGAGCGCCCGACGAACGGGCTTCGTTTCGGGCCGCACAACCTGCACGAGAATCGGCCCGGCACGTTCCAGAGCGACACGATCGTGTACGCGACGTACTTCAGCGCCGGCCTCCGGGTGTACGACACGACCGATCCGCGGGCGGTCGTTGAGATCGCGCGGTTCATTCCCGATGCGCCTCGGGGCCAGGCGGTCAGCCAGCTGAACGATCTGCTGGTCGAGGCGGATGGGACCGTGTTCGTCACCGACCGCCACGAGGGCGGCCTCTACATCCTGCGGCCCCGCTGAGCCTCAGCGCCTCGCGGCGCGCACCCGGTCCGCCGTGATCGGCAGGTCCCTGACCCGCGCCCCGGACGCGGCGAACACGGCGTTCGCGATCGCGGCGGCCACCGGCACGCCCGGCGGCTCGCCCACCCCGGTCGGCGGCTCGCCGGCCGCGCCCATGAGCTGGATGTCGATCTCGGTGGGCGTGTCGCGGAACGTCGCGATCGGATAGGTATCCCAGCCGGTCGAGGCGACCCGGCCGTCGCGTTGCTTCAGCTCCTCGAGGAGCGTCCACGATGCCGACTGGACGATGGCACCCTCGCACTGGTTGCGCACGCCATTCGGGTCGATCACCCGGCCGGGATCGACGGCGCACCAGAACCGGCCGAGCCGAACACGCCCGTTGGACCCGACGGTGACCTCGGCCACCTGCGCGACATACGTGCCGTGCGCGTAGAGGGTGCAGGCCAGGCCGAGGCCGCGGCCCTCGCCACCGGTCCGCTCGCGCCAGCCGCTGCGCAGCGCGACCGCCTCGAGCACCGCGCGGAGCCGCGGATCGCTCGTGTTCCGCAGCCGTAGCTCGAGCGGATCTTCGCCCCGTGCGAACGCGATCTCGTCGACGAGCGATTCGATCGCGAAGACGTTTTCGGCCGCGGCGAGCGAGCGGAACGACGCGGTCCGGAGCAGGGATGGCTCGATGTGCAGGGTCACCGCGAGGTGCGGCACCCGGTACGGCGGCACGGCGTTCCGGCCCGAGGTGAACGGCGCGATCCGCTTGTCGATGCCGCCGTACCCGTGCGCGTTCGTGTGCTCGTCGTAGCGCCAGCCCACGAAGCGCCCCTCCGCGTCGGTGCCGGCCTCGATGTCGAGCGCGCATGCGGGCCGCGCCGGTCCGTGCGCGAACTCTTCCTCGCGCGACCATTGCAGCAGGACCGGTCGCCCGCAGGCCTGCGACAGCCGCGCGGCCTCGATCGCCGCGTCGCCGAGGCTGTTCCGGCCGTACGTGCCGCTCGGCATCAGCGCGATGACCCGCACGGTGTCGACCGCGAGGCCGGTCGCCGCCGCGACCTCGTCGCGGAGGCCGAACGGCCGCTGCGTCCCCGCGTACACGGTCGCCCCGTCGGTCCGCACGTCCGCGACCGAGGCGCTCGGGCCGATCGGCGCGTTGGAGATGTACGGCATCACGTAGGTCGCGGCGATCCGCGTGGCGGCGCCGGCGAGCGCAGCCGAGGTCGCGCCGTCCTCGTTGATCGGGATCGCCACCGAGTCCTGCTCCGCGACGGCGGGCATCGTCCATTCGATATCGAGCGCCTGCGCCGCGGCCACGGCCTGGGCCTGCCTCTCGGCCACGACGCCGACGAGGTCGGCGTCGCGCACGACCATGACCACGCCGGCCATCGCGCGCGCGGTGCCGTCGTCCACCGATGCCGGTCGCGCGCCGCGGACCGGCGGCCGCGCGATCGCCCCACGGAGCATCCCGGGCAGTCGCACGTCCGCGACGAACCTGGCCCGGCCGGTGACGATCTCAGGAGCTTCGATGCGCCGCGGCGTCACGTCGAGCGGACGCGTCGTGACCGGCATGTCCTCGGGGATCGGCCCTTCGAGCGGCCGTCCCTCGGCGATGAGCTCCCGGGCGAGCGCGGCCGCGCGCCGGAGGAGCTCGCCGTCCTCGGCGATGGAGCGGCTGCCGAAGGTGCCGCGGTCGAAGGGGACCTGCGCGGTGTCGCCGAGCACGACGGTCACGCGGTCGACCGGGACGCCGAGCTCGGCAGCGACGATCTTCGCGAACGCGGTGCGGATCCCCTGCCCGAACTCGACCTTCCCCGAGAACGCGGTGACGCGTCCGTCGGGCTCCATCCGAAGGCGTGTCTCCAGGCGCGCGACCGGCTCACCGGGCCGCAACGTCACGGCTGTGTCCCCGCCGCGCGCCGCACGGCGCGGACCGCGCGGAGCTGCACGCCGCAGCGGCACAGGTTCGGGGCCAGCGCATCGCGGATCTCGGCTTCGGTCGGCGACGGCTGTTCGGCAAGGAGCGCGGCCGCGGAGATCAGCATCCCGCTCGTGCAGTAGCCACATTGCATGGCGTCCTCCTCGACGAAGGCCGACTGGATGGCGGAGAGCTGGTCACCGGACGCGAGGCCCTCCACCGTGACGATGCGGTGCAGGGCCGCCTGCTCGACGCTCATCAGGCACGAGGCGATGGCCCGTCCATCGGCGAGCACGAAGCACGCGCCGCACTGGCCGCGGCCGCAGCCGTACCGGGTCGCCACGAGTCCGAGGTCGTCGCGCAGCGCCTCGAGGAGCGTCGTGCCGCGCGGCACATCCAGATCCCGCGCCGTGCCGTTGACGTCGAGGCGGTAGCGCATCGCAGGCAAGCCTATCGTCAGCGGGCGATGGGCGAATTCGTGCGCAGGGCGGTCGACGAACGCCGGGTCGCGCGCCTCACCATCGCCCGACCGGACGTGAAGAACGCGTTCGACGCGGAGCTGATCGCGCAGCTGCGCGCAGCCGTCGATGCGGTGCCCACGGACGCACGGTGCGTCATCCTCGGGAGCGAGGGAGACACGTTCTGCGCCGGAGCGGATCTCGCGTGGATGCGCTCGATGGCCGACTACACGCTCGAGGAGAACCTGGCCGACTCGCGCGCGCTCGCCGATCTGTTCGCGCGCATCGACGCCTTGGCGATGCCGGTCATCGCGCGCGTGCAGGGTGCCGCCATCGGCGGGGGCGCGGGCCTGGTCGCGGTCGCCGACATCGCGGTCGCGGTCGAGACGGCGACCTTCGCGTTCACCGAGGTGCGCCTCGGGATCCTGCCCGCGGTGATCTCGCCGTACGTCGTGCGGAAGGTCGGGCCGGGCTTCGCCACCGCGGCGTTCACCACCGGCATCCGCTTCGATTCACACCGGGCGTTCGATACCGGGCTCGTGCACAGCGTGGTCGACCCGGGCCAGCTGGATCTCGAGATCGAACGGTTCGTCGACGCGATCCTCTCCGGCGGACCCGACGCGGTGAATGCCGCGAAGCGTCTCGTCCGCGACGTCACCGGCCGGAGCCCCGCCGACGTGAGAGACCTGACCGTCCAGCGAATCGCGAGCGCACGGGTCGGCCCGGAAGGTCAGGACGGGATGCGGGCGTTCCTTGAAAAGCGCACACCCCACTGGCTCGGGGGATCACGCCGCCAGAACTAACCGCAAGGCCGCCACGACCGCGACGCCGGCGAGCACGCCCGCGAGGAGATTGCGCCGCCAGGCGACCACGCCGACGACGACGATGGCGGCGGCGAGCTCGGGCCCGCGGGTCAGCGCACCGTTCGGCACGAGCACCGCCGGCCCGGCCAGGGCGGCGATGATCGCGGCGGGGAGGGCGTCGAGGTAGCGCGCGACGCCGCGCGGCAGCGTGCGCGGCAGGGCGACGCGGAACGCGAACGCGCGGACGAGGTACGTGACCAGCGCCGAGCCGGCGATGGCGAGCCAGGTCATCCGGACCCCTCGTCTTTGGTGAACAGGACGAGGAGCGGCGCGAGCGCGCCCGCGGTCACGACCGCGACCACCGAGGCGCCCAGGTACGCCAGCACGGACGCAATCACCGCCGCGGCGAGGCCCACGATCGCATCCGAGCGCCGGCGGACGCCGAGGACGACGATCGCGATGAACGTGGCGGTGATCGCGAAGTCCACGCCGAACCGCCGCGGTTCGCCGATCGACGGGCCGAGCAGCATCCCGACGGCCGTCGCGGCGTTCCACAGGACGTACAGCGCGACCGCGAAGGTCGCGTAGTACGCGAGCTCACGGCGGCCACGGCGGAACCATCCGATGGCCATCGCGAACGCCTCGTCGGTGAGGACGTACGCGGCCGCCAGGCGGCGGGTCACCGAGACGTGGGCGAAGTGCGGCCGCAGGGTCGCGGCCATGAGCACGTGCCGCAGGTTGATCAACAGGACCGTCGCCACGATGACCGGCCACGCGATCCCGTCCTTGAACAGCTGAACCATCGCGAACTGCGACGCGCCCGCGAACACGAACAGGCTCATCGCCATGATCTCGACCGGCGCGAGGCCCGACTGGCGGGCGACGATGCCGAACGGGATCCCGACCAGCACGATGGAGACGAGCACCGGCCAGCCTTCGGCGAGCGCGGCGCGTTGCGGTGACAATCTCCTCACATGATGACCGTGCTCGTCGCGAATCGCGGCGAGATCGCGCGTCGCGTCTTTCGCACCGCGAAGCGGATGGGCCTGCGCACCGTCGCCGTCTACTCGGACGCCGATGCGAGCGCGCCGTTCGTCCATGAGGCCGACACCGCCGTCCGCATCGGGCCCGCGGCCGCGCGCGATTCCTATCTGAACATCGCGAGCATCGTCGCCGCCGCGCGCGACACTGACGCACGGCTCATTCACCCGGGCTACGGCTTCCTGTCCGAGCAGGCGCCGTTCGCCGAAGCGGTCGCCGCGGCGGGGATGACGTTCGTCGGACCCGGCCCCGACGTGCTGCGCCGGCTCGGAGACAAGGCGGAGGCGAAGGCCGCGGCCGAACGCGCCGGTGTGCCCGTCCTCCCCGGCTACCGCGGCACCGATCAACGAGACGAGGCGTTCGCCAAGGCCGCGACTACGGTCGGCTATCCCGTGATGCTGAAGCCGGCCGCCGGCGGCGGCGGGATCGGGATGCAGCTGGTGTCGCGCGAGGCGGATCTACGCGAGGCCCTCGCGAGAGCGCGGCGCACGGCGCGCGCGGCGTTCGGCGACGAGCGGCTGATCCTCGAGCGCGCGGTCGAGCGTCCGCGCCACGTCGAGATCCAGCTGCTGGCGGACACGCACGGCACGGTGCAGGTACTCGGCGAGCGCGACTGCTCCGCGCAGCGCCGGCACCAGAAGGTCTTGGAAGAGACGCCCTCGCCCGGCGTCGATGCGACGCTACGCGCGCGGATGAGCGATGCCGCGGTCGCGCTCGCCAAGGCCGTCGGCTACGTGAACGCCGGGACCTGCGAGTTCGTCGTCGACCAAGGCGGCGAGTTCTTCTTCCTCGAGGTCAACGCGCGACTGCAGGTCGAACATCCGGTCACGGAGCTCGTCTGGAGCGTCGACCTCGTGGAGCAGCAGCTGCGCATCGCGATGGGCGAACGGCTCGCGCTCGACCCGAAGCCCCGCGGCCACGCGATCGAGGTGCGCCTCTACGCGGAAGACCCGGCGAGCGGGTTCCTCCCGTCGACCGGTCGCGTCAGCTTCCTCGAGTGGAGCGACGGAGCGCGCATCGATTCCGCGATCGAGGAGAGCAGCGTGGTCACCGCCGACTACGACCCCCTGCTCGCGAAGGTGATCGTCCACGCCGCGGATCGAGCGACGGCCCTCGGCGCGCTCGGCGCGGCGCTGCGCGGCTCGACCGTCCTGGGCCTGCGCACGAACGAACGATTCCTCCGGCAGCTGGTCGCGCACCCGGAGGTGATCGCGGGCGCAGTGGATACCGGGCTCATCGAGCGCACGCCCGATCTGGTGGCTGGACCCGGCGACCCGCCGCCGGAGGCGCGGGCCCTCGCGGCGGCGGCGTTCGCGGCGAGCACGACGCTCGCGATCGATCCGCGCGACCCCTGGCGCGCGCTCTCAGGGTGGCGCGCCGGTGGCCCGGCCACCATCACCGTGCTCCTCGACGACCGGCCGATGCGGGTGATCGGGACGGGTCCCCACGACGTGGACGGCCGGAAGATCGCGCGCGACGAGCGGTCGGGCCACTGGCTCGTCGACGGCGAGCCCGCGATCGCCGTCCGCGATGGTGCCGACATCTGGGTGAAGTGGCGCGGCGAGACCTACGTCCTGGACACCGCGGGTCGCGAGCGGAACGTGGCTGCGCTCGCGGGCACCGAGATCACGGCGCCAATGCCCGGAGTCGTGCTCGCGGTCCACGCGCGGCCCGGTCAGCGCGTCAAGCGCGGTGACCTCATATGCGTCGTCGAGGCGATGAAGATGGAGCTACGGGTGGAGGCGCCGGGCGACGGGACCGTGACGAAGGTGCTCTGCGCCCAGGGGGATCAGGTGCGGCGGGGCCAGCGCCTCGCCGAGTTCGAAGCGGCCTAGGTCCAGGCCGTCTCGCGCGCCGGCGAAGCGCTGTCCGCGTGTCCCAGCTTCCCGTTCATGGCGTTCGTTGTACAAGGGGCCTCAGCAGGACGGCTCCCCCATCCGGGGGCCTCTCGGTCGCACTGCGCGTCAGTGATACCGGACGTTTACCGGAGGCTCAGCCGGCGGCGCGTGGTAATGCGAGGGCCTCGCGGAGCGCGGCGATGCGCTTCCCGCGGGCGCCGGTCTGTCGACCGAGGACGGCTTCCGCACCCTCGAGCTCCCGGGTCGCGTCGGCACCGCGGCCGCGGCGCGCAAGGAACGCGGCGAACTCGAGCTGGGCCTCGGCCGCGCGGTACAAGAACTCCGTTGCCGCGAACACGTCCATACAGGCTCGGAACTCGGCCTCGGCTTCCTCATCCCGGCCTTCGAGCTCGCGGATGCGCGCGGCGCAGAACGCGACCCACGCGATCGCGAACGTGTCGTAGGCCCGCACCAGCGAGCGCGCCTCGAGCAGCGTCCGGTCCGCTCGATCGAAGTCGCGCCTCCCGGCGACAGCGACGGCGAGCGTCGCCGTGAGCTCGGTCCGGCTCCAGCGCTCGCCGATGCGATTGCTCACCTCGAGCGCCTGCTCCGCGAGCTGCTCGGACTCGGCGAAGCGATCCTCGTCGAGCATCAGCTCCGCTATGTTCCGCAAGCTGCCGATCTGGAGCAACGCGTCACCTTCGGTGAGCGCGGCCGCCAGATTCTCTCGGTAGCACTCCTCCGCGGCGTCGAAGGCGCCTTCGAACCGCAGGCGCGCGCAGCGCGCCACCCGGGACCACGGCGGCTCGCGTGACCCGAGACGAGCGATGAGCTCGTCGGTGGCAGCTTGGTACGCGTCCGCGAGGTCGGGACGCCCGAGGAGGAGCGCCGCGCTCACCAGACGGCCGGAGACCTGGAGCTCGCGTGGCCCATCGCCGATCTCGCGTGCTCGGTCGCGCAGCGCGCCGCCCTGCCGCACGAGCTCCGCGATCCGGCCGGAGCCCCACAGCGCCTCGAGCCCGATCACGCCGGCCTCGATCTCGCCGCCGGTGTCGCCGGCTGCGCGGAACAGGCGTTCCGCGTCGGCCAGGTGTCCGGTGAGGGCAGGGAGTTCGGTATCGGTGGCGAAGAACACGATCGTCGCGGCCGCGCCCAGATGGGCCTGCGCCTCGAGGTCCGCGCGGCCGAGCTCGCGGGCCAGGTCCGCCGCGTGCTCGAAGCCGGCACGCGCTTCTCCCGATGCGGCCGCAAGGCGTCGCTCGTTCGCGCCGAGCAGGGTGGCGCGGATGCGATCCTCGGCCGACGCTCGCTCGCCCAGCGCCGCCACCGCCGCGCTCGCCACGCCGGCATACGGCGCGAGCAGTCCCCGATCCTGACGGCGCCGCGCACGCTCGCCGAGCTCCAGGGCCAGGTCAAGCGCGCGTCGCGCCCGCGGCTCGACGATCTCGCGCAGCGCGCGGACCTCCACCGACAGGGTGAATGCGCGCTCGACGTGATAGGCGAGGATCTCGGCGAACTCCTCGCGGCGATCGCCGACCGCGCGCGCGAGCTGGTCGCCGAAGGCTTCGTGCAGATCGGCCCGGACGGCCTTGGGCAGCCCCGCGTACGCGACGTCTCGCATCAGGAGGTGCTTGAACCGGTAACGGTCGGGCTCGCGCGTCTCGCGGTCCTCGAGCACCAAGCCGGCCCGGCGGAGCCCGGCGATCGCGCGCGACACGTCGAGGTCCGGCGCCAGGGTGTGGAGCTCGCTCGCGCTGAAGCGCTCTCCGATGATCGACGCCACC
>DATCOD010000005.1:0-2261 GCA_036564905.1 Candidatus Limnocylindria bacterium
GGGTCGGCGAGCCGCGGCGCGTGGACGCCTGGCTCGCGCCCGCGTCGCGCGACACGGCGAACGTCGCGACGGCGCGATCGTTCCTCGCGTCCGTCCGACCCTCCGCGCTGCGGGCCTGCGATTTCGCGCCGGTGCGCGGCATGCGCGTGGACAGCGCGCTCTCGGTCCAGCTCCCGGCGATCTGGCCGGGGCTCACGGAGGCGGCGTTCTGGGTCGATCCGCACACCCACGGCGCTGCGCCGCTGCTCGCGCTCGCCTCCCGATCGGCCCTCGCGCGGCGCGCGATGGACGTGCTGGTGCCGGCCGGCGTGCGCCTTGCACGGCTCGCCGGCACTCGTGAAGGCATCGTCGCGGTGCGCGTCGAAGGTCCCGGGGGCATCGCACGGTGGGTCCTTCGTGCGCCCGTCCACAGCTACCTGATCGCGCTCGGGCCGGCGACGATCGCGGTGCGCCGGCTCGCGTCGGGCGATCGCGGGACAGGCGGCCTGGTGCCGGCGGACGAGCAGGTGACGAAGGACGCGCTGTTCGCCTACCTGGATGCGCAGGGCATCGCGGCGTCGCGGACCTAGCCGAGCTTGTAGCCGACTCCGCGCACGTTCGCGGGGACCGGCGCGCCGGCGGCCTCGAGCTTCGACCGAAGACGGGCCAGATGGGCCTTCAACCACTCGGGATCCGGATCGCGCTCGTCGGGCCAGCCCGAGCGGAGCAGCGCCTTGCGGTCGACGAGCTCACCGGGGCGCGCGGCCAGCGCCGCGAGGAGCCGGAACTCGGTCGGCGTGAGCGGCAGCTCCTCGGTGCCCATGCGCGCGCTGTGCGCCCGCGCGTCGATGACCAGGCCGCCGATGTCCATCGCGGTCGCCGGTCCCGCGTTGCGCGGCGCGCGGCGGAGCAGGGCGCGGACCCGCGCGAGCAGCTCCTTGCGCCCGAACGGCTTCTCGAGGTAATCGTCCGCGCCGAGATCGAGCAGCCGCACGCGTTCGTCCTCGCCCTTCTCGCCCGTGAGCATGAGGATCGGGGTCTGCGCCGACGCGCGGATCCGCCGGCAGACCTCGTCGCCGCTCATCTTCGGGAGGCGCCGGTCGAGGATCACCAGATCCGGGAGCTCTTCGGCGTGCCGGCGGAGCGCGGTCTCGCCGTCGTACGCGGTGAGCAGGTCGTAGCCCTCCGCTCCCAGAAGCGAGGCGACCATGCCGACGAGCGCGCGATCGTCGTCGACGATGAGCACGCTGGTCATCGGTCGTCGCCCCCACCGAGCGGGACGCTGAACGCGAAGACGCTCCCGCTCGCGCCGTCCACGCGGTCCTCGTACCAGAGCGAGCCACCCTGGGCCTCGGCCACGCGGCGGCAGGAGAACAGGCCGATGCCGGCGCCGGAGATCTCATCGGACCCGAGCCGCACGAACGGCTCGAAGATCCGGCGACGGTCCTCGGGGCGGACACCGGGACCCTCGTCCGCGACGCGAACGATCGCCCGGTCCTTCTCTTTCGCCACCGACACGATGATGCCTGTCCCCGCGGGCGCGTACTTGGTCGCGTTGTGCACGAGCCCGGCCACGACCTCCGCGGTCCGGCGCTTGTCCCCGCGAGCCCAGAGCGACGCGCCGGCGCGCGGGCCGCGCAGCCGGTGCTTGCGGGCCATCGGCCCCATCTCGCGCACCGCGCTCACCAGGCCGGCGCGAAGGTCGAACCGGGTCCGGCGGACGGTGATCTCGGGCCGGTCGTCCTTCACCGACGCGAGGATCCGGTCGACCAGCTGATCGAGCCGCTCGACCTGCGCGGTGGCCTCGGCCAGCGGCAGGTGCTGCCCGTTCTTGTTCTTCTTGGTGCGGGTCTGCTCGGCGAAGAGATCGAGATACCCGCGCACGACCGAGAGCGGAGTCCGAAGATCGTGCGTGACGACCGCCACGAAGTCGGAGCGCGCGCGGTCCAGCTCGCGCAGGCGCTCCGACGTCCTGCGCTCGAGCGCGTACAGCGACGCCTTGTCGATGGCGAGCGCGGCCTGGTTCGCGAGCGTGCCGACGAAGGCGACCTCCGTCTCGGCGAACTCCGTCTGCCCGGGCACGTGGAGCGCGACCGCGCCGACGAGCCGGTCCCCGGCGATGAGCGGGAGCGCGACCTGGTCGGGCTCCACGACCGGCCGGGTCTCGGCCAGGGCGGTGCGCGCGGCCGCGAGCGCGGAGCGCGGCAACGAGCCCGAGCTCGCCCGGAGCACCGGCTCGCCGTTCTCGTCGCGGAGCAGGATCCCGCCGGACGCGCCGGGAT
>DATCOD010000006.1:0-6021 GCA_036564905.1 Candidatus Limnocylindria bacterium
ACAGCGCGCGGCGCAGCGACGTCAGCTCGGCCTGGTCGCGCTCGTAGCGTTCAGGACCGACGATGTACGCCGCCTTCCGCGACCGCTGCAGCACGACGGTCGGCTCGTCGCTGTTCGCCGCGTCATCCAGGACGTCCGCCGTGCGCTGGCGAAACTCCGTGATCGGAATCGTTTTCACGCTTCCAAAGATACCGTTGAACGTACGGTTGTCAAGTCCGGATCGGCGACGCAGCTTCGTCGTGGCAGTTGTTGCACCCCGCGGAGCTAACGGACAACTTCTGACCGATACAGCGGCGTTCCTGGTCATGTGTGCCACCCGGTGACCCGAACCGCCAAGCTGGGCCCGGATTCGGGGCCCGGAGCCAGTGAATCGGCCTCAACCTGTCCGATAGCTCCACCGGGTGGAACATCGGTGACCACGTCGGGAGTGGACCGCCGCAGCGATTGGTCGGATCCTGCGTTCGCGACGGACAAGGTGTCACGCTTCCTGACTAAGGTGGTCGCGTGCAGAAGGCCGCGGACGGCACGCTCATCGTCAGTGCCACCGATCTCGTCGGATACCTCGCCTGCGATCACCTGGCGTCGCTGGAGCTGGGGCGCGTCGAGGGTCGCTGGGAGCGCCCGCATCGGCGAGAGGACCTGACCGTCCGGCTCATGCAGGACCGCGGCGACGCGCACGAGGCCGCGCACCTGGCGCGGCTGCGCGACTCCGGCAAGCGGGTCGCCGAGATCGACACGGCCGACCTGCGGACACCGGACGACCTGCGCGCCGCCCAGGCGGCCACGCTCGCCGCGATGCACGACGGTGCCGACGTCATCTTCCAGGCGACCTTCTTCGACGGCCGCTGGCGCGGGCACGCCGACTTCCTGTACCGAACCGAGCGCCCGAGCCCGGTCCTCGGCGCGTACAGCTACGACATCGCCGACACCAAGCTGTCGCGCGGGGTCAAGGCCGCGGCGATCATCCAGATGTGCGTCTACGCCGACCTGCTCGCCAAGCTGCAGGGCGCACCACCCGAGACCGTGTACGTGGTGACCGGCGACGGCGTGGAGCATCCGCATCGGTTGAGCGATTACGCCGCCTACTTTCGCCATGCGCGCGCCCGGTTCGAGCAGCGGGTGCTCGGGGGATCCATCGCCGTGGAGACGTATCCCGATCCGGTGGACCACTGCCGCGTCTGCGTCTGGTATCCGTGCTGCATCCAGCGTCGCCGGGACGACGACCACCTCTCGATCGTGGCCGGCATGCGTCGCGTCGACACCGAGCGACTCCAGGAAGGCGACGTGCCCACCCTGACCGCCATCGCCCAGCTGCCCGTCGGCGCCACGGTCAAGGATGTGAACCCGCTCGCCCTGCGGCGACTCAGCGACCAGGCACGCCTGCAGCTTCACGAGCGGCAGACCGGCGAGCGCGTCTATGAGCTGATTCGGCCCGAACCGGAGCGGGGTGGCCGCGGCCTGGCCGCGCTGCCCGAGCCGAACCCATGGGACATCTTCTTCGACATCGAATCCGACCCGTGGGCGCTCGACGGCGGGCTCGAGTACCTCCTCGGCGTCGCCATCGAGGTCGACGGCGAGCCGACCTACCTGCCCTTCTGGGGGCACGATCGCGAGGAGGAGAAGTCGGCCTTCGAGGCGTTCGTGGACTTCTGCATCGACCGGCTGGATGGCCATCCGGAGCTGCACGTCTACCACTACGGCGGCTACGAGTCGGGGGCCGTAAAGCGGCTCATGCGACGACACGCCACCCGCGAGGACGAGGTCGACCGGCTGCTGCGCGGCGGTGTCTTCGTCGACCTGCTGAACGTCGTGCGGCAGGGCGTTCGCGCATCGGTGGAGTCGTACTCGCTCAAGCAGATCGAGAAGTTCTACCTTGCGCAGCGCGAGGGGCCGGTGACCGAGGCCGGTTTCAGCGTGGTGGAATACGAGCGCTGGATGGCCGAGCGCGACGACGCCATCCTGCAGAACATCGCCGACTACAACCGCGATGACTGCGTATCGACCCTGCGGCTGCGGACCTGGCTCGAGGCGCGCCGCGATGAGGCGATGGGCGCGTACCCGGAGGCCGACTGGACGCGTCCCGCGATCCTCGATGGCAGACCGTCGGAGGGCCAGGAGACCCGGGCGGCGGAGGTCCAGCAGCGCATCGACGCGTTGACGGCGGGCGTTGGCGCTGACCGCGATCTGCGGACGTCGGAACAGCAGGGCCGATGGCTCCTGGCGCAGCTGCTCGACTGGCATCGGCGAGAGGACAAGCCCGCCTGGTGGCAGTGGCACGAGCTGCGCTCCAAGTCGATCGAGGAGCTGATGGTGGCCAGTGAGGGGATCGGCGGGCTCGACTTCGTCGGCGACGTCGAGACGGTGAAACAGAGCGTGATTCGGCGCTACCGCTTCCTCCCGCAGGACCACAAGTTCCGCGCCGGCTCGAGCGTCCTCGATCCCGATCCGCGCCACGGTGAATGGGGCAGCGACGCCGGCGAGATCGTCCAGATCGACGACGTGCACGGGACGCTGGACCTGAAGCGCGGCCCGAAGCGCCTCGGCTATCACCCGGTCGCGCTCATACCCCAGAAGCCGATCGGCGCCGGACCGATGCCCGCGGCGCTGCTGCGCATCGCCGACCACGTGATCGCGCACGGGATCGAGGGCCCCGGTCCCTACCGGGCGGCGCGTGACCTGCTGCGGCGGCATCCGCCCCGGATCACGGGCACCGCCCCGGCGGAGTCGCTCGCACGACCGGACGAGATCACGCTCGATGCCGCGCGGCGGATCGCCATCGGTCTCGACGCGACGGTCCTGCCGATCCAGGGTCCGCCGGGCACCGGGAAGACTTACACGGGCGCCCGGATGATCGTGGAGCTGATCCGCCAGGGACGCCGAATCGGGATTGCGGCACAGTCGCACAAGGCCATCTCCAACCTGCTGGCAGAGGTGAGCGTCGCTGCTCGCGATGCCAGCCTGCCGCTGCGAGCCATCCAGCGCTGTGACACCGGCGACGAGGTGCGCGACGACCTCGGCGTTCGAATCGCGCGCGCCAACACCGAGGTCGAGGACGGCATGCGCGACGGCCAGTTCGACATTGCTGCGGGCACCTCCTGGCTCTTTGCCCGCGAGCAGATGCTCGGTTCGGTCGACGTGCTGTTCATCGACGAGGCGGGCCAGATGTCGCTGGCCAACGTCATCGCCATGAGCGGCGCCGCCGCGTCGATCGTGCTCCTCGGCGACCCGAACCAGCTGCCGCAGGTGAGTCAGGGGGTTCACCCCGAAGGCGCCGGCGAATCGGCCCTCGAGCACCTGCTCGGCACCGCGGCGACGCTCGACGATCGCCTCGGGCTCTTCCTCGAAACCACCTGGCGCATGCATCCGGCGGTCAACGACTACATCTCGACGACCTTCTACGACGGGCGCCTGACGACCGATGCATCGACCGCCCTGCAGCGCATCTCCTCGGAGGATCCCCTGCTGGACGGTGCCGGCATCAGGTTCGTGGGGATGGTCCACGAAGGCAATTCATCGCGGTCACAAGAGGAGGCCGATGCCGTCGCGAAGGCGGTGGCCGCCGCGCTCGGCACGCCCTGGACCGATCGGCACGGCAAGGTTCGGCCGATCGGGGTCGAGGACATCATCGTGGTGGCGCCGTACAACGCTCACGTCGCGCTGATCTCCCAGGCGATCGAGAAAGCGCTCGCCCCCGGACTGCGCGTTCGCGTCGGCACGGTCGACAAGTTCCAGGGCCAGGAGGGCGCGATCGCGATCTACTCCATGGCCAGCTCCAGCCGCGACGACGCGCCCCGCGACATGGACTTCCTGTACAGCCGCAACCGGCTCAACGTGGCCGTCTCGCGCGCCAGGGCAATCGCGATCGTCGTCGCGTCCCCGCGGCTGCTCGAGGCGAACTGCCACACGCCAGAGCAGATGCGCCTGGTGAACGCCCTCTGCCAATTGGTCGAGGATGCCGTCTCGGCCTGATGGATGGGTGCTGCGTCGGCGTCTCATCTTGACCGATGTTCCCCCCGCTGGAGCTATCGGACAGGTTGAGGCATTTCCGAGGCCCGCGGGCGCCGCTTTCGAGCCCAGCCTGGCGGTTCGGGTCACCCGGTGGCACAACTGACCAAGAACACCGCCGCATCGGTCAGAACTTGTTCGTTAGCTCCACCGGGGGGAACACCGGCCACCAGGCCGCCGTGGACCGCCGCGCTTTGCAGCATCTGGTCGGATCGGCCGTCGGACGCGCGGAATCGGGCCCAAACCGGCCTTCAACGGCTGATTGACCCCGCTGGCTGGTCAGCCCAGCCGTCGGCGGCAGTTCGGCGGTTGACTCTGCCAGATGCTGCAAACCCGACCCCGGGCAGCTCACGCTGCCGGATTCCGTGCGTCGAGTAACGATGTATACTGCATACATCGTGAAGCGGACGCAGATCTACCTCGACGACAGCCAGGCGGAAGAGCTGGGACGGCGTGCATCGGTCCGGGGAATCACCGCGTCGAAGATGATCCGCGAGGCCATCGACGAGTACCTGGCGGAGCCCGATGACGCCGCGGATCGCCTGGTGAGGTACCGCGCCGCGCTCGACGAGAGCTTCGGCGCCGTACCGTACCTGCCCGACGGCGCGCGCTACGTCGACGAGCTTCGTGCCGGTGACCGCTCGCGCGAGGTGGAGCTGGACGAGCGGCGCGACGCATGATCGTGCTCGATACCACGGTCCTGATCGATCTTCTGCGTGGACGCGCATCCGCGTTGGAATACCTGCGCTCGCTGACCGATGTGCCGGCATGCTCCGAAGTGACGCGCGTCGAGGTGCTGCGCGGCGTTCGGCACCGCGAACGAGACGCGGTGGAGCGGCTGATGCGAACGATGCGCTGGATCGGCCTCGACGAACAGATCGCGCGGCGAGCCGGAGCGCTTGGCCGAACCTGGCGGCGGAGCCACGCCATCGCAACGGCCGACCTGGTTATTGCCGCCACCGCACAGGAGCTGGGGGCCGAGCTGGCGACGTCGAACACGCGCCACTACCCGATGTTCGAAGGGCTTCGCCCGCCGTACGGCGATTGATTGACAATACGCGACCGATGCGTCAGTCTCGTCTATATCGCAACCGTCGCACGAGGTCGGGCAGTTGACATGGAGAAGCGGTACTTCACCATTCGGGAAGCGGCGGAGCGGCTCGCCGTCAGCCACGATACCGTCCTCAGGCTCGTCCACGATGGGATCCTCCCTGCGATCCGCGTCTCGGAGCGGTTGTACCGGATCCCGCGACCCGCGCTGGAGCGCTTCGAGACCGGCGGAGCGCTGGCCAGGCGACGCGTCGTACGCCGGCGTGTACCCCAGGGGGTCGAGTTCCCGACGATCGAGCGTGAGCGCCGGCTCGAGCGCGTGTGACCCATGCGCATGCGCCGCGCCGAGTGCGATGTCTACCTCGAGCGGCTGGCAGAGCTCATGGAGCGCTACGGCGTCGAGCTTGATGATCCCTCACCGCAAGCCGATCTGGTGCTGCACGAGGACGACGAACGCCGCCTGAGCTTTCGCTTGTCGGGGATCCTGCCGCAGGGCACGCGACGCAACGCGGCGAGGCTGGATGTCCGCGAGGAGTTGGCGCCGATCGGAGACGAGCTCTATCAGACGACCCGCTACGCGTACGAGCTGATCGATCCGGCGCGCGGCTATCGACGTGCCTTCCATCTCCACGACGCCGACTGGTTCGAGCGCGAGCTGATGGTCGTGGTGCACGAGCACTGCGAGCGGCCGATCGGCGACCCCGACTGCGACCACTACGCCGGTGAGCCGCTGAAGGATGGCTATGCCGGCATCGCTCGCCTGATGGCCATCTCGATCGCCGAACCGCCGGACTGCCGCGACCTCAAGTGCCTGGACCCGGCCTGATGAACGCGGGAGATCCGGGTAGCCGTCACGACGTCTTCCGCCGACCATGACCTCGGCGGGAGAGGACCGGTTCGCAGCCGGATTGGCCGCTGCCCTGAAGCCGCCGTGGCGGATCTACCGCAACGTCGCCTGGCTCGAGA
>DATCOD010000007.1:0-6199 GCA_036564905.1 Candidatus Limnocylindria bacterium
ACGTCCGCCCCCAGCCGTTGTCTCGTTCTCGGCCCCCGGCAATTCCAGAACGTCCTGCACCAGGACGCCGACATCGCGCACAGCATCATGAAGGCGCTGACCCTCCGCGTGCGCGAGGCCGGAGCCGCCAAGGCCGACTGACCCGCGCCCGGTAGGCTCAGGCCGCTATGGCTGGCATCGTCGAGTGCGTCCCGAACGTCAGCGAGGGTCGGCGCCTCGACATCATCGACGGGCTCGCGACGGTCATCACGGCGATCCCAGGCGTGCGACTGCTCGATCGCACGAGCGATCCCGACCACAACCGGTCGGTCTTCACGTTCGCCGGTGACGCGGACGCCGTCGAGCGCGCGGCGCTCGCGCTCATCGACGCGACCTACCGGGTCGTCGACATGCGCGGTCACACCGGCGCGCACCCGAGGCTGGGTGCCGTGGACGTCGTGCCGTTCGTCCCGCTTGCCGGCGTGACGATGGCTGAGTGCATCGCGATCGCACGGCGCGTGGGGGCGGCGGTCGCGGAGAAGCACAACGTCCCGGTCTTCTATTACGCGAAGGCGGCGACCCGTCCTGAGCGCGTGCGGCTGCCCGACATCCGCAAACCGGAGTACGAGGGTCTCGCCGCGTACCTCGAGACCTCCCATGTGCCGGACGCGGGCCCGCGGACGCTCCATCCATCGGCGGGCGCGATCGTCATCGGCGCGCGGCCGCCGCTCATCGCCTTCAACATCGAGCTCGACACGACGGACCTCAAGCTCGCTCAACGCATCGCGAAGGAGATCCGCGAATCGTCGGGCGGCCTCCCGGCGGTCCAGGCGAAGGGCTTCATGCTGTCGGACCCGCCGCGCGCGCAGGTCTCGATGAACCTCCTCGATCACACGGTCACGTCGTTGCCCGCGGTGTGGCACGCGGTCGAGTCGCGCGCGACGGCCGCCGGCGTGCGGATCCTGCGCGGGGAGCTCATCGGCCTCGTTCCGTTGGACGCGGCGCTCGCCGTCGCGGGCGACGCGCTGAAGCTGGGCGGTCTCGCCCGTGACCGGGTCATCGAAGCGCGCTTCCTCGAGTGATCGAGCGGCCGCGCGCCGATCTCCTCGTTCGTGGAGCGCGTCTCCTCACGCTCGCGCCGTTCCGGACGGAGCAGCCACGCGTCGGACCGGCGGCCGGCGATGTCGGCGCGGTCGATGACGGCTGGGTCGCCGCGCACGAGGGTGAGATCATCGCGACCGGCCGTGGCGACGGCTGGCAGCAGCTCGACCTCACGACCGGTGCGATCGAGCGGCAGGCCGGCGGTCGCGTCGTCATGCCCGGCTTCGTCGATCCGCACACCCATCTCTGCTACGCCGGCGAGCGCTGGGACGAGTTCGCGACGCGGCAGAGCGGGGCCGACTACCTCGCGGTGCTCGAACGCGGCGGCGGGATCCACGCGACCGTCCGCGCGACCCGCGAGGCGTCCGACGAGACGCTCCTCGCGCTCACGCGCGCGCGACTCGCGCGCGCGGTGTCCCTCGGCACGACGACGATCGAGATCAAGAGCGGGTACGGCCTGGAGCCGGAGGAGGAGCTTCGCCAGCTCCGACTCATCGCGCGCATCCGCACGGAGTCGGCGATCGATGTCGCGGTCACGTACCTCGCGCTGCATGCGCTGCCGCGGGGCACCGACCGACGCGAGTTCCTCAAGGCGGCGGAGGCGATGGTCGGGACCGTCGCGGCGGAGCATCTGGCCGAGGCCGTCGATGGATTCATCGAACGGTCGGTCTTCGAGCCCGAGGAGGCGCGGCCGTTGTTCAAGGCCGCGCAGGCGGCGGGCCTCGCGATCACGATGCATGCCGACCAGCTGCACGATGTGAATGCCGCCGCGTTCGCCGCGCGGCTGCAGGCCCGCTCCGCGGATCACCTCGCGAACGTCTCCGCCGACGGCATGCGCGTGCTCGAGCGCCTCGGCCACACCGTCGCGGTCCTGCTCCCGGGCAGCGCGTTCTTCGTCGGCTATGCACCACCGGACGCGCGCCGGTTCCTGGACGCGCGCGTACCGGTCGCGATCGCGACGGACCATAATCCCGGCACGTCACCGATGGAGGGCATGCCGGCCGCGATCGCGCTCGGGGTGGCCCTCTGCCATCTCACGCCACACCAGGCGATCGTCGCCGCGACGATCAACGCGGCGCACGCCCTGGGGCGAGGCCAGCGCACCGGCGCGCTCGTGCCGGGGCGCCGCGCGGATCTGGTGATCCTCGAGACCGATGACGAGCGCGATCTCTGCTACCGGCTCGGTGCACCATTGGTCAGCGAGGTCTACGCCGGCGGGAGGCAGGTCGCGTGAAGGGAGTACCGGACGAATGGCAGATCTTCAGCGCGGGCGTTTGACCGGCCGGTTGCCCTGGTGGCTCGGTGGCATCGTCATCGGCGCCTGCGTCGGTGGCCTCCTGGCATCCCTCGGAGGCATCGTGCTCGGTCTCGTGTTCGTGCTCCCGTTCTCGGCCGCCCGCGGCCGGGCCGGTGCGGTCATCGCCGGTGGCCTGTTGGGCTCCGGTCTGGCGGCCATCGTCGTCCATGGCATCGCCGCCGATCTCAACACCGCCGCCGCGGCGATCACGCTCGCCGCGGGCCTGCTCCTGTCCGGCGTCGCGCTGACCAAGAGGTAGGCTTAGCGCGCGGCGTGCACTACCGATAACAGGAGGCGCGACCACATGGCCACACCACGCGTCGCCATCTATCCCGGGTCGTTCGACCCACCGACGAACGGGCACCTCGACATCGTCGACCGGGCCGCGCGGCTCTTCGATCGCGTCGTCATCGGCGTCGGTCGCAACCTTTCGAAGAAGACCGTCTTCACGGCGGACGAGCGCGTGGCCCTCATGCAGGAGGCCTGCGGGCGCCTGACGAACGTCGAGGTCCGGACCTTCGATAGCCTGCAGGTCGAGTTCGCGCGCGAGGTCGGTGCCACGTTCATCATCCGCGGGATCCGCGCGCTCTCCGACTTCGAGTTCGAGTTCGAGATGGCGAACATGAACCGCCGCCTCGCCGTCGACATCGAGATGGTGTTCCTCATGACCGCCCCCGAGTACCTCTTCGTGTCCGCCTCGCGGGTGAAGGAGCTCGTCGCGTTCGGCGCGCCCGTCGACGGCCTCGTCCCGCCGAATGTCGCCAAGGCACTTGCCAAGAAAGCGAAGCAGAGGCTGCGCACCGGGGCGACCGAGCCGGCGGACTAGCGGTGAGCACGCTCCTGGCGATCGACGCGGGCAACACGAACGTCGTCATCGGCGCGTATCGCGGCGACAAGCTCATCGCGACGTGGCGTACGGCGACCGATCACGACCGCACCGAGGACGAGCTCGCGGTGACGCTCGATGCGCTCCTCGGTCAGGAGGACCTCTCGCTCGGCTCGATGGACGCGCTGGTGCTCGGCAGCGTCGTTCCACCGCTCACGCAGGCGTTCACGCGCCTCGCGGACCGGTACATGGACGGACGAGCGGTGGTCATCGGCCCCGGGGTGAAGACAGGCGTCCGGCTGCGCGTCGACAACCCGTCGGAGGTCGGCGCGGATCGGATCGCCAACACGCTCGCGGCGCACCGCCGCTACGGCGGGCCGGTCGTCATCGTCGACTTCGGCACGACCACGAACTTCGACGTCGTCAGCGCGGACGGGGATTTTCTGGGTGGCGCATTCGCGCCCGGGCTCGAGGTGTCGGCGCAGTCGCTCTTCGCGCGCGCGTCACGTCTCTTCGCGGTCGGCTTCACGGCGCCGAAGGACGCGATCGGGAAGAACACCGCCGATTGTCTTCGGAGCGGGATCATGTTCGGCTACGTCGGCCTCGTCGACGGGCTGCTCACCCGCATCCTCGCGGAGCTCCCCGGTGGTACGGCGAAGGTCATCGCGACCGGCGGCCTCGCGTCCACGATCGCGCCCCTGACCCCGAAGATCGAACGCGTGGACGATGACCTCACGCTCGAGGGGCTGCGGATGCTTTGGGAGCTGAACGCCGCATGAACGGCGACCTCCTGCGTGGCAAGTTCGTGGTGCTCGGGGTCACGGGGTCGATCGCCGTCTACAAGGTCATCGAGCTCGCGCGGCGGATGACCCAGGCCGGCGCGACCGTGCAGGTCGTGATGACCGCGGGCGCGACGCAGTTCGTGCAGCCACTCACGTTCCAGGCGCTCACCTACCGGCCGGTCGAGGTCGAGATGTTCGGCACCTTCGACGATCGCGCCGCGGGCCACGTCGCGATGGGGCAGCAGGCCGACGTCCTCGTCATCGCTCCCGCGACCGCGCACACGATCGCCCGGCTCGCCAACGGCTTCGCCGGCGACCTCATCGGCACGACCGTGCTCGCGTCGCACGCGCCGCTCGTCATCGCGCCGGCGATGGAGACGCACATGTGGGCGAATCCAGCGACCCAGGCGAACGTCGACACACTGCGGGACCGCGGCGCCGTCATCGTCGAACCCGAGAGCGGCGAGCTCGCGTCCGGACGCTCCGGTCAGGGCCGGCTCGCCTCGCTCCAGTTGATCGAAGACGCGATCCAAGATGCGTTGTCGACCTCGACGGCGCTCGCCGGCAGGCGGGTGATCGTGACCGCGGGCCCCACGCTCGAGCCGATCGACCCGGTCCGCGTCGTGACCAACCGCTCGAGCGGCAAGATGGGCTACGCCATCGCTCTCGCGGCGCAGCGGGCGGGCGCCGAGGTGCTGCTCGTGGCCGGACCGACCGCGCTGCGCGCGCCGTTCGGCGTCTCCATCGTGTGCATCGAGACGGCGGCCGAGCTCAGCGAGGCCGTCCTCGCGGCACTTCCCGGAGCCGACGCCGTCGTGATGGCCGCGGCGGTCGCCGACTACCGGCCGGCCAACGCCGCGGATCGGAAGCTGAAGAAGCGCGACCAGGGTGCCGAGATGTCGCTCGCCCTCGTGCGGAACCCGGACCTGCTGCAGGCGATCGTGGCGAAGCGCGATCCGCGAACGCTCGTGGTCGGGTTCAAGGCCGAGACCGGCGACGCCGTCGCCGAGGCGTCTCGGATGCTGCGCGAGAAGCGCCTCGATCTGGTCGTGGCGAACGATGTGACCGCGAAGGGCTCCGAGTTCGGTGGCGACACGAACCAGGTCACCTTCGTCAGCGCGGACGGCGCCGAGGCCCTGCCGCTCCTGTCAAAGGGCGAGGTGGCGCGCCGGCTCGTCGCGAAGATCGCGGAGCGGCTCCAGAGCTAACGGTCCGCGAGCGACCAGGCCGTGATGCCAAGGAGGCTCGGCTGCTGCCCGTAGTAGCCGAATCCCAGATCGCCGAGCCCCGTCACCAGCGGTCGCGGCGGTCCATCCATCGGCGCGTACCAGAGCTGAAGAGCCCGACGCTCGACGGCGGGAACGCGGCAGAGAAGCACCGCCGAGCGTCCGTCGCCAGACACGCGAACGCCCTCGGTGACGAGGTCGGGGCAGCCGATCCGATGGCCCGGACCGAGGACGGCGACCCGCTGCGCCGTTGGGCCGATGCCGCGGAAGTAGTCGGCGCTCGCATCGATGTCGGCCGCGGGTCCTTCGATCCATGCGAGGTGGTCCGCAAACCACACCGGGGCGACCGCGCTCGTGGACCCGGGCCCCGGATGCATCGCGCCGTCGCCCGCGACGGTCTCGATCCGCCCGCCGGGGAGCAGCACCTTGACCTGCTTGAGGTGCCAGGTCGTCCGGTCACCGCCGCTGACGAACGCCAGGCGCCCGTCCGCGGACCACTGCGCCCAGTCGCGGTCCAGCAATGTCGTGCCCAGATCGATCGCCGCGCTGGTGTCGACGTTCACGACGTGCAGCGAGATCCCGACGCCGTCCGCCGCGAGCGAGTTGCTGTTGGTCTCGATCTCCCAGAACGAGACGCGCCGGTCGGGTGACCACTGGATGCCCGAGAGGGACGACGTCGCATGTGACGAGTCGAAGACCTTGCGGAGCGTGCCGTGGCGAAGGTCCATGACCCAGAGCGTCTGATGGCCGCGGACGGGCTCCGGACGGGCTTCCGTGCGGACGATCGCGAGCTCGAGACCGCTCGGATCCCACGCGAACGGACCGGCGCCCCAGTCGGCGGGGAGAAGCATCCGCGGAGGCGGCGCGCCGTTCCCGCTCTCCGGGGAGTCGGTGTACACGGCGCGGTCAGCGCCGGCGCCCGACCAGGCGCACTGCCCGCGCGTGCTCACGACCGACCAGTCGCCCCCGCCGCAGACCTGCTCGGTGG
>DATCOD010000008.1:0-9944 GCA_036564905.1 Candidatus Limnocylindria bacterium
GCGCCTCGCGAGCCCGCGGGCCGCCTGCGGCGGCTTCGGCTCCGCGGGCGCCCGGGTGGGCTTCCGGTCCGGCCCTCCGCCACCACCACGGCGGCGGCCTCCGCGGGACCGCCGGCGGCGCGGATCGTTCTCCATCACTTCCGAGTCTCGCACGCCGCGCGGTTTACCATTGCCCGCAAGGGGGCACGTTGCAGGACAAACCGATCCACGACATCTTCGACGAGTTCAAGCACCAGCTTCCTGACATCGACCCTGCGGAGACGCAGGAGTGGGTGGATTCGCTCGACGCCCTCGTGGGCGCGGCCGGCCCCGAGCGCGCCCGATTCGTCCTGTACAAGCTCCTGAAGCGGGCCCGCCAGCTCCAGATCGGCATCCCCCCGCTCACCCAGACCCGCTACATCAATACGATCTCGCCGGAGCAGGAGCCGTTCTTTCCGGGCGACGAGGCCATGGAGCTCAAGATCCGGCGCCTCATCCGGTGGAATGCCGCCGCGATGGTGCTTCGGGCGAACCACGACTTCGCGGGCATCGGTGGCCACCTCGCGACGTACGCATCGGCCGCGAGCCTCTACGAGGTCGGGTTCAACCATTTCTTCCACGGCAAGGACGACGGCACCGCCGGCGACCAGATCTTCTTCCAGGGCCACGCATCGCCGGGGATCTACGCCCGCGCGTACCTCGAGGGCCGGCTCACCGACGGGCAGCTCGCGCACTTCCGCCGCGAGGTCGTGCCCGGGGAGGGCCTCTCCTCGTATCCGCATCCGCGGCTCATGCCCGACTTCTGGGAGTTCCCGACGGTCTCGATGGGCCTCGGGCCGCTCGCCGCGATCTACCAGGCCCGCTTCAACCGCTACCTGTTCCACCGGGGCATCAGCGACACGAGCGCGTCGCGGGTGTGGGCGTTCCTGGGCGACGGCGAATGCGACGAGCCCGAGGCACTCGGCGCGCTGCACGTCGCCGCGCGCGAGGGCCTCGACAACCTCACGTTCGTCGTGAACTGCAACCTGCAGCGGCTCGACGGCCCGGTCCGCGGGAACGGGAAGATCGTGCAGGAGCTCGAGGCGGTGTTCCGCGGCTCGGGCTGGAATGTCATCAAGGTCCTCTGGGGCCGCGAGTGGGATGACCTGCTCGCCCGCGACGTCGACGGCGTCCTCGTGAACAAGATGAACGAGTGGCTGGATGGCGACTCGCAGCACATGACCGTCGCCGACGGGGCGTATGTGCGCGAGCACTTCTTCGGCCCGGATCCGCGTCTGCGGAAGATCGTCGAGCACCTCTCGGATGACCAGCTACCGATGCTGCGCCGGGGCGGGCATGACTACCGCAAGCTCTACGCGGCGTACTCGGCGGCCGTCGCGCACAAGGACGCGCCCACCGTCGTGCTCGCGCAGACCGTGAAGGGCTGGACGCTCGGGCCGAACGTCGAGGCGCGCAACGTCACGCACCAGGCGAAGAAGCTGTCGGTCGACGAGCTGAAGATCTTCCGCGACCGGCTCGAGCTTCCGATCCCCGACGACCAGCTCGAAGGCGCGCCGTTCTACCACCCCGGCATGGACAGCGAGGAGATCCAGTACATGCTCGAGCGGCGGCGGGCGCTCGGCGGATCGCTCCCGAAGCGCGTTGTGCGGGTGAAGCCGCTCCCCGCGCCGGACCCGAGCGTGTTCGCCGAGTTCCCGAAGGGGAGCGGCACGGCCGCGGCGTCCACGACGATGGCCTTCACCCGCCTCCTCCGGAACCTGCTGCGCGACAAGGGCATCGGGAGGCAGATCGTGCCGATCATCCCCGACGAAGCCCGCACCTTCGGCATGGACCCACTGTTCAAGGAGGTGGGGATCTACTCACCGCTCGGCCAGCGCTACGAGCCGATCGATGCCGAGACCCTCCTCCCCTACCGCGAGGCCCAGGACGGGCAGGTCCTCGAGGAGGGCATCACCGAGGCAGGGTCGATGGCGTCGTTCACGGCCGCCGGGACGTCGTACGCGACCCACGGCGTGCACATGGTCCCGTTCTACGTCTTCTATTCGATGTTCGGTCTGCAGCGGACCGGCGACCAGATGTGGGCGTTCGGGGACACCCGCGGCCATGGCTTCCTGCTCGGCGCGACGGCCGGGCGCACCACGTTGAACGGCGAGGGCCTGCAGCACGAGGACGGGCACAGCCACATCCTCGCGACGGTGATCCCGAATATCCGCGCGTACGACCCCGCGTTCGCCTACGAGACCGCGGTGATCGTGGAGGATGGCCTGAAGCGGATGCTCGTCGACGGCGAGGACATCTTCTACTACCTCACCCTGTACAACGAGAACTACCCGATGCCACCGATGCCCGAGGGCTCGCGCGAGGGCATCCTCCGCGGGATCTACAAGTACCGGGCCGGCCACGGCGGCAGCGGCCGCCGGGTCGCGCTCCTCGGGTCCGGCGCGATCATGCAGCAGGTCCTGCGGGCCCAGGAGCTCCTGGCGGACAAGTACGACGTGTCCGCGGACGTCTGGAGCGTCACCTCCTACCAGCTCCTCCGGAACGAGGCCCTGGAGGCCGAACGCTGGAATCGGCTCCACCCGGAGGCCGAGCCCCGGATCCCCTACGTCACCGAGGTCCTGGGCGGGTCGGGCCCGGTGATCGCCACGTCCGACTACCTCAAGTCGCTGCCGGACCAGATCGGCCGCTGGAGCCCCCAGCCGTTCATCCCGCTGGGCACCGACGGTTTCGGCCGCTCGGACACCCGGGAGGCCCTCCGGCGGTTCTTCGAGGTGGACCCGGAGAACATCGCGGTCGCGTCCCTGCACGGTCTGACCCTGTACGAGCAGTACGCCCCGGCCGATGTCGCGAAAGCCATCACCGACCTCGGTCTGGACCCGGACAAGCCCGAACCCCGCCGGTCCTAGCCCGGATCTTCGCGCAGCGCGAAACCCGTGTTGCGCCTGTCCGAACGAGCGCATAATCGCGCGGAATTCGGGCGCGGGAGGACTAGATGGAAGACGGATCCGAGAGGAAGCTCAGCAGGCGAACGGTACTCAAGGGTGCAGCCGCAGCTGCGGCGATCCCGATCGCGGCCGCGTGCGTCGGTAGCCCGAGCACGGGCGCAGCGACGACCGCACCTGTGGCGGCCGCGACGACCGCGGGCTCGGGCACGGCGGCACCGAAGAAGCTCAGTGGCAACCTCAACATCCTGCAGTGGAGCCACTTCGTTCCCGACTTCGATACGTATCTCGACAAGTGGGCCGCGGCTTGGGGAGCGAAGAACGGCGTCACGGTCAAGATCGACCGGATCCCGCAGGCCGACCTCCCGGCACGGTTCGCGGCCGAGGTGGCGGCGAAGAGCGGCCACGACCTGGTCGCGCACTTCGCGAACGGCCTGCCGGCGCTGTTCACCTCGAGCCTCGTCGACATCAGCGACATCTGCGACGCCGCAGCCACGAAGTACGGCGGCTGGATCCCGGCGGGTGAGGCCATCGGCAAGGTCAAGGGCAAGTGGTACGGCTTCCCGGACTTCCTGGTCCCGTTCCTCTCGTCCTGGCGCACCGACTACTGGAAAGCAGCCGGCTTCACGGCCGATCACCTCGTCAACTGGCAGGACCTGTTCGACTACGCGCCGAAGCTCAAGGCGGCCGGCAACCCGATCGGCACCGCCGTCTCGCAGACCTCGGACGCCGAGCACACCTGGCGCTCGCTCATGTGGTCGTACGGCGCGTACGAATTCACCAAGGACGGCACCAAGGTCGCGATCGACAGCCCCGAGACGCGGACGGTCCTGAACCTCGCGAAGAACCTCTTCGGCAACATGGAGCCTGCGGTCCTCTCGTGGGCGGACGTGGACAACAACACCTACCTGCAGTCTGGCAAGGGCGCCTGGATCTACAACCCGATCAGCGCCTACCGGACGATCCAGACCCAGAACGCGGATCTGGCCAACAAGCTCAACGTCGAGAACCCGCTGAAGGGCGCGAAGGACCAGATCGCCTCGATCCAGTTCACCGTCTACGGCATCTGGAATTTCTCGAAGAACATCGACGCTGCCCACCAGTTCCTGATCGACTACAGCGACGACTGGGAGGGCCAGTTCCTCGCCAGCAAGGGCTACAACAACCCGTTCCTGAAGGCGCACCAGAAGAAGCCGATGCCGGTCTTCGGCACGGAGACGAAGCTCAGCCACCTCCAGGACATCGCCAACTACGTCCAGCCGGTGGGGTACCCGGGCCCCTCCTCGCAGGCTGCGTACGACGCGCTCAACACCCACACCGTGACCGACATGTTCACGTCGTACTGCACCGGCAAGTCGACGGCCGACCAGGCCATCGCCGACGCGACCAAGCGCCTCAACGACTCGCTGGTGAAATTCCCCCTGTAGCCTCGAACGCGCTCGTCGGGAAGGCCGCGGCGAAAGCCGCGGCTTTTCTATTTCAGCGCGCCGCCGGTGATCCCCCGGACGAACGTATCCATCATGAAGTTGTAGGCGATGGCCACAGGGACGGCGACGAAGAGCGCACCGGCCATGAGCGAGCCCCAGAAGAACACGTCACCGCGGACGAGATCCGTGACGACACCGAGGGTCACCATCTTCTCCGACGAATCGGACACGAACGTCAGCGAGTAGACGTACTCCTGCATCACGAGCGTGAACGCAAAGATGGCGACCGTGAGCATGCCGGGGATGCTCACCGGGAGCACGATCCGGAACATCGCGCCGAGCCGGCTGCAGCCGTCGACGCGCGCGGCCTCGGTGATCTCGCGCGGCACGTTCTTGAAGAAGCCCATCAGGAGCCAGGTGCAGAACGGGATCGTGAACGTCGGGTAGACGACCACCAACGCCCACTTGGTATTGACCAGCCCGAGCCCGACGACGAGCTGCGAGAGCGGCAGGAAGAGCAGCGTCGGCGGCACCAGGTAGGTGAGGAAGATGCCGATCCCCAGGGCATCCGAGCCGGGGAACTTGGTCCGGGCCAGCACGTACGCCGCCGGCACGCAGAGCACCAGCGTGATGAGCACCACGAGCACGCCGACCTCGAGGGTGTTCGCCAACCACGTCGCGTAGGGGGTGTGTTGGAAGAGGTACGTGACCTGATCGAACGTCGGCGCGAGGTTGAAGATGAACGGGTTGTTCTGCAGGTTGTAGAGGTCGTTCACCTGCTTGAAGGCGGTGATGAACATCCAGTACACGGGGAAGCCCGCGAACACGATGAAGACCGAGAGGAGGGCCCAGAACCCGACTTCCTTACCGACCTTTCGGTACCGGTATGAGGCAGTGTGGTGGGCCCGGTGGGCGGCCGGCGCGATCGTGGCCATCGCTCAGTCCAGCTGCCGCGACTTCAGCGCGCGGAGCATCACCAGCGCGCCGATCAGCAAGACCGGGAAGAGGAAGAGCGAGATCGTCGCCCCGCGCCCCAGGGAGCCGGCCACGATCCCCTGCACGAACGCGTACGAGGCGAGCACGTGGGTGGCGTTCACCGGATTGCCGCGGGTGAGCAGCCAGACCACGGTCATGTCGGTGAACGTGAAGACGAGCGAGAAGAGGAGCGCGATGTACAGGATCGGCGCGATGATCGGCACCATGATCTTGCGGTAGCGCGTCAGGAATCGCGCGCCATCGAGGTTCGCGGCCTCGATGATCTCTTGCGGGACCGCGCTGATGCCGGCGGTGAGGACGATGGCCGTGAACGGCAGGTTCCGCCAGACATTCACCAGGATGATCGACGCCATCGCGTACTTCTCCTCGCCCAGCCAGTTCGGCCCGTACTGGAACAGACCGAAGTGCTCGCCGACCCAGTTGATGACGCTGTAGGTCGGGTTGAGCATCCAGTTCCAGGCCATCGCGCCGATCGCGACGGGGATCGTGAATGGCAGGAGGATCACCCCTCGCACGAGCCGGCGCCCGCGGAACTTGCGCAGGAGAAGGAACGCCAACGTCGTACCGAGCACCAGCTGCAGCACCTGCGAGGTCAGGGTGAAGATGAACGTGTTCAGGAGCGCCCGTCTGAAGATGTCGTCGTTGAGCACCGCCAGGAGGTTCGTCAGCCCCGTGAACTTCCCGAGCGGGTCGCCGACCGTCGCGTCCGTGACGGTGAATCGGAGCGCGATCGCGAACGGGTACGCGACGAGCAGGACGATGTAGATGATCGCCGGCGCGACGAGCGCGTAGCCAAAGACCTTTTCGCTGTCCAGGAGGTGGCCGAAGGTGCGGCCGACGACGCCGCGCCGGTACGCGGAGCTCCGGGCCACGTCAGTCATCGGAGGAAGATAGCGCCCGGCGGGTGTCGGGGTTCAGGCTAGGCGCGCATCAGCGGCCGGTACCGGATGCGGTGCGGCCGGTCGGCCTCGGCGCCCAGCTCCTTGTGCCGGAACTCCTCGTACTCGGCGTAGTTGCCGTCGAACCAGCGGACCTTCGAGTCACCCTCGAACGCGAGCATGTGCGTCGCGATCCGGTCGAGGAACCACCGGTCGTGGCTGATGACGACCGCGCAGCCCGCGAAGTCGAGGAGGGCCTCTTCGAGGGCCCGCAGGGTGTCCACGTCGAGGTCGTTCGTGGGCTCGTCCAGGAGCAGGAGGTTCCCGCCCCGTTGGAGCAGTTTCGCCAGGTGGACTCGGTTGCGCTCACCACCCGACAGATCGCCGACCCGCTTCTGCTGGTCCGACCCGCGGAAGTTGAACGATGCGACGTAGCTCCGGGCATTCCGCGGCCGGCCGCCGACCATGATCGTGTCCTCGCCGCCGGCGATCTCCGTCCAGACGGTCTTGGCCGGGTCGAGCGCGTCGCGGGACTGCGAGACGTACGCCGCCTGGACCTGCTCGCCGATCCGCAGGGTGCCGCCGTCGGGCGAATCCTCGCCGGTGATGAGCCGGAAGAGGGTCGTCTTCCCCGCCCCGTTCGGCCCGATGACGCCGACGATGCCACCGCGCGGGAGGTCGAAGGTGAGGTCGTCGAACAGCAGCTTGTCGCCGTACGCCTTCCGGAGGCCGACGGCCTGGACGACGATGTCGCCGAGGCGCGGACCCGGCGGGATGCTGATCTCGAGCTCGCGCTCGCGCTCGTCCGGGTTCTCGGCAAGCAGCTTCTCGTAGGCGCCGATGCGGGCCTTGCTCTTCGCGTGGCGGGCGCGCGGGGACAGGGCGACCCACTCGGCCTCCCGCGCGAGGGTGCGCTGCCGAGCGCTCTCCTGCTTCTCCTCGTCCGCGAGCCGCTTGCGCTTCTGTCCGAGCCACGAGCTGTAGTTGCCTTCCCACGGGATGCCCTGCCCGCGGTCGAGCTCGAGGATCCAACCGGCGACGTTGTCCAGGAAATACCGGTCGTGCGTGACCGCGACCACGGTCCCCGGGTAGTCCTTCAGGAACCGCTCGAGCCAGGCCACGGACTCCGCGTCGAGGTGATTGGTCGGCTCGTCGAGCAGCAGGAGGTCCGGCTTGCGGAGCAGGAGCCGGCACAAGGCGACGCGACGCCGCTCCCCGCCCGACAGCGTCGCGACGTCCTGGTCGCCCGGCGGGAGCCGGAGGGAGTCCATCGCGAAATCGATCGTCGAATCGAGATCCCAGAGCCCCTTCGCCTCGATCTCGTCCTGGGTCTTCTGGAAGTCGTCGCCGAGCTTCTCCATCTCCGCGGGAGCGAGCTCCTCGGCGAACTTGGCCGAGAGGTCGTTGAACCGCTGCAGGACGGCCTTCTGGGCGGCGACGCCCTCCTCGACGTTCCCGCGCACGTCCTTCGAGGGATCGAGCTGGGGCTCCTGCGGCAGGAACCCGACGCTGTGCCCCTCGGTAAGGCGGGCATCGCCCAGATACTCCCGGTCGACGCCGGCCATGATCCGGAGGAGCGTGCTCTTGCCGGCCCCGTTCGCCCCGAGGACGCCGATCTTGGCGCCCGGGTAGAACGACAGGTAGATCCCCTTCAGGATCTCGCGCTGCGTGCCGGGCGCGATCTTCTTCAGATCGCGCATGGTGAAGATGAATTGGGGCGGCATGGGGCCCCATAACGGTAATTGATTACGCTTCGGTGCAGTTCGAACACACGACCTTGGGGGAGGACCGCGTGAACGACTTCCGCCTCGCGAAGGACGTCCGTCCGACGCGCTACACGCTGCGATTCGACCTGGATCTGGCGCACTGGACGGCATCCGCGAGGGGCACCGTCGGACTGTCGCTTGCCCGCCCGATGCGCGAGATCACCCTGCACAGCGTCGATCTCGAGATCAAGGTCGCCGGCGACGTCACCGGCGTGACCTACGACCTGGAGTCACAGACGGCGACCCTGACCCTCGCGAAGGAGCTCTCAGCCGGACAACACGACCTTGATCTCGAATGGACCGTCGCGATCGCCGAGAAGCTCCGCGGCCTCTACCGCTCGACCCGACCGGGCGAGCGCTACGCGGCGACCCAGTTCGAGGCCGCCGATGCCCGCCGCGCGTTCCCCTGCTTCGACGAGCCGGAGTTCAAGGCACGCTTCACCGTGGAGCTGATCCACGACGCGGGCCTCGCCGCGATCGCCAATATGCCGGTCGATCGGATCGAGCAGCTCGGGAACGGACGGCAGCGCACATCGTTCCGCGAGACGCCGGTCATGTCGTCGTACCTCCTGGCATTCACGGTCGGTCCGTACGAGGCAACACCACCGGCGACGACCAGGACGAACGTGGAGTGCCGCGTCTGGCTGCCGAAGGGGACCGCCGATCAGGCGATCTTCGCGCGCGACGCGCATGTCAAGGCGGTCGAATGGCTCGAGCGGTACACGAACATCCCGTACCCGTTCCCACCGAAGGTCGACGCGATCGGGATCCCCGACTTCGAGGCCGGCGCGATGGAGAACCCGGGCGCGATCACGTATCGCACGACGCTGCTGGCGGCGGACCAGAAGACCGCGTCGACCGCCACGTTCAAGGCGGTGTTCAGCGTCGCCGCGCACGAGCTCACCCACATGTGGTGGGGCGACCTCGTGACGATGGCCTGGTGGAACGACATCTGGCTGAACGAGTCATTCGCGAGCTTCGTCGGCGAAAAGTGCACGGCGGCGGTGAACCCGGAATGGCGCTTCGCGCGGGACGTCGTGTCGCAGAACACGCCCGCGTTCAATCTCGACAGCCTGGTCTCGACGCATGCGATCTCGATGGAAGCGAAGAACGTCGACGAGGCGAACGAACGCTTCGACGCGGTCACCTACCTCAAGGGCCAGGGCGTGCTCCGGATGATCGAGCAATACCTGGGCGAGGATGACTTCCGGTCCGGCGTGCGCATCTACCTTGACCGGCACAAGTGGGCGAACGCGACGGCAGGCGATTTCTGGCGGGCGCTCGATGAGGCCTCCGGCCGTGACGTGACCGGACTCGCGACCGCCTGGATCACCGAACCGGGGCATCCGCTCCTGAGCTGCGCGGTGCGGGAGACCGCCACGGGACTGACCGTGGACCTCACGCAGACCCGGTTCTTCTCCGACCCGAGGATGAAAGCGACCGGCCAGGTGTGGCCCGTGCCGATCGTCTTCCGGTACGGCACGCGCGACGGCACCGTGAAGGAGACCCGGTTCCTCCTCGGCACGGCGTCCGGTTCGGTCGAGCTCCCGGGGGCGGAGTGGTACTTCCCGAACGGCGGCGGGGTCGGCTTCTACCGCTTCGCCTTCGATGACCGCTCGGTCACGCTGCTCGCGAACGGGATCGCGAAGCTCACGCCGGAGGAGCGCCTCTCGCTCCTCGACGGCCAATGGGCGCTGGCCCGCGCGGGCAAGGCGACCGTCGGGCAGGTGCTCGATCTCGTCGCTGGCCTGAAGGGCGAAGACGACCTCTACGTCCTGCGCACGCTCTCCGAGATCCTCACGTGGCTGAACCACAACGTGGTCCGGGGCGCGAGCGAGCGTCCATTCCGCGCGCTGGTCGACGCGATCTATCGCCCCCAGCTCGACAAGCTCGGTTGGGAGAACCGCGAGGACGACACCTCGGACGAGCGCGAGAAGCGCCAGCTCGTCATCGGCA
>DATCOD010000009.1:0-25540 GCA_036564905.1 Candidatus Limnocylindria bacterium
CCGGCCGAACGCGCTGCAGCCACCAGCAATGGGGAAGGGTCTCCGCGGCGCTGCGGCACCTCGATCCGCTCGAACGCAAGGTCCTCGTGCTCTCGTTCGCGCGCTGTCTCACGCTGAAAGAGATCGGCGCCCAGATCGGGCTCAGCGAGTCAGGGGTGTGCCGGCTGCGGGCGCGGGCGTTGCGTCACGTCCGGGCGCGGTGCGCGTGAGCGCGGCCCGGCGCTGTCCCGCCCTCCGCACGCTCACGCGGCGCCCGACCCGCCGCTGTGCGGGTCGAGCGCGGCGCGGACGGCGGAGCGCACGGCGTCGAGGCTGAGCGGCTTTTCGAGGAACGCGTCCGCGCGCAGCTCGAGGGTGCTGCGGGCGAACGCGGCGCGGTCGCCGCTGATGATCACGATCGGCAGGTCGCCGGTGCTCGCTCCTTCGCGGAGCGCGCGGCCCACCGCGACGCCGGACATGTCGGGAAGGACCAGGTCGAGGAGCACGGCGTCCGGCGTGCTGCCTCGCGCCGAATCGATCGCTTCCTGTCCGGCGTAGGCACGGGTCACGTCGTAGCCCTCATCCGTGAGGAAGTCCGACAGGAGGTCGCACAGGTCACGATCGTCGTCGACGACCAGGATGCGTTTCAAGTCCATCGCGCCGGTAAAGTAGCTGGAGATGTCGAACCTGGAGCGCGCGCGATTCGCGCGACTCGTGCGCCGCGCGCTGCTGGATCTGCCGGTGGCCTTTTCAGAGAAGATGCGCAATGTCGAGATCGTCGTCGACGACGAGCCGGACCCGCGCCACGTGACGGAGGGGCACGAGCTGCTCGGGCTGTACGAGGGAGTGCCCCTGACCGAGCGGGCCTACGGTGAGCCGTACCTCCCGGACCGCATCTCGATCTACCGCGCGCCGATCCAGCGCATGTCGACGTCGCCGCGCCGCCAGGCCCAGATCGTCCGCGACACCGTGATGCACGAGATCGCGCATCACTTCGGCATCAGCGATGAACGCCTGGCGGAGCTGGGCCGGGGCGACGCGGACTAGGCGACCGCCCTCCGGAGCTTCGCGAGCGCGGCGCTCACCCCGTCCGGATCGAGGTACACCGCCGAGCCTGCGACGAGCACCGACGCGCCCGCTCGCGCGATCTCGTTCGCGTTCTCGGGCTTGATGCCGCCGTCGACCTCGAGCTCCGCCGCCGAGCCGCGCGCGTCGAGCGCGGCACGCAGCGCGCGGACCTTGTCGAGCGCCGAAGGGATGAACGCCTGCCCGCCGAAGCCGGGATGGACGCTCATGACGAGGACGAGGTCGGCGCGGTCGAGGTACGGGGTGAGGCGGGCGACGTCGGTCTCCGGATTCAGCGTGATCCCGGGTCGCGCGCCCGCCTTCCGGATCGCGTCGAGCGCCCCGGCGGCGTCGCGAGCGGCCTCGATGTGCACGGTGATATAGGTGGCACCGGCCTGCGCGTAGCGGGCGACCCAGTCCTCCGGCCGTTCGATCATCAGGTGGACGTCGAGCGGCAGCCGCGTCGCCGCTCGGAGGTCCGCGACCATCTTCGGCCCGAAGGTGAGATTCGGCACGAACTGGCCGTCCATGACATCGACGTGGATCCAGTCGGCCCCGCCTGCCTCCGCCGCGGCCACGGCATCGGCCAGCCGGCCGAAATCGGCCGACAGGATGGACGGCGCGAGCTTCGGCCCGCGTGGCCGCGTTCCCTTGTCCCGAGGCATGTTGGCTGGCATCATTGACGTCGCTTCCCCCGCTTCACCCGGAGAGGATTTAGTTATGTATAGGCCGCAGAACCTGCGGATCCCCGGCCCGACCTTCGTCCCGCAGACCGTCCTCAACGCGGCCGCGCGGCCGATGATCAACCATCGCGGGCCTGAATTCGCCGCCCTGCTGGCCGGCCTGACCCGCGCGATGCAGGACTTCCTCAACACCGAGGGTGACGTGCTCCTGATGACGGCCTCCGGGTCCGGCGGCATGGAAGCGGCAGTCGTGAACACGCTGTCGAGCGGCGACCGCGTCCTTCTGTTCGTGAACGGAGCGTTCGGCGAGCGGTTCGCCGCGATCTGCAAGGCCTACGGCGTCGAGGTCCGCCGCGTCGACGTCCCCTGGGGTCGCGCGGTCGAGCCCGATCTGGTGCGCGAGGAGCTCGCGAAGGAGAAGGGCAAGGACGGCGCGAAGGCGGTCCTCCTCACCCACAACGAGACCTCGACCGGCGTCCTCAACCCGCTCAAGGAGATCGCGGCCGTGGTCCGCGAGTCCGACAAGCTGCTCATCGTCGACAGCGTCTCGGGTGCGGGTGCCGTCGAGCTCATGGTCGACGACTGGGGCGTGGACGTCCTCGTCTCCGCGTCGCAGAAGGCCTGGGGCGCGCCTCCCGGCGTGGCCATCGTCACGATGAGCGAGCGGGCCTGGAAGGCCTACGACCGCTCGAACCTCCCGAAGGTCTATTTCGATCTGCAGGCGTACAAGACCGCGCTCGAGAAGGGCGCGACCCCGGCCACGCCGGCGGTGAGCGTGTTCATCGGCCTGCAGGAGTCCGTGCGCCTCATGGCCGAAGAGGGCCAGGCCGCGATCATCAAGCGCCACCGTGACCTCTCGTACGCGACGCGTCGCGGCCTCCAGGCGCTGAACCTCGGCATCTTCGGCGACGAGCGCTACGCCTCGCCGTGCACGACGGCGTTCCGGATGCCCGCGCGGGTCGACCCGCGCAATCTCATCCGGATCCTCCGCGACGACTACGACACCGTGATCGCAGGCGGGCCGGGACGCATCGAAGGACAGATCGCGCGCGTCGGGCACATGGGCTTCGTGACGCTCCAGGACATGGTCGCGTTCTTCGGCGCGCTCGAGCAGGCGCTCAAGGACCTCAATCAGCCGGTCGAGCCGGGCCAGGCGATCTCCGCGGTGCTGCGCGCGCACGCCGAGACCAGCGCATCGTCGGGACGGCCGGCCCGCGGCGCCGCTCGACGCGAGACCGCGAAGGTCGGCGCCTAGCCCAACTCCCGCATCCGCGAGCGCTTGCGGCCGCTGTGCAGCGCGTGCGGCACGGTCAACGGAGGATCACGCAACGCGCGTCAGGATCGCGGCGCCGACCATGAGGAACGAGAGGGCGCTCAGGGTCCTGCGCGCCACGACGCCACTGCTGCGGGAGCCCAGGTACCCGAGCCCGGCCGACGCGATGAACAGGCTGCCCATCACGACGTCGTTCCCCGACCGTTCGTCGGGCAGCGCGATGGCCGACCCGACCACCAGCACTCCCACGGCCGCGCAGACCGCATACCACTTCGGACTGTTCCAGAACGACCGCACGCCGCGGAGTATCGCAGCGGCCGTATAGTCCTCGCCTCAGTGGAAGCCGCACGTTTCGAGCGCACCGTTCGCACCGAGTCGAGCGAGATCTTCGCGATCTACGGCGGCGCCCGCCGCGTCGGTCGCGTGGACCTGCACTACGGGCGGTTCGAAGTGAACGCCACGCTACTGCTCGAGGTGGACCTCACCGACGACGAGCTACAGGCGCTCATCGATCAGCTCGACGAGGAGCTCGTGCAAACGCACGATCCGGAACGCGAGGACTTCCTCGTGACGGTGTTCAAGTCCGAGGAGCTCGGCTTCTACTCCGATGAGTTCGAGGACGACGACGAGGATGACGACGAGAGGTAGCTGACCAGACCATCGCGCAGGGAGCGCGGCGCGTAGCCGAGCTCCGCCCTGGCCTTCGCGTCCGTCGCCCAGAACGTCACCCGATCGGCGGATCGCACCACCTCGGCGACATCGGGGCGCAGGCGCGCCGCAAAGCGCAGGATCGACGCCGGCACCTCGAACCGCGGGGACGGCTTGCCGGCGAGCGCCGCCACGATCCGGACCGCCTCGCGCAGCCGGGCGTTCTCTCCGCCGAGGACGTACGCCTGGCCGGCGCGACCGCGGTCGACGAGCTGGACGATGCCCCGCGCGGCATCCGCGACGTGCACGAAGCTCAAGCCGAGATCGCCGAAGGTGAGGACCGGCAGCTTGCCCGCCGCGGCGCGGCGGAACAGGGCCCCGATCCCGGAGTGATCGCCCGGCCCGTAGATCTGGCCCGGCTGCGCGATGGCCACGGGCAGGCCCTTCGCGGCGAAGGACTCCGCGACACGGTGCGCGAGCGTCTTCGTCTCGTCGTAGTAGGACGTGTAGGGGCTCGCACGCACGAACGTCTCGTCGACCACCGCGCCCTTCGTGTCGCCGAACACGACGATCGAGGACACGTGCACGACCTTCGGCACGCCGACCGCGAGCGCCGCCGCCAGGACGCGCTCGGTGCCGTTCACATTCGCCTCGTACAGGTCGGCGCGCCGAGGCACGCCGATCCCGACCTCGTAGATCGCGCCCGCATGCACGACCGCGTCGCATCCGTCGCACCCGCGTTTCAGGGCGTCGGGATCGGCGAGATCGCCGACGATGACGTCGCGCCCGGCCTTCTTGAGCAGCTCCGCCTTCGCGGGATCGCGCACGAGCGCCACGACCGTGTCGCCGCGCGCCCGCAGCTGTTCGGCGACGACGCTCCCGAGGAACCCTGTCGTGCCTGTGGCGAAGATCCTCATCGGCGTGCGCGTGCGCGTGCGTTAGGGGCTGGCGGGCATTCGGCTCGCTCGCTCGTCACGTGCGTTCACGGTAAACGCCATACCTTCGGACGAGCCTTCGCTCGTCGGACGCCCGCCGACCCCGATCACCGCCCGGCTGACGGTCACGTGACGTCAGCTCGAGTCGCGGCGGACAGTCGCACCAGGTCCGCGGGCGCGATCGGGAACACGGCGTCGGGCAGCCCGGCCGCGGCCCAGACGGTCGCGAAGGCCATCAGGCCATCGTCGGCAACGACGCGCAGATCCGCGACGTGGCCAAATGGCGGAACGCCTCCGATCGCGTACCCGGTCGCTGACTTGGCTTCGTCAGCCGTGGCCCGCCTCATCGACGTGGCGCCGAGCACCACTTTGAGCTTGATCTCATCGACCCGGTCGGCGCCGGAGCACAGCACGATGACCGGCGCGCCGTCGGCCAGGAACACGAGGCTCTTCACGATCTCGCCGACCGCGCAGCCGATCTCGCGCGCGGCATCTTGCGCGGTGCGCGTCGTCGCCGGAAAGCGCGTCACCGCGATCGCGACGCCGGCGGCGGCGGCGTGCGCGCTCACCCGCGCGACGTTCGGATGCTCGGCTATCGGACGAACTTCGCGAGCGCCCGGATGATGCGGATCGGGAGGAGCGTCACGAAGATCCGGGCGAGCCGGCGCCAGGCCTGCGCGGCGGCGGCCCGCTCGGCGTCGGTCGCGCCCGTCGGCGCGTAGCGGTCCCGCACCCGCGCGTGCGCGATCGTCCGCATCGGCTCGCCCGCCTCGGGGACCTCGCGCTCCAGCGCCGCCGCGTACTCGTACGGCGTCTGCGACGCTCGCGCGGCGTGTCCCGCATAGGCACCGAGGAGCCGCGATTTGCCCCACGCCGAGTCGATCGTGCCGAGGCCGAGAAAGCGCAGCTCGAAGCGGGCCAACGCGATGAACAGGGCGACGAGCAGCGCCGCGAGCACCGCGATGCCGGGCCGTGGGTCGAGCGGCTTCGAGACGCCGCCACTCACGTCGGGCGGCGTGTCGTCGACGCCGGTGAGCCCGGCGTCCGGCGTGTTGTCACGGCCGGCCAGACCGGAGCTGTCCGCGCGGCCATTCGGGTTGCGCGACGTGCCGTCCGGGTTGGTCGCTCCGGCAACGGCGGCGTCGGGCCGGTCGAAGGGCTGCTGGGACGGGGTCGGCTCGAACTCGATCCAGCCATACCCCGGGAAGTACGCCTCGACCCACGCATGGGCGTTGAGCTCGCGCACCGCGTAGCGATCGCCGACGAGCTCGCCGGCGGTGAACCCTTCGACGACGCGAGCCGGCACGCCGACCTCGCGGAGCATGATCGCCATCGAGGAGGCGAAGTACTCGCAGAAGTCCGCCTTCAGATCGAAGAGGAAGTAGTCGACCGGATCGCGGCCCGCCGGCGCCGCCTTCACGACCGTCGAGTACTGGTAGGTGCTGCGGAGATACGTCTCGATCGCCTCGGCCTTGTCGTACGGCGTGGCGGCCGCCGCGGTGACCGTCTGCGCGAGCTGCGCGACGCGCGCCGGCACGCTCGGCGGAAGCTGGAGGTACTTCGCCTTGATCGTCGCCGCGTAGCTCGTCGTCGCCTTCCGCAGCTCGTCCTTCGAGGCGATCGACACCAGCGACGTGGTGATATAGGTCCCGGCGGCCTGGTCGCGATTCACCGCGCGCAATGACGTCGAGTAGGCGCGGTCGGGGCCGGTCTGGAACTGGAACGGCACGTTCACCTTGGCCGGCTCGTTGGCCCCGAGGAGGATGTTGCCGTGCGGCACGACGATCTCGAACGTCGCATCCAGCTTCTCGCGCTCGTTCGTCGGCGGAGTGACCTTGTCCACGCGATCGGTCTCGGTGGTGCGCCAACCCGCTCCCGTGTAGAAGTCGTAGGTCACGGCACGCCAGAAATGCGGGGCCGGCGAGTCGACGTAGAACGCGATCCGGTCACCGAGGTTCGGCGCCTGCCCGAGCCGGATCGCGTCGGAGAACGACACGCCCTGGAGGCGGCTCGGTCCGGAGACGCCGGCGAAGAACCGCTGCCATTCCGTCTGCACGCGCTGGTAGGGGCCGTCGAAGGTGCTGAACGCGTTCGAGACGAGATCCGCGGCCGCGATCCGCGGCGTGAAGAACGCCATGAGGATGAGCACGAGCGTCCAGGTGAGCCCGCCGCGGAGGAGCCGCCAGTCCATCTCGCCGGCCGGAACGATGTTCTGCCGCTCCCAGCGCTCCATCAGGTTGACGATGTGCAGCCGCGTGAGGAGGACGAGCGCAAGGAGCGTGAACAGAATGAGGTCGAAATACAACGAGGTCAGCGCGAGCGACACGTTCACCGTGAGGCAGATCCCGCTGAAGATGACGGCATCCCACGGGCGGCGCTCCCGCGCGAGCACGAACGCGCCCACGTATGCGCTCACCCAGCACGTCGCGCCGAGCAGGAGCACGAACGCCGACGGATCGTTCGCCGACTCTCCGGCGATGATCAGCGTGGCCCAGTTGTTCACGTGCGTCGCGAGGTCGACCGTCTTCGCGTGCAGCGAGGGCCCGGTGCCCGCGACGATCGTGAAGACCACGACGGTGAGGGTGCCTCCGAGCGCGCCGAGCAGCGCGGCGCGGCGCGACCGCGTACGGCCGTTGCCGACGACGGTGCCGAGCACCGCGCCGGCGAGGGCGATGTACGGGAATTGCGCGTTCAGGTCGACCCACCCGGCCTGCCCGAGCGATGACGGGTAGATGAGGATCATCAGCAGGTAGATCGGGAGCGCCGCCCAGCCGCCGCGGAAGCGGAGCTTGCGCCAGTCGATCGGCGGGAACAATGACCGCCTCACCGACCCGATGAAGACCTCAGGCGATCGCATTCATCGTCTCGTGGAACAGATCCTCGACGCTCATGTCGGGCTGCAGATGCGCCGTCTTCACGCCGGCGACCGCGAGCTCCCCGAGGAGCGCGTGCCGCCGCGCGCGATCACGCTCGTCGGTGTCGCGGGCGCCGACCAGCACGGCCTGCGTCGAGATGGACGACTCGCGGAACGTGCTCGCCGGACGGACCCAGGCGCGGTCGAGGGACGGCGTGATGATGAGCACCGACGCGCCTCGGCGGAGACGCGGCAGCGTCTCGACCATCACCTCCGCGATCGTGCGCGATCCGCCCACCGACACCTCCGCCAGGTACTGCATGAGCTTGCCGAATTGTTTCGTGCCGCGGTCGGGATGGAGGATCTCGGCGCGCACGCCGGTCGTCACGAGGCCGACGTTCCGATGCTCGTGGATCGCCTTCGCCACGACCGATGCGGCCACGGTCACGGCACGCTCCTCCGTCGAGGACTCCCCTTCGCCACGGTGCCAGTGGCGCTCGAGATCGAGGTAGATCCAGAGGTCCGCGGTCTTGTCGAGCTCGAACTCCTTCACGAACAGGCCGCGGTGCCGCACCGAGGATGGCCAGTGGATGCGATTGACCGCGTCGCCCGGACGGTAGTCGCGGATGCCCATGACCATCGAGGTCGACTGCAGCGAGCGCTGGCCCGTCAGCACATTGCCCTCGAGGAACGAGCCGGGCAGCTGCCAGAACGGCAGCGGGAGGACCTTCGGGTAGACGAGGATGAGCGCCTCCAGCGGGATGCGCGCGACCGTGGCGAACAGGCCGAACGGATCCCCGGATCGCAGCACGATCGGGCCGAGGTGGAAGCGGCCGCGCCGGAGCGCGGGCACGCTCACCTTCCAGCGCCGGGTCGCACCCTGGCCGGCGATCGAGAGCACGCGGCCGGTGAGCGGCTCGGGCCAATTCGATTGCTCGCTCACCTCGACCCAGAGCTTCGTGAAGCGATGGTCGTTGCGCAGCTCGTAGTTGAGGTCGATGCGGTCACCGAGGTGGGCGTACGCCTGGCCAACGGTGCGCTTGATCGAGAGCCCTTCAAGGGTGAGGCGCGCGGTGACCCACATGGCGGCACCGACGAACAGCAGCAGATACGCGAGGTAGCTGAGGAGCTCCACGCCGCTCGAGATCGCGGCGATGAAGAGCCCGACCCAGAGGACCGCGAAGTGCCAGGGCCGCATGGCTGGCCGCTACGCCCGCAGCGCCGTCGGGGACCCGACCTCCACCGGCACGCTCGCCAGGACCTCGGCGATGACCGTGGTCTGCGCGAGGTCCTTCAACCGCGCCTGGGGCTGGAGGATCAAGCGGTGCGCGAGCGTCGGACCGGCGAGGGCCTTCACGTCGTCCGGCACCACGTAATCGCGGCCCCGAACGGCGGCATACGCCTGGGCCGCGCGGGCGAGCGCGAGCGAGCCACGGGGCGACGCGCCGAGATACACATCGGGGTGCGAGCGCGTCGCGCCGACGACTGCCACGACGTAGTGCTTCACCGGGTCCGCGATGTGCACGTCCCGCACGCCGGCCTGTGCGGCGAGGAGCTCATCCGCGCTCATCACCTGCCCGAGGCTCTCGAGGGGGTGCTGGACGCGCTGTGCGTCGAGGATGTCGACCTCCTCCTTCGGCTTCGGGTATCCGAGCTGCAGGCGGATGAAGAACCGGTCGAGCTGCGCCTCGGGCAGCGGGAACGTGCCCTCGTATTCGATCGGGTTCTGGGTGGCCATGACCAGGAACGGGTCGGGCAGGTGGTAGGTCGTGCCGTCGACGGTCACCTGACGCTCCTCCATGGCCTCGAGGAGGGCGGATTGGGTCTTCGGGGTCGCCCGGTTGATCTCGTCGGCGAGGACGATCTGGCTCATCACCGGCCCGGCGCGGAACTCGAAGCCGTTGCTCTGCTGGTTGAAGATCGAGACGCCGGTCACGTCCGACGGCAGGAGGTCCGGGGTGAACTGGATGCGTCGGAAGCTGCAGCCGAGCGAGCGGGCGAAGGCCTTCGCGAGGACCGTCTTGCCCGTGCCGGGCACGTCCTCGATGAGGATGTGCCCGCGGCAGAGGAGCGCGACGAACGCGAGCTCGACCTCGTGATGCTTGCCGAAGATGACCCGTTCGACGTTCTCAACGACGCTGCCGACCTGCCGGGAAAGGCCCGTGCTGTCCAACCGAACCCCCTGAAATCCCGATTTCCCTCGACCAATGGTACGTGCGGCCCGCTCGCCTATAGAACGGTCGCGAGGCCCGGACGGTTCAATCCGCGCCGGCGGTCCCTACCTGCCGAGCGCGGCGCGCATGACCAGTCCGCCGAGGGGGGCCGCGTCGACTCCGCCCTGACCCGCGTTCTCGATGATCACGGCCACCGCGATCTGCGGGTCCTCGGCCGGCGCGAAGCCGACGAACCAGCCGTGCGGTGAGCCGCTCGGGGTCTCCGCGGTCCCGGTCTTTCCCGCGACGTGGACACCGGTGATCTTCGCCCCGAAGGCGAATGCGCCGGGCGCCTCGACGGCCTGCACGAGATAGGACGTGAGCGTGGCCGCCGTGGCTCTGCTGATGATCTGATCCCCCGCCGATCCACCCACGGTGCGCAAGACGCCGCCGGAAGGATCGCGGATCTCGATGACGTAGTGCGGCTGGACCTGAACGCCGTGGTTGCCGACGGTCGCCGCGACCATCGCCATCTGGAGCGGCGACGTCAGCAGCTCGCCCTGCCCATAGCTCGTGTCCGCGAGGAGCGTCGGCCGATCCAGCGTGCCGCTGTTGGAGAGCTGCCCCGTCGCCGCCGCGAGATCGAGCGCGGGCGCGTGGCCGAGGCCGAACTTCTTGGCCATGTCGCTGAGCTTCTGCGCGCCGATCGTGAGGCCGACCTTCGCGAAGTAGATGTTCTCGCTCCGCTGGAAGGCGAGCGACATGTCGAAGTCGCCGTGCGCGCCGGACGACGAACGCACGTAATAGTCGCCCCACGACTTGTCGGCCTGGAACGGATCGTCCACGCGGATCTTCTGGTTCGGATCGAAGCCGCTCTCGAGCGCCGCCGCGGCGGTGACGATCTTCATCGTCGAGCCGGGCGGGTAGAGACCCTGGGCGACCCGGTTCAGCAGCGGTCGGTCGGTCGCGTCGTTGAGCTGCGCCCACGCGGCGTCCTGCTGCTGCGGATCGACGAGCGCGTTCGCGTCGTAGCTCGGGTTGCTCACCGAGGCGAGGATCCGGCCGGTCTTCGGGTCGAGCGCGACGATCGCGCCGCGCCGTCCGGCCAGCGCCGCGACCGCGGCCTGCTGCACCTTCGGGTCGATCCCGAGCACGACGGAGCCCGGCTCGGCGCGCGCCCCGAGGTAGCGGGCCTTCCACTGCCCGAGGAGGTCCGCGGGGTCCTGGCCGATGAGCGACCCCTGGTACGCGCCCTCGATCCCGGACGCGCCGTACTTGAACGACGCGTAGCCCACGACCTGCGCCAGCGACCGGTCCGCGTAGCGGCGCCGGTACGCATCGCCATCCTTCACGGATTCGGCCAGCACCCGTCCGCTCGAGTCGACGATCTTGCCCCGCGGCCGGTCGCGGACCGCCGCGATCAAACGCGGATTGAACGGGTCCGCATTGAGGTCGCCCGCCGCGACGATCGTCCAGTACCCGACCCCGATCGACGTCATGAGGAACGCGATCGCGATCGTGAATGTGAGTCGCCGAATGTTGCGTGCGATCGTGCGTTCGCTCACCACGAGGTACGACCCTTGAATGGGTCGGGTGTGCGGTGATGGGGATCGGCGGGTGTCCGACGAGCGAAGGCTCGTCCGGAGGGACGGCCGGCACCGTGAACGCACGTGACGAGCGAGCGCGGCGGATACCCGCCGAGCCCGAACGCACGCGCCTCAGCCGTCATCGTCGCACCCGCGCCGTGACATCGCTCACCCGCAGCAACAAGGCGACGAGCATGAAGTTCGTGACCAGTGACGAGCCGCCGTAGGCGACGAAGGGCAACGTGATGCCGGTGAGGGGTATGAGCTTCGCGTTGCCGCCGACGATGACGAGGGTCTGGAACGCGACGATGAACGAGAGGCCGGCGGCGAGCAGCTGCAGGAACACGGTCGGGGCGCGGAGCGCGATGAGCATGCCGCGGTAGACGAACACGAGGTAGAAGGCGAGCAGCGCCAGGGCGCCGGCGAAGCCGACCTCCTCGGTGAACGCGTCGAACACGAAGTCGCTCCACACGACCGGGATCCGCTCGGGCATCCCGTTGCCCAGGCCCGCCCCGAGGACGCCGCCGTTGGCGAGCGAGAACAGCCCCTGCGTGAGCTGGTACGCCTGGTCGAACCGGAGATCGCTGTTGAACGGCGCGAGCCAGACGTCGACGCGCGCCGCGACGTGACCGAACGCGTGGTAGGCGACGACGCCCCCGGCCACGAGCATGACCAGGCCGATGACGACGTAGAACGGCTCGCCCGTCGCGAGGTAGAGCATCGCGAGGAAGATCCCGAAGAACAGGAGCGTCGCGCCGAGGTCCTTCTCGAACACCATCACGAGCATCGCTACGAGCCACATGCCGACGATCGGCAGGAGATACGGGACCGGCGGCCGCGGGATCGGCCCGAACCGGCGCGGTGGCGTGGAGAGCACCTCGCGGTACTCCTCGAGGTACGCAGCGAAGAAGATCACCAGCGCGATCTTCACGACCTCCCACGGCTCGAACTGGGCGATGCCGGTGATGCCGACCCAGATGCGCGCGCCGTTGATCTCCCGGCCGATGCCCGGCAGGAGCGGGGAGATCAACAGGAGCACGCCGAGGAGCGCCCACGTGTACTTGTACCGCGCGAGCACCGAGACATCGCGCGGGATCAGGATCGTGACGCAGAACGCGCCGGCCGCGATGACGAGCCAGCTCAGCTGCTGGAGCAGCAGGGTCGGCGCGAGCCGCTCGACGAGGACGAAGCCGATGCCGGTCAGTCCCACCGCGAGCGGCATGAGCAGCTGATCGCCACGGAACCCGACCGAGACGAGGAACAGGTGGAGCGCGAAGAAGATCGCGAGGACCGCGGCGGGCACGACGACCTCGTACCACGCGAACCGGCCGGAGGCCGCGGCGACGACCGCGACGTACCCGGAGAGGCTCAACGCGGCGACCCAGAACAGGAGCCGGAGCTCGGCGAGCCGGGCGGCGGGGCGCGCGCGGATCACTGCGCGCGCTCGAGGCGCAGCGCGATGCGGCCGACGGCGACCTCATCGCCGTAGTGCAGGCGCTCCTTGTCCCGGACCCGCGAGCCGTTGAGCAGCGTGCCATTGGTGCTGCCGGCGTCCTCGAGCCACCACTCACCGTCGGCGAAGCTCACGATCGCGTGCTTCGCGGACGCGGCCTCGTCGTTCAAGACGACGTCGTTCCCGGAGTCGCGGCCGACGCTCGAGACGGCGCGCAGCGGCATCCGCTCGCCGACCCGCGGACCGCCCGGGTGGCTGCGCGTGACGACGAGCGCGGCGATCCCCGTCTGGCGCGCCGTCACGGCGACGCGTTCGTCGGACAGCGCGCGCTGGAGGGCGCGGAAGGCGCGGATGAGGAACAGGTAGAGCAGGACCAGGAACGCGATCCGGACTCCCCAGAGGATGACCGCGAAGGTGACGTCCACTAGCCCTCGAGCCGGATCTGCAGCTCCGCGCCGCCGATGGTGATGCGGTCGTCGTCGGAGAGCACCATCTCGGCGATCCGCCGGCCGTTCACGAAGGTGCCGTTCGTGCTCTGCAGGTCGTACAGGGTGTAGCGGCCGAGCCGCAACCGGATCTCGGCGTGGCGGCGCGACACGCGGCGATCGTCGAGGACGATGTCGTTCTTCGGGTCGCGGCCCACGGTGAGCGGCTCCGCGCTGAGCCGGACCTGTCGCTCGACCGTTCCCTCCCGCGCGACGATCGCGCCCTGGGGCGCGCGCGGCTTCGCGGAGAGGAGCGCGTCGCGGTCGAGGATCATCGTGTGCCCCGCGGCGATGCCGCCCAGACGATCCGGCTCGTTCGCCGGAACCTCTTCGCCCGACGAGTCGACGAGCGCGCAGGCCACGCGCAGGTCGCCGGGCGAGAGGTCCTCGTCCTCCTCGATCTCGACCGTCGGATACGCCAGGAGGGTGAACCGCCGGTCCCGCGCCGCGCCGAGGACCGCCTCGGCGAGATCGCGCTCGAGGCTGCGCTTGTACTGCTCGAACTGCGCGTAGTCGGCGGGCGAAAGCGACACGACGTAGCTATTCGGGACGAACGTCTTGGCGAGCGAGATGGTCTGATGCGCCTCCATCGCGCGGATGACGCGCTTGCCGATCTGGACCGGCTGCAGCCGCGCGCGGAACAGCCGCGCGCTCCAGCCCTCGATCGCTCGGCTGGCCATCGCCTCGAGCCGCTCAAGCATCGTGCGCCTTCACGACCTCCGCTCCGATCAGGATGATCGCCGCCGTCACGTAGATCCAGGTCAATAGTCCGGCAGCGAAGGCCAGCGCGCCGTACGCCTCGAAGATGCCGAGTCCCCGCGTGAGGAATCCGAACGCGATCTTCGCCACCTCCCAGAGCACGGCCGAGACCAGCGCGGCCCGGCGGGCCGGCGCGGGCGCGATCCGGCGCCGCGGAGCGAATCGGAACACGAGGTAGAAGAACCAGAAACCGAAGGCCAAGCCCACGAACGGCGAGATCACCTCGAACAGGAGGCGCACGCCGCGGAGGCCGGAGTCGGCGAGCGCGCTGGAGGCCGCCTGCACCCCGAAGCTGACGGTGAATGACGCGACGGCGAGCGCGAGCACGAGCATGATGAAGGCGGTGCTGTTGAGGCGTTCACGGAGGAACGCACGCCTCCCCTCGCGTCCGAGGATGTGCGAGATCGCGGTGTCGATCGAGCCGAGGATCGCGGTGACCGTGAGCAGTGTCCCGACCAAGCCGAGGCCGAGGGACAGCGCACGGCCCTGGACGATCTGGCCCACCAGCCTGGTCTCCTGCCCGGTGGCGGCGGGCATCAACCCGCGCACGATCCGGGCGAGCTCGACCTCCGCCTGCTGCGTGCCGTAGATGAACCCGAAGACGCCGATGACGAGCGCCAGGAGCGGAATGAGCGCGAAGAAGATCTGGTAGGCGATCGCGCCCGCCAGGAACGGGCCGTCGTCGGCGAGGAATGCGCCGAAGACCCGGCGGGTCGCTACGAGGATGCGGCGTCCGCCTTCGCTGACCCGCTCTTGGTCTCGGCCGCGGGCTTCGGGTCCCTGGCCGGCTTCGCCTCGGCCGCGGGCTTCGGGTCCGTGGCCGGCTTCGGGTCGGTTCCCTTGGTAGCCGTGTCCTTCGCGGCAGCCGCGTCGCCGGACTCTTTCTGTTTCGGCCGGCTGTCGGTCTTGTACCAGCCACCGCCCTTGAACACGATCGCCGGCGTCGCCATCAGCTTTCGCGGGCGCTTGCCGCAGCTCGGGCACCGGTCGAGGGTCGCGTCGGTATACGACTGGACCGCCGAGAACGTGTGGCCGCAGTGGTCGCAGTGGTAGTCGTGGATGGGCATGTGCTCCCCTATCATCGCAGCAAGGTGAGGGCTGCCGTCATGACGCGCCCCGCAACGGGATCAACGCGCCGCCGTCGCGCCCTCGCCGAGAATCTCCTGGCCTACGCGTTCGTGCTGCCGGCCGTCGTCATCATCCTCATCTTCCAGTTCCTTCCCGGGTTCGCCGCCGTCTATATGTCGTTGTTCCGGTGGGACATCGTGCAGGGCGCCTTCCGCGGTCTGGACAACTACCAGACCGTCCTCCTCGGGTCGCGCGCAGAGGAGTTCTGGCAGTCGCTCTCGGTGACGTTCACCTACACGCTGATCACGGTGCCGATCGAGATCGTCGTGTCCCTCGTCCTCGCGTACCTCCTGTTCCAGAAGATGAAGGGCCGGGGGCTCTACCGCGCGCTCTACTTCATGCCGTACATCACATCGGTGATCGCCGCCGCGGTGATCTTCAACTGGCTGATGAACCCGAGCTACGGCCTCTTCAACACCGTCCTCGGCTTCGTCGGGATCGGGCCGCAGCAGTGGCTGGATGAGCCGCGGGGCATCGTCGAGCTCATCGCGGGCTCGTTCGGCGTGACGCTGCCCGACTGGTCGCCGTTCCCCGCCGGCAGTCAATTCCGCCAGTCGATCTTCGCCGGACCGAGCCTCGCGCTGGTCGGCGTGTCGATCTACACGATCTGGCACTACATCGGGTTCCAGGTCGTGATCTTCCTCGCCGGTCTCGGCAACATCTCCAACGAGTACTACGAGGCGGCGCGGCTCGACGGGGCCTCCGAGCGTCAGGTCTTCACGAAGATCACGCTCCCGTTGCTCAGCCCGACCACCTTCTTCGTCGCGACGATCGCCACGATCGGATCGCTGAAGGCGTTCAACCAGATCTACGCGATGACGAACGGCGGACCGCTCGAGACGACGAAGACCCTCGGGTACGAGATCTTCCACGTCTTCTTCCAGCAGGGGCGCATCGACCTCGGGGCGGCGATGGCGGTGCTCCTCACGCTGGTCATCATCGGGTTCACGCTGCTCCAGTTCCGCGTCGCCGAACGGCGGGTGCACTATGGCTAGCACCGCTGTCGCGCGGCCGTCCGGCACACCGCGGGTCCGCGTTCGGACCGTGCTCAAGCACGCGGCGCTCGCATCCGTCGCGATCGTGATCGCGTTCCCGTTCTACTGGATGGTCTCGACCGCGTTCAAGAGCTTCTTCGAAGCCACCCAGTTCCCGCCGACGTTGTTCCCCCACGAGCTGCACGTCGAGAACTTCGCGACCGCCTGGGCCGACGCGCCCTGGGTCGCGTTCTTCCGCAACACCTTCCTGATCGGGATCGCGGTGACCGTCGGCGAGCTGACGACCTCGATCCTCGCGGCCTACGCGTTCGCGCGGCTGAGCTTCAAGGGCAAGGGCGCGGTCTTCTTCATCCTCCTCGCCACGTACATGATCCCGGGCGAGGCCACGCTCATCCCGAACTTCGTGCTCGTGACGCGATACCTGCACCTCGCGGACACCCTTCAGGTCCAGATCATCCCGTTCCTCGCCTCGGTGTTCTCGATCTTCCTGCTGCGCCAGCACTTCAGATCGATCCCGAACGAGCTCGCCGACGCCGCGGAGGTCGACGGCGCGGGACATCTCCGCTTCCTCTGGAGCGTCGTGCTCCCACTCTCGGTCCCGGTCCTCGTCACCGTCACCCTGATCACGGGACTCGGCGTATACGACGCCTTCCAATGGCCGCTCCTCGTGACGAACAGCGACGCGGTCAGGCCGGTCCAGGTCGGAATGGCGCAGTTCCGCACTGAATTCGGAGCGCAATATCATCTCGAGATGGCGGCGGCCACCTTCGTGATCGCCCCGGTGGTGCTGATCTTCCTGTTCGCGCAGCGGTATCTCATCCAGGGGGTGGCCAGGACCGGTATCCGTGGCTAACGCTCGTCCGTATCCCAAGGGGCAATGAGGAGGTAGGGGCCAAAATGAACTTCATGCGATCGAAGCTTGCGATCATCGCCGCGGTCATGGTCGTCGCGACAGCGTGCAGCGGTGCCGCGGCACCCGCGCCGGCCCAGTCCACCCAGGCGGACATCGATCTTTCCGGACAGCCGATCGGGCTCACGCTCTGGCACACCCAGACGGGCGCGAACGCGGCGGCGCTCCAGGCGATGGTCGACCGGTTCAACTCGACCAACGGCAAGGGCATCACCGTGACGTTGCAGTACCAGGGCAGCTACACGCAGCTCTACCAGAAGAACCTGTCGGCCATCCAGGCCGGTGCGCTCCCCGAGCTCGCGGTCGCGTACGAGAGCTTCGTCGCCGACTACATGAAGGCCGACGTCGTGCTCAACCTCGATCCGTACGTGAACTCCGCGAAGAACGGCCTCGACAAAGCGTCGCAGGCCGACATCTACAAGCCGTACTACGACACGAACCGGTTCCCGCAGTTCGGCAACCAGCTCCTCTCGTTCCCGTTCACCAAGTCGCTCTTCCTCCAGTACAACAACGAGGACATCCTGAAGGAGATCGGCAAGAGCGACCCGAAGACCTGGGATGAGTTCGAGGCCACGGCCAAGGCCGCCACCAAGGTGGGCGCCGACGGCAAGACCACCCGGTACGGCTGGGCCGTCACGATCAACGCGTCGAGCTTCAACGGCTGGGTCCTCTCGCGGGGCGGCCAGCTCATGAGTGCCGACCAGAAGACCGTCGCCTGGGACCAGCAGCCGGCGATCGACGCCATCACGATGATGAAGCGGATGATCGACGCCGGCAGCGCGTACGTGCCGAAGGGCTTCGACTACCAGACGGACTTCGGGACCGCGAAGGTCGCGTTCGTCCAGGAGTCGAGCACCGGCCGTCCGTTCTTCGTCTCGAGCTTCAAGCAGCCGATCAATTGGAGCCTCTCCAGCATCCCGCAGAAGGACCCGACCAAGGCGGCCACCGTGCAATACGGCGCGAACATCGCGATCTTCAAGAGCACCCCGGAGAAGCAGCTCGCCTCATGGCTGTTCGTGAAGTGGTTCGCGGATGCCGCGCAGACCGCCGAGTGGGCGGTGAAGTCGAGCTACATGCCGGTCCGTAAGACCGCCGCCGACACCGACACCTTGAAGAACGCGTGGAAGACCGACGTCCAGGGCAAGCAGGCGTTCGACCTCATCGGGACGAGCGTCCCGGAGCCGAACGTGCGCGGCCAGCAGGACATCCGGACGGTCATCGAGGACATGTTGAACGCCGTCGTCGCGGGGAAGGTCACCGACATCCCGGCCGCCGTGAAGGCCGCCGGCCAGAAGGCGAACCAGATCCTGAAGGACAACCAATAGACCACGCGATCGCCAGCTGACCAGAGGCCGGAGCGAAAGCTCCGGCCTCCTCAGGTCGTCCGATAGCGCCACCCGGGCTGCCAATCGAAGGGCGCGTCGACCAGGTCCTCGAGCGCCCGACCGGTCAGCAGATGGTCGAGCGCCCAGCGCGTCGCGGAGTGCCCGACCACGAGGACCCGGCGGCCCTCGAACGGCGCGAGGTCGCCGATGAAGCCGCGCACCCGCTCGACGACGTCGCGATAGCTCTCTCCGCCGCCGGGGAACGGCGTGGCGATGAAGCGCGAGCGAGGTGCGAGCAGCTCCACCGAAGCGCCGTTCAGCTCGCCGTAGTCGCATTCGCGAAGCCGCGGATCGGTGTGGATCGGCAGCGCCGGGCCGGCGAACGCGATCTCGACGGTCTCCACGGCGCGCGCGAGGTCCGAGCTGAACACGGCTGCGGTGCCGTCGTTCCGGTGCCGCTCACCGAGATCGCGCGCGAGCGCGCGGCCTCGCGCCGAGAGACGACCGGGGAGCCAGCCGGTCGCGATGCCACGCTCGTTGTCTTCGCTGATCGAGTGGGTCTCGAACGCGATATCGATGGGCATCGGTCCCTACAGGATCCGGCCGAGCTCCGATCGGAGCGAGGCGACGGCCGCCTCTCGTTCGGCAAGAGCGGCCCGAGCCTTCTCCACCACCGGCGCCGGCGCGCGCTGCGTGAAGCTCGGATCCGCGACGAGCGCCCGAGACTTCTCGAGGAGCGCGAGCGCCTCCAGCAGCTCCTTCTCGAGCCGCGCCCGGTCGGCGACGGCATCGCGCGGCACGTCCACGCGCACCTCGACCGCGCGCACCAAGGTCGGGGCGCTCTCGCCGCCGCCGAAGCGCACGTCCGCGGCGGTGAGCGACGAGATGATCTCGCTGAACGGCCGGAGCGCCTCGGCGTCGCCGCCGAGGGAGACCCGCAGCCGCGCGCCGGGATCGCTGCCCGCCTCCTGCCGCCGCTCGCGGATCCGGCGGATGACCTCGATGGCGAGCCCGAACCGCTCCTCGAGCCCAAGGTCGCGCGCACCGGCCGCCGGCCAGCGTGACACCACGAGCGACGGAGCGGGATCCGACTTCCGGAAGCTCGCCCAGAGCTGCAGGGCGAGCGTGTCGCTGACGAACGGGATGATCGGGTGCGCGAGCCGAAGCACGCGGTCGAACACGTACGCGAGCGTGCGCACCGCGGCATCCTCGGAGCCCGCGGGCCGGCGCTGCGGCTTCGCGAGCTCGATGTAGACGTCGGCGACCTCGGTCCAGACGAACTGCTGGAGGGCCGTGGCGTACTCGCCGAACTGGTACAGCTCGATGAGCCGCGTGAGCTCCTCGACCGCCGCCTCGGTGCGCGACAGGATCCACCGGTCGGCCTCGGTGAGCCCCGCGGTCGTGATCGGCGACTCGTCGATCGGCGCGCTGAGCGCCCCCGGCCGCGCCTCGATCTGCGCGAGCGCGAAGCGTCCCGCGTTCCAGAGCTTGTTCACGAACCGGCGACCGTTCTCGAGCTTGCCCTCGGAGAACTCGCTATCCGCTCCGGCGGCGATGCCGCTCACGAGCGCGTAGCGAAGCGCGTCGGCGCCGTGCTCCTCCATGATCCCGACCGGGCTGGTCACGTTGCCCTTGGACTTGCTCATCTTCCGGCCGTCCGACCGCACCATTCCGTGGAGATAGACGGTGTGGAATGGGACGTCGCCCGTGTTCTCGATCCCCATCATCATCATCCGGGCGACCCAGAAGAACAGGATGTCCCACCCGGTCTCGAGCATCGAGCCGGGGTAGAACCGGGCGAGGTCCTCCGTCTTCTCGGGCCAGCCGAGCGTCGAGTGCGGCCAGAGCGCCGAGCTGAACCACGTGTCGAGCACGTCGGGATCCTGCTTCAGGTCGAGCGAGCCGCACCTCGGACACGTCGTCGGGTCCGGCGCATCCTCGTCGGGCACGACGACCTCGTCGCAGTCGCGGCAGTACCACACCGGGATGGAGTGACCCCACCAGATCTGGCGCGACACCGACCAGTCGCGGATGTTCTCCATCCACTCGAAGAAGACCTTCTCCTGCCACTTCGGGACGATCCGCGTCCTGCCCGTGCGCACCGCCTCCATCGCCGGCTTCGCGAGCGGCGGCATGCGCATCCACCACTGCTTCATGACCAGCGGCTCGTCCACGGTCTCGCAGCGGTCGTGGATGCCGACGGCGTGCGTGATCGGCTCCTGCTTCACGAGCAGGCCCTTCTCCTTCAAGCGCTCGATCATCGCCGTCCGCGCGGTGTCGCGATCGAGGCCGGCGAGCGGTCCCGCCGCGGGCGTCATGTAGCCGCGGGTGTCGATGGCCGACAGCACCTGCAGGCCATGCCGCTGGCCGATCTCGAAGTCCGTCGCGTCGTGCCCGGGGGTCACCTTGAGCGCGCCGGTGCCGAACTCCCGGTCGACCGCCTCGTCGCCGATGATCGTCACCCTGCGCTCGGAGACCGGGACGAGCACCTCCGCGCCGATCAGCCCTCTCCAGCGCGGGTCATCGGGATGGACCGCCACCGCGGTGTCGGCCACGATCGTCTCCGGGCGCGTCGTCGCGACCACCAGGTCCGGCGTGCCCGCCGGCATGGCCCGGGCCCACGGGTAGCGCACGAAGCTCAGCTGGTCGGTGCGCTCGACGTGCAGCGCCTCGAGGTCCGAGTACGTCGTCTGGCAGGTCAGGCACCAGTGGACGATGCGGTCGGCCCGGTAGAGATGCCCCTTCCGGTACAGCCGGATGAAGTGGATGCGCACGCGCCGCTGCATGTCGGGATCCATCGTGAAATGGACGCGCGTCCAGTCGAGGCTGCAGCCGAGCATCCGCAGCTGCTTGTAGATGCGCGGCTTGTAGTGCTCCATCCAGCGCCACATCTCCGCGAGGAACTCCTCGCGGGTCAGGCCCATGGTGCGGCCGGCGTCCTTCGTCGGGTCGGTCCGCCGGTCGCCCTCCTTCGCGAGCTCGCGCTCGACGACGATCTGGGCGATGATCCCCGCGTGGTCCGTGCCGGGGACCCAGAGCGTCGGCTCCCCGCGCATCCGGTGCCAGCGGGCCATGAGATCCTCGTAGCCGCCGAACCCGAGGGCGTGGCCGAGGTGGAGGTCGCCGGTCACGTTCGGCAGCGGCAGCATCATCACGAACGGCTTCTCGCCGTCCTGCGCCGGTCCGGGCGTGAAGAAGCCGGACGCATCCCACCAGTCGTAGAGGAACGTCTCGACGGCGCTCGGGTCGAAGTTCTTGCCGCGGTATCGCAGCACCGCCTCGGGAGCCTTCGGCCTGTCCATTACTCCATCTCCTTTCTACGCCGGGTAAACAAAATGCCGCCGTCCGACAGGACGACGGCTAAGGCCCTCGTGGTACCACCTGAGTTCGCGTCCTCGCGGACGCCTCATTCACCGCGCTAACGGGCGGACCCGATCCGGCTCGCGAGTGACGTTCCCGACCCGGTGCCGTGGTCCGCTTCCAGCTCCTGCGGTCCGTCTCTATATCGGCTGCGGTCGGTACTCCGTTCGGTCGTCGCCGGTCTGGGCTGAGTTTAGCCGATGATCTCGCCGAGCCGGTCGCGCTAGAGGTCGTCGCGAGCCGGCGCCCAGATGTCGATGACCTGGCAGCGCTCCTCGAACACGCGCGCGCCGTGCGAGGCGTTCGGCGGGACCCGGTAGGTGTCACCGGGCGTCAGGATCCGCTGCTCACCCGCGATGACCATCACCAGGCTGCCCTTCGTGACCACGCCGGTCTGCTCCATCGGATGCTTGTGCGATTCGACGACGGTCTTCGGGTCGAGGTCGGTGATCGCGACCGTCGCCGCCTCCGCGCGGATGATCCGCTGGGTCATCCCCGGGAGCGGGCTCTTCGACGGAAGATCGCGTGGCGAGGCGTAGTAGAGCTTCGGCATCCGGTGATGCTAGCGGCGCTAGGCGGACGAGGCTTCGTCTCCTTCGAGGACGAGCTGCTCGTTCTTGCTGAGGAGCAGCGGGTCGGCCTTGCCCTCGATGGCCTCGGCCGTGACGACCACCTTGCGCACGTCGGCGCGGGAGGGGATCTCGTACATCACGTCGAGGAGGACCTCTTCGATGATCGTCCGCAGGCCGCGGGCACCGGTCTTCCGCTTCGCGGCGCCGATCGCGGCGGCGAGCAGCCCGTCCTCGGTGAACTGCAGCTCCACCTTGTCGATCGAGAGGAACTTCTGGTACTGCTTGACGATCGCGTTCTTCGGCTCGGTGAGGATGCGCAGGAGGTCCGCCTGGTCGAGCGCCTGGAGCGGGACGACGACCGGCATGCGGCCGACGAACTCCGGGATGAGGCCGTACTTGAGCAGATCGTCGGGCATCACCTCGGAGAGGACCGCCGTGGTCTCCTTGGTGTTCTGCGACAGCGTCGCGCCGAAGCCCATCGTCTTCTTGCCGATCCGCGCCTCGACGATCTTCTCAAGGCCCTCGAACGCGCCGCCGAGGATGAACAGGATGTTCGTCGTGTCGATCTGGATGAAGTCCTGGTGCGGATGCTTCCGGCCGCCCTGCGGCGGCACGTTCGCGATCGTGCCCTCGAGGATCTTGAGCAGCGCCTGCTGGACCCCTTCACCGGACACATCACGCGTGATGGACGGGTTGTCGCCCTTCCGCGCGATCTTGTCGATCTCGTCGATGTAGATGATCCCGCGCTGGGCCCGATTCAGGTCGAAGTCCGCGGACTGGATGAGGCGCAGCAGGATGTTCTCGACGTCCTCGCCCACGTACCCGGCCTCGGTGAGGCTCGTCGCGTCGGCGATGGAGAACGGCACGTCGAGGATCCGGGCGAGGGTCTGCGCGAGGAGCGTCTTGCCGCAGCCGGTCGGGCCGATGAGGAGGACGTTCGACTTGCCGAGCTCGACGTCGTCGACCCGGTGCCCGGCCCCGACCCGCTTGTAGTGGTTGTAGACGGCGACGGAGAGCACGCGCTTGGCCTTGTCCTGGCCGATGACGTACTGGTCGAGGATCTCGTTGATCCGCCGGGGGCTCGGGACCTTCGATCCGGTCGCGCGCGCCTTCGGCGTCTCCATGAACTCTTCGTCGACGATCTCGCGGCAGAGCGTGATGCACTCGTCGCAGATGTAGACGCCCTGGCCCGCGATGAGCTTGCGGACCTGATCCTGGGATTTCCCGCAGAACGAGCAGCGGTAGGGCTTGCCCCCCTTGGCGGCCGTCGTCATGACCGAACTCGGACCGTTTCGCTGATCGGGGTCGGGGCCTTCGGCTCCTCGGCCTTCGGAAGCACCGCGTCGTTCGCCTTGCCGACGTAGACATCGTCGATGAGGCCGTAGGTCTTCGCCTCCTCGGCGCTCATGAACCGATCGCGCTCGGAGTCCTGCCTCACCTTTTCCGCGGGCTGACCGGTGTGGAACGCGAGGATCTTCATCAGCTTGTCGACGAGCGTCTCGAGCTCCTTCACCTGGATGATCACGTCCGGCGTGTTGCCGCGGAATCCGCCCGACCCCTGGTGGATCATGATCCGCGAGTTCGGGAGCGCGAACCGCTTGCCCGGCGCGCCCGCCGCGAGCAGCACGGCGGCCATCGACGCGGCCTGACCGATGCACACGGTGTTGATCGGCGAGCGCAGGTATTGCATGGTGTCGTAGATCGCGAGGCCGGCCGTCACCACGCCGCCGCCCGAGTTGATGTAGACGTGGATGTCCTTGTCGGGATCCTCGGAATCGAGGAACAGCAGCTGGGCGATGATGAGGTTGGCCATGTTGTCTTCGATCATGTCGGTGATGAAGATGATCCGGTCCTTCAGCAGGCGGGAAAAGATGTCGTAGGCCCGCTCGCCACGGCCGGACTGCTCGACCACCATGGGTACGAGATTGCTCTGCAACGCTGCGGCCCTCCTCGACATGGCTCATCCCGAGTGTATCGCCGGCTCGTTCCGACCCGGCGCCGGCACGGTCACGCTCCCCGGCGGTGGCTACGATTTGGACACCATGCGGCGCTTCACGCAGTCCCGCTACCTGTACATCCTCGTCGCCGGCGTGTTCGGCGCGGTCTCGTTCCAGCTCGTCGAGTACATGTACGACTCGGAGCTTGACCGCGTCGGCATCATCGATCTGCCCGACGATCCATACAACCTGCTCAAGCAGGCGCTCACCGTCCACGACATCAGCCTCGTCATCTGGGTGCTCCTCTGCGGGGTCGCGGGCCTCGCGGTCTATCAGGTGACGGAGCGCCTCCGTCAGGCCCTCGCGACGAGCCAGCGCCGGGCCGGCGAGCTCGCGCTCATCGGGACCCTTTCGGCGGGGCTCTCCGGTCCGCTCGGCCCGCAGGAGGTCGCCGCCCAGTTCCTGACCGGCATCACGGGGCTGCTCGCCGACTCGGCGACCGCGACGCTCCTGCAATATGAGGAGTCCGCTGAGCTCATCCGCATCCTCGCGCAGCAGGGCGGCAACGTCTCGCCACGGCCCGGGACCACCTACCCGATCGGGGCCCTCCCCCCGGCGATGCGGTCGCGGCTCATCGGCGACAAGAAGAGCTTCGTGGTCGATGACACGACGGCCATCGCCGACTGGGCGGCACTCGTGTCGCAGCTCCCCGGGCTCGCGAGCGCTCGGTGCTTCGCCGCGCTGCCGCTGGTCTCGCGGTCGCGGCTCATCGGCGCGCTCGTGATCGTCGACCCGCAGCCGAAGGCACTGACGCGCGACCAGCTCCAGCTCGTCGCGCTCCTCGGCCAGTACGTCGCGGGAGCGCTGCACAACGCGCTCTCGATCGCCGAGGCCGATTCACGCGCCGACCGCGAGGCGGTCGTGAACCGGATCTCCCAGCGCATCTATTCGAACCTCGATCCCGACGCGGTCGTCGCCTCGGCGCTCGAGGAGCTCGGGCACGAGCTGGGCGTGTCCCGCGTGCTCATCAGCGGCGCCGGCCTCGCCGACCGCACCGTGCTGCACGAATGGGATGCGCCCGGCGTCGAACCGGTCGGCGTCGGCGCAGAGGGGCGGATGCCGCTGAGCGCCCTCGCGGCGCGTGAGGGACGCACGATCGCCGTCCGCGACGTGCGCGTGGACGCGCGGCTCGCGGACCCGTCGCTCGGCAGCCACACGCTCATCGAACAAGGCACGCTGGCCGCGGTCGCCACGCCGATCGGCCTGGGCGGGCAGCTCTCCGGCGTGCTCGTGCTCGATCAGGTCGGCGCGCCGCGGGCCTGGACGTCGCAGGAGATCCGCCTGCTCGAGAGCGTCGCGCGCGAGCTGCGGACCGCGCTCGAGGCCGCGCAGCTGCTCCTCGCCCGGCAGCGCGAGAACCAGCGGATGCTCGCCCTGCAC
>DATCOD010000010.1:0-8814 GCA_036564905.1 Candidatus Limnocylindria bacterium
GCCGTTCAAGGGCCTGCGGATCGGCGCGTGCCTCCACGTGACGACCGAGACCGCCAACCTCGCGATCACGCTGCGCGACGCGGGCGCGTCGGTCGCGCTCTGCGCCTCGAACCCGCTCTCCACGCAGGACGACGCCGCGGCGGCGCTCGTGAAGAACGAGGGCATCGCCACGTTCGCCCGGAAAGGCGAGGATCGCGATACGTACTACCGCCACATCGAGGCCGTCCTCGACACGAAGCCCCAGATCACGATGGACGATGGCGCCGACGTGGTGACCCTCCTGCACACCACCCGGAAGGATCTGCTCACGAACGTGAAGGGCGGGACCGAGGAGACGACCACCGGTGTCATCCGGCTCCGCGCGATGGCCGCCGAGGGCGTTCTCGCGTATCCGATCGTCGCGGTGAACGAAGCCCGCACGAAGCACATGTTCGACAACCAGTACGGCACGGGCCAGTCGGCGATCGACGGGCTGCTGCGCGCGACGAACATCCTCATCGCCGGCAAGACCGCGGTCGTCGCGGGCTACGGCTGGGTCGGGCGCGGCGTCGCGTCGCGGTTCCGCGGCATGGGGGCGAACGTCATCATCGTCGAGGTCGACCCGCTGCGCGGGCTCGAGGCCGCGATGGATGGCTACCTCGTCATGCCGATGGCCGAGGCCGCCAAGCGCGGCGATATCTTCATCACGACCACCGGCAACCTGAACGTCATCGGTGCCGCGCACTTCCCGACGCTCAAGGACGGCGCGATCATCGCGAACGCGGGCCACTTCAACGACGAGATCGAGATTCCCGCGCTCGAGAAGCAGTCCACGGGCAAGCGCACCATCCGGACGTTCGTCGAGGAGTACAGCCACGAGAACGGGAGGAAGATCTTCCTGCTCGCCGAGGGCAGGCTCCTCAACCACGCCGCGGCGGAGGCGAACCCGGCGGCGGTCATGGATATGAGCTTCGCGAACCAGGTCCTCTCGATCGAGTACCTCCTCCAGGCGGGGAGATCCCTGAAGCCGAACGTCTACCCGGTGCCCGAGGACCTCGATGCCCTCATTGCCCGCTTGAAGCTGGAGGCGATGGGGATGAAGATCGACACGATGACCGACGCCCAGAAGACCTACTCGCAGTCCTGGAAGGCGGGGACCTAGATGACGCTCAGCTTCATGCGGGCGGACAAGTGGCTGTTCTCGAGCGAGTCGGTCACCGAGGGCCACCCCGACAAGCTCTGCGACCAGGTCTCGGACGCCGTCCTCGACGCGCTCCTCGCGAAGGACCCGATGTCGCGGGTCGCGTGCGAGACCGCGACGACCACCGGCACGGTCCTCGTGGCCGGCGAGATCACGACGACCGCGTACGCCGACGTGATCAGCATCGTGCGCGAGGTCGTGAAGGACATCGGCTACACGAACGCCCACTACGGATTCGACTACGAGACCTGCGGCGTCCTCACCGCGATCAAGCCGCAGTCGCCGGACATCGCGCAGGGAGTGGACCGGGCGCAGGACGATCGGGCCGAGCTCGGCGCGGGCGATCAGGGAATGATGTTCGGCTTCGCGGTCGACGAGACGCCGGAGCTCATGCCGCTTCCGATCACCCTCGCTCACGCGGTCGCGAAGCAGCTCGCGAGGTCCCGCAGGTCCGGCGAGCTGCCGTACCTGCGGCCCGACGGAAAGAGCCAGATCACGGTCGAGTACCACAAGGGCCAGCCGAAGCGGGTCGATACCGTGGTCGTCGCGACGCAGCACGACGACGGGATCGACGTCGAACGGATCCGGCGCGACGTGAGAGAGATCATCGTGCCCGCGGCGATCGGTCCGTTCGGGGCGAACCTGCTGGACCGCGACACGCACTACATCATCAACGGCACCGGCAAGTTCGTCATCGGTGGCCCGATGGGGGACGCCGGCCTCACCGGTCGCAAGATCATCGTCGACACCTACGGCGGGTACGCACCGCACGGCGGCGGCGCGTTCAGCGGCAAGGACCCGACGAAGGTCGACCGGTCCGGCGCGTACGCGGCGCGGTACGTCGCCAAGAACATCGTCGCGGCGAAGCTCGCGCGCCGCTGCCAGATCCAGATCGCATACGTGATCGGCGTCGCGAAGCCGGTGTCGCTGAACGTCGAGACGTTCGGCACCGCGACGGTCGACGACGAGGTCATCCGCCGGCTCATCGACGAGCACTTCGACTTCCGGCCGCAGGAGATCATCTCGCGCTTCGATCTCCGCCGGCCGATCTACCGCCAGACCGCCGCCTATGGTCACTTCGGCCGGCCGGACCTTGATCTCCCCTGGGAGAAGACGGACCTGGCCGAGACGTTCGCGCGGAGCGCCGGGAGCCGGAAAGCGGCCGTCTAGCCCGCTGGCCCCTCGATTGCACGGATGGCGGTGAGACCTGACACGGAGGGCACTGCCATGGCACCTGATGTCATCACTCGCCGCGCGAGAACGTCGTGGGGCGCGATCCTGGACGGATGGCTCGCGACGGTCGGCGTCGCGGCGATCCTGTCTCCGCTCGTCGGCCTGCTGCTCGCGGCCTGGTACCCGACCCGTGGCTACGGTTCGGCGGTGCCGATCCTCGTCGCGGTCGGGATCTCGTATCTGGTCGGCGGCTACGTCGCCGGACGGATGTCCGGCCAGCGCACCAGCTGGCACGGGATGCTGGTCGCGTTCCTCGGCATCTTCATCGTGCTCGCGCTGCTCGTCGTTGATGTCGCGCTGGCGCTCGGCGTCTTCGGTGTGACCGGACGGCTGGTGCAGATCGTGCCGCCGGTGCTCGGCGTCGCGCTCTATGGGTCCGTCGAGACGTTCGCCTTCGGTGGGGCGCTCGGTCTCCTCCTCGCGATCTTCGCCGGCTGGCTGGGTGGGCTCCTCGCCCCGACCCGGATCATCGCCGACCCGCTGGCCGTCCCGGCCGCGGATGCCGCGGTCGCGGAAGGACGTCAGGCGCCCGCCTCGGTCCGACGGCCGCGGGAGCGGTATCGGCTGCTGCCGAGCGTCGGTCGGAAGGGCGGCGAGCCGGCCACGGCCGTCGAACCCGTCGAACCCATCGAACCCGTCGCCCCAGTCGAGCCCATCGCCCCCATCGAGCCCAGCTAGCACCGATCTCGCGGGGTCGTCCGGGTCGCTTTGTCGCCCCGCGGAATCATGAACCCTGCGCGAGCGTGGGACGTATCCTCCTGCAGACCCGGGGAAGATCTGAGGGGGTGAGCGCATGGTCCGCACGATCTCACGCTTCATCGCGATCCTCGCGGCGTTGGCGATCGTTCTCGGCGCGTGCACCGGCACGACATCCGGCGGGCCATCCGGCTCCGCCGCCAGCGGCGCGAAGGCCGTCTACGGTGGCTCGCTGACCTTCGCGATGAACAACGACATCAGCAACATGGACCCGCTGCTGTCCGGGCTCTTCGTCGACCGGCACCTCATGTACGCGATGTACGACTCGCTCGTGCGGGTGAACCCCAAGGGCGACATCATCCCGTGGCTCGCGACGAAGTGGACGATCTCGCCTGACGGCAAGACGTACACCTTCAACCTGCGGACGGACGTCAAGTACCAGGACGGAACGCCGTTCGACGCGGCGTCCGCGAAGTGGAACCTCGACCGCTATCGCCTGACCAAGGGATCGCTGCGGCTCGGTGAGCTGGCACCGATCGACTCGGTCACGGTCGTCGACCAGTACACGCTGCGCCTCGACCTCAAGACCGCGTCCGCGCCGCTCCTGTCGGTCCTCGTCGACCGCTCCGGCATGATGCTGTCCCAGAAGGCCGTCGAGGCCGGTGGTGCGGACTTCAACCGGAAGGCGTTCAAGGCCGGCTCCGGTCCGTTCATCCTCACCGAGGCGGTAAAGGACGATCACTACACGTTCGTGAAGAACCCCGACTGGTGGGGGAAGGCCGCGAACGGCGACAAGCTCCCGTACCTCGACACCGTGATCATCAAGCCGATCACCGACGGCGACGTCCGGCTCACGAACGTGCGCACCGGCCAGGTCCAGGCGACCAACGCGGTCACCGGCAAGGACGTGCCGACCGTGAAGGCCGACCCGACCCTTGTGTACCAGGAGATCGCGGGCATCGGCTACGACAGCCTGGTCCCGAACCGCGCGCCGGGCTTCATCTTCAACGAGAAGCGCTACGTGCAGGCCGTCAGCTACGCCATGGACCGTGACGAGCTGCTCAACAAGGGGCCGGCGCAGGGCGTCGGTGTCGTCGGGTACGGTCCGATCGCGCCGTCGCACTTCGCGTACGACCCGAGCTTCAAGCCGTTCGCCAAGCCGGACATCGCGAAGGCCAAGCAGCTCGTCGCCGACGTGGGCAAGGGCCCACTGAAGTTCGAGCTCCTCGTGAGCTCAGGCAGCGCGGCGACGCTGCAGTTCGCGCAGCTGCTCCAAGCTGAGCTCGCGAAGGCGGACATCACGATGGACATCAAGACCCTGCTGTTCAACGACATCGTCACGCTCCAGCAGAAGCACCAGCAGCTCGGCATGACCCTCATCGGCTGGAGCGGTCGGACCGATCCCGATGGCAACGTCTACGACTTCAACTACACCGGCCGTCCGAACAACGACTCGGCCTACTCGAACCCGGACGTCGACAAGCTCCTCGACCAGACCCGCACGGAGACGGACACCGCGAAGCGCAAGGCCCTGTTCCTGCAGGCGCAGCAGATCTTCGTCGTGGACGACCCGTCGCGGATCTTCTACGACTTCAACGCCGCGCAGCTGCTGACGGCGAAGTCGGTCCAAGGGTTCCAGGACTTCCCGGACCAGCTGCCGCGCTTCGAGACCGTCTGGGTGCAGAAGTAGCCTCGATCGGGCAATGAGAGCGGAGGCGGCGGAGTGACGAGATACATCCTCCGCCGCCTCCTGCTCATGATCCCCGTCGCGCTCCTCGTCACCGTCGGCATCTTCGTCATCATCCGCATCGCGCCGGGGGATCCGGTGCTCGTCTTCGCCGGTGAGGATCCGGATCCGGCGACCATCGCCGCCGTCCGGGCGGAGCTCGGTCTGGACCAGCCGCTGCCGGTGCAGTACGCCGCCTGGCTGTCACGCGCGCTGCAGGGCGACCTCGGTCGGTCCTTCCAGACACATCAGCGGGTCCTCGATGCGATCATCGAGCGGCTCCCGGTCACGTTCGAGCTCGGCAGCGCCGCGATCCTGATCTCGGTGAGCATCGCGCTCGTCGTCGGCACGCTGTCCGCGGTGAAACGGAACTCGGTCTTCGATCTCCTCGTGACGAGCATCACGCTCGGCGGCGTCTCGTTCCCGAACTTCTACCTCGGCCTGCTGCTCATTCTCCTGTTCGCGTACGTGGTCCCGGGCCACATCCTGCCGCCGGGCGGATGGACGCCGTTCTCCACCGATCCCGTCGACAACATCCGCCGGTTGATCCTGCCGGCGATCACCGTCGCGACGGCGAGCCTCGCGGTGAACCTGCGGCAGGTCCGCTCGAGCCTGCTCGATGTCTTCGGCCAGGATTACATCCGTACCGCGCGGGCCAAGGGGCTGCACGAGCGCGTCGTCGTCGCGCGCCACGCCCTCAAGAACGCGCTCATCCCCGTGGTCACGATCATCGGGATCCAGATCGGCGCGATCATCGAAGGTGCGATCATCACCGAGACGATCTTCTTCATCCCGGGCATCGGCCGGCTCGCGGTGCAGGCCATCCCGTCGCAGGACTACCCGATCGTGCAGGGTGTCGTGCTCGTGTCGGCCCTCTCGTACATGATCAGCACGCTCGTCGTCGACATCCTGTACGCGTTCCTCGACCCGCGGATCTCGTTCGGTGGCGCCGAGTCATGAGCAGCGCGACGCTGCCGGCCGTCATCCCGCTGCGGCCGCGCAGCCGCGCGTCGTCGATCCGCTGGTTCCTGCGGAAGAATCCGCGGATGCTCCTCGGTCTCGTGCTGCTCGGCATCCTCCTGTTCGTCGCGGCGTTCGCGCCGTTCATCGCGCCATACGATCCGATCAAGGTCAACATCCTCGACCAGCTCCAGCCGCCGAGCTTCCAACACTGGCTCGGCACGGACGACCTCGGTCGCGACGTGTTCTCGCGGGTCCTCTGGGGCTCGCGGGTCTCCCTCTCGGTCGGCGTCATCTCGGTGACCATCGGATTCCTGGTCGGGGTGAGCGTCGGCCTCATGGCCGGCTATCTCGGCGGCACCTTCGACCTGCTCGCGATGCGGGTGATCGACGCGCTGCTCGCGTTCCCGGCCCTCGTGCTGGCGATCGCCATCACCGCGTCGCTCGGTCCCCAGATCCAGAACGCGATGATCGCCATCGGCATCGTGGCGATCCCGGGGTATGCCCGGCTGACCCGCGGCCAGGTCCTGTCCGTGCGGTCGCGCGAGTTCATCTTGGCGGCGCGCACCGTCGGGGTACCGCCACGGCGGATCGTGCTCCGGCACATCTTCCCGAACATCGCGAACGCGCTCGTCGTGCAGGCCACGCTCGCCACGGCGTTCGCGATCCTCGCCGAGGCGGCGCTCTCGTTCCTCGGTCTCGGGCCCCAGCCCCCGTATCCCTCGTGGGGGCAGGACATCAACTACTCGCAGCGCTACCTCGCGAACATGAAATGGTGGATGAGCGCCGGCCCGGGGAGCGCGATCTTCATCGCCGTGTTCACATTCAACTTCCTCGGGGACGCGCTCCGGGATGCGCTGGATCCGCGGCTGCGCCGCAGCGGGTAGTACCCAGGTACTAGCCGAAGCACCCCCCGAACGGGACTGTCAGGCCGGTCCCGCGAGGCGTAGTCCAGTGTCGTGATGCAGGTCAGCCAGGTCGCATATGACCGATTCGTGCTCGAGCTCCCCGCCGCGGACAGCGAGTGGAAGCCGCTCGCGGACCCGGAGATCGTCGCCGAAACGGCCGCATGGCTCTGGGACTTCGGACCGACCCCGCTCATCGGTGTCGTCGGCTTCGATGGAACCGCCCCCGCCTGGCTCGGCCGCTGGCAACCACGGCAGGTGAACTGGGCACCGGATGGCACCACGTCCGGCTGCGCGGTCATCCTCGCGACACGGACGGACCTCGAACGCTTCCTCGTGCAGGGCGCCCCCCACGAGCACACGACGCTGCTCTGGCCGAGCGTCCACGAGGCGAAGACGTTCGAGGCCCTCGCGGCCGGCGGCCCGCAGTGGATGCGTGCCGTGGACGCGCACGCGCGGATCCAGCGGAACGGCGAGGTCTTCGAGGTCAGCCAGGTCAACCCGAACTAGCTAGCGCGCTGCGGCAGTCCTCGACGCCCGCGCGATCGCGAACCCGATGAGCGCTCCAACGATCGTCACCCCGAGCGCGACCGCGCCCGCCGGCGGCGGCGCGACCTGCCCGACGGCGATCTCGATGATCGGGATGGGCAGGCCGACGCAGAGCGCGATGGCCCACCAGCGCTTCGGCGCCAGCGCGGCGAGCGTCACGGACGCGCTGAGCAGCAGCCCGACCTCGATACCGGTGTCGTCCGTCCGGAGGTCGTATGAGGCGAGCAGCCCGCCGGCGATGAGGGCCAGGGCGATCGCGATCGCGCTCCTCACTCGTCCTGCGTGACCTTCTTCTCGGCGGCCGCGCCCAGCTCGACGGCGCGCTGGTGCGCCGCGTAGACCGCTTTCGAGAGCACGGTCCGGAGCGAGCCCTTCTCGAGCTGATAGATCGCCGCCGCGCTCGTCCCGCCGGGCGAGGTCACCAGGTTGCGCAGCTCGGCGAGGTGCCGTCCGCTCTTCCGCGCGAACAGCGCCGATCCCTCGACGGTCCGCAGCACGAGCTCCTCCGCGACGCGGCGCGAGAAGCCGAGATGCACGCCCGCGTCGACGAGCGCCTCCATGAGCAAGAACACGTACGTCGGCCCGGTCGCGGAGAGCGCCGTCGCCATGTCGATGTACGACTCGTCCTCGACCATGAGCTCCTCGCCGAGCGCCGCGACGATCGTCTTGGTCCGCTCGCGCTGCTCGGCGGTCACCGCGTGCGATGGGTACCACGCCGTGACGCCCATGCCGACCTGCGCCGGCGTGTTCGGCATCGCGCGGACGAGCGTCGTGTGACCGAGGCCGATCTCGAGGACGCGCATGTTCGCCCCCGCGACGATCGAGATCACGAGCTGATCGTCACGCAGCTTGCCGCGCAGCTCCTTCATCACGGTCGGGAGCACCTGCGGCTTCACCGAGAGCACGACGATGTCGGCCGCCTTTGCCGCGTCCGCGTTGGACGCGAGGGCGGTGATCCCGAACTGCTTGGCCAGCTCCGCCCGCCGTTCGCGCCGCGGTCCGGTGACGGTGATCCGGGAGGGCGGGACCAGGTGCTTGTCGAGGACGCCGCGGATCATGGCCTCGGCCATCACGCCGCCGCCCAGGAACGCCATCCGATCCTTCGCCATTACGGGATTATGGGCTGTGTCGGCGCGAGGCTCGATCGTTCAGCGGGCTTCGGCGTCCGCGAACCACGCCACCGGCCGGCCGTTCTGCTGGCCGGTGACGATGATCCCGTGCGCCATGACGAACACCTGGTCCAGCTGGGCGCCGCCCTGAGTGAAGCCGGGTACGTTCGGGATGTCGGTGAGATCGCCGGCGAAGGAGAGCGGCGTCCACTGCGTTCCGTCGCGCGACACTCGCGCCTCGAGGTTTCGCTGTCCGGTGGGCGAGGGCGCGAACGACACGGCGCGTAGGCCGTTGGAACCAGCCGCCGTCCAGTACGGCGGCGGACCGAGGAGCCGCCACGTGTGGGCGTCCCGCGAGGTCCAGATCAACCCCGTGCGCGCGTTGAGCGACGGGTCGGTCGTGTCGGAACCGACGGCGAAGTAGCCATCGGCCACCGCGAACAGCTGCAACAGCTG
>DATCOD010000011.1:0-6011 GCA_036564905.1 Candidatus Limnocylindria bacterium
GGCTGCGCCCGCCCCGGCCGAGCCCCATTCAACGGGGTCCAACCCTGCCGCGATGCAGCGGTCCAGCGAGACCTCGACAACGGGCTGGGGCAGGTCCGCGTCCAGCTCCCGCGCCGCTCGGTACGCGCGCCGCGCGGAGCGGGTGAGCGGATCGCGCTCGCGGAGCGCGTCGAGCACCTGACCGCGGACCCGCCGCGCCGCGTACGCGCCGAACGGCGCGCCCGCGTCATCGCGATAGCGCCGCGCGGCCTGGACGAGCCCGACGACGCCCCAGGCCACGAGATCCTCGCGATCGGCGCCGCGGCAGCGCGGATCGAGCGCGCGTGACGCGATCGCCCTCGCGAACCCGAGGTGCGCGATGATGCGTTCGTCGCCCGGCTTCAGGTCCACTCTCCGCTCCCCGGCGGGACCGTATCCATGGCCTCCACCCGTGTCAATAACAGAGCGACAGAGTTGTCCACATTCGCCGAGGGACTGTTCGAGCGCTACCGGTATCCGGACTGGCTGCGCGCGCATTCGCGGATCGTCGGTGCGCTCGCGCTGCGGCTCGCCCAGGCGCATGCCGCGACCGGCAGCGCGCTCGATGTGGCCGCGGTCGCCTTGGGCGGCTACCTCCATGACATCGGGAAGAGCCCGCTGCTGGCCGGTGAGCCCCGCGACCACAACCTGCTCGGCCCGCTCATCCTGGTCGCGGAGGGACTGCCCGATCTCGCGGAGCTTTCGCGCCGGCATCCGGTGTACGCGCCGCGCGATCCGGCGACCGCGCCACGTACGCTCGCCGAGCGGATCGTCTACTACGCCGACCGGCGCGGCGGGCAACGCGTCGTCACGTTGGAGGAACGCATCGACGAGCAGTTGGCGAGATTCCCCGACCTCGCGCGCGGGCGCGGGCAGGACCTCGCGACGGCCAGGGCGATCGAGACCGAGCTCTTCCAGGGGATCGCGCTCCGGCCCGAGGACCTGCGATGACCGTTGACCGCGCGCGGCTCGAGCAGCGGATCGCCGAGCTGTCCGCGATCGGGGGCCGTGGGACGAGCGTCACGCGCCTCGGGCTCAGCGCCGAGGAGCAACGCGCCCGCGACCTCGTCGGCGGCTGGCTCCGCGCGCGCGGTGCCTCGGTGCGGCGCGATGCGGCCGCGAACCTCTACGGCCGGTTCGGTGCGGCCGGTCCGGCCGTGCTCGTCGGGTCGCACATCGACTCCGTTCCCGAGGGCGGCCGCTTCGACGGCGCGCTCGGCGTGCTCTGCGCGGTCGAGGCGGTGGACGCCCTGCTCGACGACGGCGTGCGCTTCCGCCGCCCGGTCGAGATCGTCGGCTGGTGCGACGAAGAAGGCGCGCGCTTCGGCATCGGCCTGTTCGGATCGTGCGCGGCGTTCGGCCGGCTGCCCGACGGAGCGGCGCAGCGCGCCGACCCGACGGGCGTCACGATCGCCGACGCGCTGCGCGCGATCGGCGAGTCGGGCGATCCGACCACCGCGCGGCGGGAGCCGGGCGCCCTCGCCGCGTACCTCGAGCTGCACATCGAGCAGGGCCCGCGGCTCGCCGAGGCGGCGGTCCCGCTCGGGGTCGTGAGCGACATCGTCGGGATCCTGCACGCGCGCGTCACCGTGCACGGCCGCCAGGATCACGCCGGCGCGACGATCATGACCGCGCGCGAGGACGCGCTCGCCGCGGCGGCCGAGATGGTGCTCGCGGTGGAGGCCGCGGCGCGCGCCCTCCCCGATGCCGTCGGGACGGTGGGGGAGATCACCGTGCGGCCCGGCGCGAAGAACGTGGTCCCCGGTGAGTGCGTGTTCTCGCTCGACCTGCGCGCGCGCGACGAGCGGACCGTCGAGCAGCTGGCCCGCGACGTGCGCCTCGCGATCCGGCGCATCGGCGACGCGCGCCGCGTCCGGTCGTCGCTCGATGTGCTCACGCGCGTCCCGGCCGTGCCGCTCGATCCGACGCTGCGCGACCTCTTCCTGCGGACCGCGAAGGCCGTGGGCGTCGACGCACCGGAGCTGTTCTCCGGCGCCGGCCACGACGCCGAGAACTCGCAGCTGGCGGGCGTGCCGACCGGGATGCTGTTCGTCCGGTCGACCGGCGGCAGCCACAACCCGAACGAGCTCGCGACCCTGGACGACGCCGTGCTCGGGGCGCGGGCGCTGGCCCTCGCGCTCCAGGAGCTGGCAGGCTAGTATCGCGCGGGTCTGCCAGTTCACGTCAACTGGCGAAGCGGGGAGGCGAGCAAGCGTGGCGCGAACGACCCTGCACGAGGCCGGCCCGCAGAGCTACCGCATCGGCGAGCTGGCCGCGAAGGTGGGCATGACCGAGCGGACGATCCGGTATTACGAGGAGGTCGGCCTCCTCGATTCGGTGAAGCGGCTCGACGGCGGTATCCGCGTGTACACGGACGACGACATCCGCCGGCTCAAGTTCATCCGCAAGCTCAAGGTCCTCGGGCTGTCGCTGCAGGAGATGCACGAGCTCGAGGGGATGTACACCACGCACCGGAGCAACCGGGCCGTGCTTCCGCGGCTGGTCGAGCTCCTCGACGCGCACCTGTCGACCGTTGACGGCCGCATCTCAGAGCTACACGCGCTCCGCGACGAGATCCGCAGCTATCGCGAGCACGTGTCCCTGCGGCTCCTGGAGGCGGATCGATGACCGAGACGACCCTCATCCTCGGCGCGGCGCGCACCCCGATCGGCGCGTTCCTTGGATCACTTGCGCCGCTCACCGCGACCCAACTTGGCGCGATCGCGATCAAGTGCGCGATCGAGCGGAGCGGCCTGTCGCCCGATCGGATCGACGAGGTCTTCATGGGCAACGTCGTGCAGGCCGGGGTCGGTCAGGCGCCGGCGCGGCAGGCGGCGCTCGGCGCGGGGCTGCCGCGCAGCGTGCCCTGCACGACCATCAACAAGGTCTGCGGCTCGGGCCTCAAGGCGGTCATGCTCGCCTCGTCGCAGATCGCGGCCGGCGAGTACGGCGTGATCATCGCCGGCGGGATGGAGTCGATGTCCAACGCGCCCTACCTCCTCCGCGGGCTGCGGCAGGGACTGACCCTCGGCGAGCACTCGATGGAGGACGCGAACCTCACCGACGGGCTCGTCGACGCGTACGGCGGTGGGCACATGGGCCTCGGCGGCGAGAAGGCCGCGGCGAAGACCGGGCTGTCGCGCGAGGATCAGGACCGCTTCGCGCTGCGCTCCTACGAGAAGGCGCTGGCCGCGCAGCGGAGTGGCGCGTTCACCGCCGAGATCGTCCCGGTGGACGTGCCAGGCCGCAAGGGCCAGATCACGCGCGTCGAGAACGACGAGACGCCGCGCGAGACCTCGCTCGAGGCCCTCGCCGCGCTGAAGCCGGCTTTCAAGCCGGATGGGACCGTGACCGCGGGCAACGCCTCGAAGCTCAACGACGGCGCCGCCGCGCTCGTGGTCGCGAGCGGAACGCGCGCGCGTGAGCTCGGCGCGACGCCGCTCGCGCGGCTGGTCGCGCAGGCCCAGTTCGCGCTGGAGCCCGATCTCTTCCTGCTCGCGCCGACGGGCGCGATCGCGCGGGTGCTCGAGAAGTCCGGCTGGACGGCGGGCGACGTCGACCTCTACGAGGTCAACGAGGCGTTCTCCGGGGTCGAGGCGGTCCGGCGGGAGCTGGGCATCCCCGAGGATCGGTTCAACGTGAACGGCGGCGCGGTCGCGCTCGGCCATCCGATCGGCGCATCGGGCGCGCGGCTCCTGGTCACCCTCCTGTACGCCCTCCGGGCCCGCGGCAAGACGCGCGGCGTCGTCTCGCTCTGCCTCGGCGGCGGCGAGGCGGTCGCGCTCGCGGTCGAGCTCCTGTAGATGGACCAGGTCGGGGTGGTCGGCGCCGGCACGATGGGCGCGGGCATCGCGCAGGTCTGCGCGACCGCCGGGCTGCAGGTCGTGCTCGTCGACGTCGGGCTGGACCAGCTGAAGCGAGGACAGGCCGTGATCGCCGAATCGCTCGGTCGGCTCGAGCCGAAGGGGAAGCTGCCCCGTCCGGCGGCCGAGATCGCGGGCCGGATCCGGACGAGCACCGCGCTGACCGACCTCGCGGCGGTCGACTTCGTGATCGAAGCCGCGTTCGAGGACGCCGCGGTGAAGCTCGATCTGTTCCACAAGCTGGACGCGGCCTGCAAGCCCGCCGCGATCCTCGCCTCGAACACATCGAGCATCTCCATCACGAAGCTCGCCGCGGCCACGAAACGGCCGGGCCAGGTCGTGGGGCTGCACTTCATGAACCCGGTGCCGGTGATGGGCTACGTCGAGCTCATCCGCGGCCTGCAGACGAGCGACACGACGGTCGAGCGCACCCGGGAGCTCGCGAAGACGCTCGGGAAGACCGCCGTCCAGTCCAACGATGCCCCGGGATTCATCGCGAACCGCGTGCTCATGCCGATGATCAACGAGGCCGTGTTCGCGCTGTCGGAGGGCGTCGGCACGGCGGATGCGATCGACACGATGATGAAGGGCCTCAACTTCCCGATGGGCCCGCTCGCCCTCGCGGACCTGATCGGGCTCGACGTCTGCCTCGCCATCCTCGAGGTCATGCAGCGCGAGCTCGGCGATCCGAAGTACCGGCCCGCGCCGATGCTCCGGCAATACGTGCAGGCCGGCTGGCTCGGCCGCAAGAGCGGGCGCGGCTTCTTCACGTACGGTGACCGGTGAGCGGCCCCCAGGTCGGTCCGGTGTTCGCGTTCACCGCGCAGCATGCCGCGACCGCGGCGTTCTACGCCGATCTCGTCGGCCTCCCGGCGGGCCCGAAGGCCGATCCGAGCGCGAGCTGGCTGAAGGCCGGCAACGCCGACGTGGTCTTCCATTCGCCCGAGGACCGCGAGACGCCACCCGAGGTCCGCGGGCAGCCCGGGTTCGTGGTCTGGTTCGGCGTCGATGACGTGAAGGGCGCCTTCGACAAGGCGAGGGCCGCGAAGGCCGTCGTCGGCGACTTTTACGGCGACTACTTCTTCGCGCGCGATCCCGAGGGCCGGTTCATCGGCATCCACGTGAATGAGGAGCACGCGCATGGTCACGATCACGAGCACTGATCCCGCGGACCTCGACGCGCGGTTCGATCTCTCGCTGACCGAGTCGCAGGCGCTCGTCCAGCGGACGGCGCGCGACTTCGCCACCGAGAAGCTCCTCCCGATCGCCCACGACATCGACGAGCAGGGCAGGGTGCCGCCGGCGATCCTGGCACAGCTCGGAGCGCTCGGCTTCATGGGCGTGCACGTGCCCGAAGCGCTTGGCGGCGCCGGCGCGGACGTGGTGTCGTACATCCTCGCGTCGGAGGAGATCAATCGCGCGTGCGCGTCGACCGGCGTGATCATGCAGTCGCACAACTCGCTCGTCTGCGATCCGATCCTCACATTCGGCACGACGGCCCAACACGAGCGCTGGCTCCGGCCGCTCGCGCGCGGCGAGAAGCTCGGGTGCTTCGCGCTCTCCGAGCCGGCCTCCGGATCGGACGCGGCCGGCCTTCAGCTGACCGCGACGCGCGACGGCTCGGGCTGGCGACTCAACGGGACGAAGAACTTCATCACGAACGGCGTGTCGGCCGATGTCGTGCTCGCGTTCGCGCAGACCGAGCCGGGCTCCCGGCACAAGGGCATCGCGGCGTTCGTCGTCGACAAGCCCTCGGCCGGCCTGAGCGTCGGCCGCGTGGAGCGGAAGCTCGGGATCAAGGGCTCCGACACCGCGCAGCTCGTGTTCGAGAACGTGCGCGTCGGGGACGACCAGCTGCTCGGCGAGATCGGCGGCGGGTTCAAGGTCGCACTCTCGGCCCTCGACGGCGGCCGGATCGGCATCGCCGCGCAGGCCGTCGGGATCGCTCGGGCGTGCCTCGAGGATTCGCTCGCGTACGCGAAGGAGCGTCAGGCATTCGGCAAGCCGATCGCGGAGCTGCAGGCGATCCAGTGGATGCTCGCCGACATGGCCACGGAGGTCGATGCCGCGCGCCTGTTGGCCTGGCGCGCCGCGACGCTCAAGGACCGCGGCGAGCCCTACTCGGCCGAG
>DATCOD010000012.1:0-18557 GCA_036564905.1 Candidatus Limnocylindria bacterium
CGATCGGTCTTGCCCGCCCGATCGCCGAGCCGTTGCGCGTGGCACGGCCGAACGCGTTCGTCCGTCAGACGGTCCGCATCCGCGAGGGCCATCGCGACCGTGACGCGTTGTGCGAGCTCGATGCGTCGGGGATCCGGATCAGCGGCGCGGGTGCCGGCCAGGCCATTTCGTGGCCTGATGCCCGGTCGATCTCCATCGACCGTCGCCGGGTCCGGATCGTGGCGCCGAACGGCTCGATCAGCATGGTCATCGCGTTCGATGGGGTGAGCGAGCCCGAGCTCACACCGCTGTTCGGACACGTCCTCGAAGCGGGCCGCGCCGGCACGCTCGTGCCGGGCGACGGCCCGCTGCACGAGCTCGCGCTCGGCATCGATCGAACCGTCGAGAGCTTCGCCGACGCGGACGACCCCGTCGTCCCGCTCGCCGTGAGCGCCTTCGCCGCGCTCGCCGGCCTCGTCCTCGTCGTCGCGCTCCCGACGATCCTCATGCTCGCCGCACACATCGATGCCGCGCCCGGGACCTTCGCGATCCTGCCGCGGATCGCGGTCTTCGACCCGCGGGTGGTCGTTGCCGCATTCGCGGCCTCCACCGCGCTCGCGGCCGCGGTCGGCCGCGTTGCCCTCGGCCCCGCTCTGGTGACCTGGGCCCGCGGCACGGTGCGGGGCTGGCACCGCAACGCGTTCGGCGCGGAGGATGTCGCGCGGCGGATCGTCGCTCGGCTGCTGCTCGCGCCGGGCAGGGTGGCGATCATCGCCGCCGTCGCGATCGGCACGCTCCTGCCATCGGCGTTCGCGCGGACGATCCTCGATGGACAGGGGATCCACGAGGCGTCGGGCTTCCCGTTCATCTCACACGACCGTTCCTGGGGCGAGGTGGTCGAGGTCGTGCCGCTGGCCGTCGGCTTCGACGAACGGGCCGAGGGATTCGACACGGTGCTCGTCTTCGCGGACGGCTCGCGCTTCTCGACCCGCGGTCGAGACCTCGCCGGCGGCTCCGAGCGTGTCATCTACGACTTCGCGCGAGCGCACGCCCGCTGAGGCTCTCGGTCCACCGCGCCTAGACTCCGCGCGTGACCCAGGGGCTTTCCGTGCGCGAAGGAACGCCTGCCGACCTCGACCGCCTCGTCGAGTTCCAGAATCGGTACGCGCGGCCCGGCCGGACGCAATCGATGAACCAGGCTCGGCGGTTCGAGGCGGCCAACCCGGAGCCGCACCGGCTCATCCTCCTGGCCGAGGACGGCGCGAAGGTCCTGGCGGCCGCGGCCAGCACGTCGGACGGGGGACTGCTCGGCGGCGGGCAGAACCGGTGGCGCGCGAACATCCGCGTCGCGCCCGAGCACCGCGGCCGCGGGCTCGGGACGGAGCTCCTCGCGCGGCTCGAGGCACACGTCCGGACGAAGAACGGACCGAAGCTGCAGGGCGCGCTCCGGGGTGAGGAGGCGGAGGGCCTCCGGTTCGCGCAGAAGCACGGCTATCGCGAGTTCCATCGCCGATACGACTCGTACCTCGACGTGGCGGCATTCGACGGATCGCGCTTCGAGGACCCGAAGGCGGTGGCGGACCGGGCGGGCGTGCGCATCGACCGGTACGACGTGCTCGAGGATGCGGCGCCGGACCGGATCGCGTTCCAGCGCGCGACCTACGAGTCGCTCTCGACGACCCAGCTGGACATCCCCCGTCCGGAGCCGCTGCCTCCTCCGCCTCCGTTCGAGGCGGTGCGCGAGGTCTACTTCGAAGGCGACACGTTCGCCCGGGACTGCTCGGTGGTCGCGCTCCGCGACGGGCGGGTCGTCGGCACGTCGATCACGATCGTCGATCCGGAAGGGGTCGCGTACACCGCGTACACCGGCGTCGATCGTGCGGAGCGGGGCAAAGGGCTCGCCCTCGCGATGAAGATCGCCATCCTGAAGCGGCTCAAAGCGCGTGGCACCACGCTGTTCGGAACGACGAATGACGAGGCGAACGCGCCGATGCGCGGCATCAACGCGAAGCTCGGCTACGTCATCGCGCCGCCGACGATCGAGGTGGAGAAGGTGTTCGAGACATGAGCGCGCTCAAGATGCCCGGTCCGACGGATCCCGGCGCCGAGCTGCTCGCGGGAGCGCTCCAGCAGCTCGATGCCGCCGCAAAAGCGCTGGGCCTCGACCCCGGCATGCACCGGTTCCTCCGCTCGAACGAGCGGGCGCTCATCGTGTCGGTCCCCGTGGTGCGAGACGACGGCACCCTCGAGGTCTTCACCGGCTATCGCGTGCAGCACTCGACCGGCCGCGGCCCCGGGAAAGGCGGCATCCGGTTCCATCCGTCGGTGACCCTCGAGGAGGTGTCGGGGCTGGCGATGCTGATGACCTGGAAGTGCGCGGTCACCGATCTTCCGCTCGGCGGCGCGAAGGGCGGCGTCGCGATAGACCCGCGTGCGTACAGCAAGCGCGAGCTCGAGCGCCTCACGAAGCGGTACACGGTCGCGATCCTGCCGATCATCGGTCCGGAGCAGGACATCCCGGCGCCCGACGTGAACACCGACGCCCAGACGATGGCCTGGATCGTCGACACGGTGACGATGATGACCGGCAAGCACTCTCCCGAAGTGGTCACCGGCAAGCCCGTGGACCTCGGTGGATCGCGCGGCCGTCACGAGGCGACCGGGCGGGGCGTCGCGTTCGTGACGCTCGAGCTCCTGCGCCGGATGGGGAAGCCGGTCGAGGGCACGCGGGTGGCGGTGCAGGGCTTCGGCAATGTCGGCAGCTTCGCTGCGCTCGCGCTCTCGAAGGCCGGCTGCACGATCGTCGGCATTTCGGACGTCACCGGTGGCTACGCGGATCCGAAGGGCATCGATATCGCGAAGGCGATGGACCACACCAGGCACAACACGCAGCGCACGCTCGAGGGGCTCGCCGGAGCCATGCGGATCACCAATGCCGAGCTGCTCGCGCTGGACGTGGACGTCCTCATCCCGGCGGCGCTCGAGGCCCAGATCACCGCGGAGAACGCGTCCGGCATCCGGGCCAAGATCATCGTCGAAGGCGCGAACGGACCGGTGACCGCCGAGGCCGACCGGTCGCTCACCGGCCGCGGGGTCACGATCGTGCCCGACATCCTCGCGAACGCCGGTGGCGTCGTCGTGTCGTACTTCGAGTGGGTCCAGAGCCGCGCGCAGTTCTACTGGGAGCTCGACGAGGTCGAGCGGCGGTTGGAGATCTACATGCGCCGGGCGATGGAGTCCGTCTTCGCGAAGGCGAAGACCTACGACGCGACCTACCGCGAGGCCGCGTTCATCGTGGCGGTCGAGCGCGTGGCGAAGGCGATCGAGCAGCGAGGCATTTTTCCCTAGCCGCCGAAGGCGGCTAGGGCAGTTGGAGTCGCCTCCTCACCAAGTACCCGCCTTTCGGTGACGCGGTACGCTTCATAACTTGCATAAATATCCACGGTTGTGCATAATCCAGGGGTGTCCATTCGGGTCGCGATCGTCGGCGCCACCGGCTACGCGGGCGGCGAGCTCGCGCGGCTCCTGCTGCGGCATCCGGGGGCGCGCATCGTCGCGGCGGTCGCGCGCAGCCATCAGGGCGAGCCGCTCCGCGACGTCCAGCCACACCTGCACGACGCCCCGGCGACGCTCGTGGTCGGCAGCGACGTCGGCGAGGCCGAGGTCGTCTTCACCGCGCTGCCGGCGGGCGAGGCCGCGAAGCAGGCGCCCGGGTGGCTCGCGGACGGCCGGCGGATCATCGATATCGGGAGCGACTTCCGGCTGAAGGACCCGGCGGCCTATCCGAAGTGGTACGGCTACACCCACCCTGCGCCCGACCTCCTCGCGGAGTCGGTCTACGGCCTGACCGAGTTCGCGCGCGCGGCCCTTCCGAAGGCGCGGATCGTCGCGAACCCAGGCTGCTACCCGACCGCCGCCCTGCTCGCGCTGGCGCCCGCCGCGACACGTGGCCTCATCGGGCCGGACGTGATCGTCGACGCGAAGTCCGGCGTGTCCGGCGCGGGCCACGTCGTCGATGACGCGTACCTGTACGGCACGATCGACGAGAGCGTTCGCGCCTACGGCGTACCGAAGCACCGGCATCAACCGGAGATCGCGCAGGGGATCGCGGGCTTCGGCCCCATGCGGCCCAAGCTCACGTTCACCCCGCACCTCATCCCGATGACGCGCGGCCTGATCGCGACGTGCTACGCGCCGCTCCGCGACGGCGTGACCGCGGCTCACGTGAGCGAGGCGTACGCCACGGCCTACGCGAGCGAGGCGTTCGTGCGCGTCACGCCGTCGTTCCCGCCGAGCAAGGCGACGCTCGGCAGCAATTGGTGCCTGGTCCACGCCGTGGTCGACGAGGAGAACCGCCGCCTCATCGCCGTCGGGGTCCTCGACAACCTCGTGAAGGGCGCGGCCGGCCAGGCCATCCAGAACTTCAACGTGCTGTGCGGCTTCCCCGAGACCCAGGGTCTCGAGGCGATGCCGCTATGGCCATGAGCGCCGGCCAGGGCGTCACCTTCGCGCGCGGCTTCGTGGCCGGAGCGGTCGCGGCCGGCGTGAAGCACGAGGGCACGACCCGCCTCGATCTCGCGCTGATCGCGTCGACCGCGGAGCACTGCCACGCCGCGGGCGTCTTCACAACGAACAGCGTGATCGCGGCACCGTGCGTCGTGACGAAGAAGCACATCGGCCGCGGCCACCTGCGGGGCATCGTCGTCAACTCGGGCAACGCGAACGCATGCACCGGCCCGCAGGGCGAGCGCGATGCGATCGCCATGGCGGCCGCCGCCGGGGGCGCGCTGGGAGTGGATCCCCATGACGTGGCGATCGCGAGCACCGGTGTGATCGGCGTCCCCCTGCCCATGGACCGGATCGTGCCGGCGATCGGGCGGATCGCGCTGTCAGAGGCCGGTTGGGATGACGCGTCGCGAGCGATCATGACGACCGACACGCGGCCGAAGGTCGCGCAGCGAGAGGTGACACTGTCCGGCGGGACCGTCCGGATCGGCGGCATCGCGAAGGGCGCCGGGATGATCCATCCCAACATGGCGACGCTGCTCACGTTCGTCACGACCGACGCGCTCATCGACAGCGCGGCGCTCCGGCCGATGCTCCGATCGGCGGCGGACGACAGCTTCAACGCGATCTCCGTCGATGGCGACACGAGCACCAATGACACGCTCCTCGTCCTCGCGAACGGCGCGTCGGGTGTGCGCGTGGGCACCATCGATGGGCCGCCGTTCCTCGATGCCCTGGCCGCGGTGTGCCTCGACCTCGCGCGCGCGATCGTCGCCGATGGCGAGGGTGCGACCAAGGTCTTCGAGATCCGCGTCACCGGGGCCGCATCCGAGAGCGACGCGCGCGCGGCCGCGCGAACCGTGACGACCTCGAACCTGGTGAAGACCGCGATCCACGGCGCGGATCCGAACTGGGGACGCATCCTGGCCGCGGCGGGCCGATCGGGAGCGAAGGTCGACGCAGCGAAGGCCTCGGTCCGGATCGGCGGGGTCGCCGTGTATGACCGGGGAGCACCGCGCGCGTTCGACCCGAACGCGGTGCGCGCCGCCTTCGAGAGGGCCGACATCGCGATCGAGCTGGACCTCGGGCTCGGCGAGGCCACCGCGCGGGCATGGGGGACCGATCTGTCCGCGGAGTACGTGAGGATCAATGCCGACTACACCACCTAGGGACATCCGGTCCACCGCCCCGACCACGCGTGGTCGCGAGGCAGTCGTTCCCACTCCGACGGCCCCGCGTAGTCGCGAGGCAGTCGTTCCAGCTCCGACCGCCTCGCGTAGTCGCGAGGCAGTCGTTCTAAAGATCGGCGGGAGTGTCGCCGGCGAGCAGCACGCGGCCCTCGATCTGGTCGCCTCGCTCCACGACGCCGGCCGGCCGCTGGTCGTCGTGCACGGAGGCGGGCCGCTGGTCGGAGAGTGGGCCACGAAGCTTGGCCTCGAGACCCGCTTCGAGCGTGGCCTCCGGGTCACCGACGAGCCCACTCGCGACGTCGCGCTCGCGGTGCTCGCCGGTCTCGTCAACAAGACGCTCGTCGCGCGGCTCATCGCCAAGGGCGTGCCGGCCACGGGCGTGGCCGGGATCGACGGCGGCATGCTGCGGGCGGAGCGCGAGGACGCGGCCCTGGGCCTCGTCGGCCGCGTCGCGATGGTCGACAGCTCGCTCCTCGAAGAGCTGCTCGCGGCGCTCCGGGTACCGGTCGTCGCGCCAGCCGCGCTCGATGCCGACGGAACGATCCTCAATGTGAACGGTGACACCGCGGCCGGCGCGATCGCCGCCGCGATCGCGGCGCGGCTCCTTGCGTTCATCACGGATGTCCCCGGCGTGCGCGGCAAGGACGGGCGCGTGATCGCATCGCTCGACCGGGATCGGGCGAAGGCGCTCGTCGACGACGGGACGATCGAGGGCGGCATGCTGCCGAAGGTCGAGGCCTGTCTCGTCGCGGCCCAGGCGGGGTGCCGGGCCGCGATCGTGTCGTCTCGCGACATCGACGCGGTCGAATCGCTGCTTGCGGGGGATCTCGCGGGCACGGTGTTCGAGGCGGCGGCATGAACGAGCTCAACCTCCGCAAGCAGCAGCGCCAGCAGACCCTGCTGCGGCTCGTGAACGAGAAGCGTCTTTCGACGCAGCAGGATGTCGTTCGCGCGCTCCGATCCGCCGGGTACGCCGCGACGCAGGCCACAGTGTCGCGCGACATCGTCGAGCTCGGCCTGGTCAAGGTCGGGCGCGATGGTGCGCACGTCTACGCCGCACCGGCCGCCCTTCCCGCGTCAGGCGGGATCGACCGGCTGCGGCGGTTCTGCGAGGAGTACCCCGTGTCGGGCGCGGTCGCCGGGAACCTCGTCGTGCTCCGGACGCCGCCGGGGACCGCGAACGCGTTCGCCATCGCCCTCGACACGTCCGGCTTCTCCGACGTGGTCGGGACGATCGCCGGCGACGACACGGTGTTCGTGGCGGCCCGGGACCCTGCTCGTGCCCGGGTGATCAACCGGCGTTTGGCGGAGTTCGGCATCGGGAAAGCGATCGTGAGCGATCCGAATATGGGCGTGGGAAAACGAGCGTGATAGAGAAGAAGCCAACGGCCGGCGAGACGATCGTGCTCGCGTACTCGGGCGGCCTCGACACGAGCGTCGCGGTCGCGTGGCTGCGCGAGACGTACGGCTTCGAGGTGGTGACGTGCACCGGCAATCTCGGGTCGGTGAAGGACCTTGACGGCATCCAGCGCAAGGCGATCCAGAGCGGCGCGCGCAAGGCGATCGTCCACGATGCCCGGGAGCCGTTCGTGAAGTTCTTCCTGTGGCCGGCGCTGCAGGCCGGTGCGCTCTACGAGGGCCGGTATCCGCTCGCGACCGCGCTCGGGCGCCCGCTCCTCGCGAAGCTGCTCGTCGACGCGGCGCGTGAGGAGGGCGCGCGGTACGTTGCGCACGGGTCGACCGGCAAGGGCAACGATCAGGTCCGCTTCGATCTCGCGGTCGGAGCGCTCGCGCCCGAGCTGACGGTCATCGCGCCGCTCCGTAGCGGCATGAACATGACCCGCGAGGACGAGATCGACTACGCGAAGGCCCGGGGCATCCCGGTGCCGGTCACCAAGAAGAGCCCGTACAGCGTCGACGAGAACCTCTGGGGTCGGTCGATCGAGGCCGGCGTGCTGGAAGATCCGTGGGGCGCGCCGCCGCGCGACGTCTTCCAGTGGACGGTCGATCCCGACGAGGCGCCCGAAAAGGCGAAAGAGATCGTCATCGGCTTCCGCGAGGGCATTCCGGTGACGCTGGATGGCCGGGACAGCGATGGTCTCGGCCTCATCGAGAAGCTCAACGCCCTTGGCGGGAAGCACGGCGTCGGGCGCATCGACCAGATCGAGAACCGGCTCGTGGGCATCAAGTCCCGCGAGATCTACGAGGCGCCGGCCGCGGTGATCCTCCACCTCGCGCACCGCGCGCTCGAGGACATGGTCCTGTCGAAGGAATCGCTGCGCTCGAAGGCCCGGATGGCCGACGAGTACGCGGACCTCGTCTACAACGGCCTCTGGTTCTCCGCGCACCACCAGGACCTCGCCGCGTTCGTTCGGAGCACGCAGCGGTTCGTGACCGGCGAGATCCGCGTTCGCCTCCATCGCGGCACGGCCGTGGTCGTGGGCCGGCGGTCCGAGCACTCCCTGTATTCGATGTCCCTCGCGACCTACGGGAAGGGCGATGCGTTCGACCACAAGGCGGCCGAGGGGTTCATCGGCGTGTTCGGGCTGCCGCTCCGCAACCAGTCGCGGACCCAGGCGCTGTGGGGCCCGGACAGCGAGGCGACGCTCGCGATCCCCAAGACCGTGGCGGTCCGCGGCAAGAAGCCGAAGAAGGCCACGTGACCGACCTCTGGAAGGGGCGCTTCACCGCCGGGCTCGACCCGAAGATCCGCGCGTTCACCGCGTCGCTCGATCTCGACAAGCGCATCGCCCTCCATGACGTGCGCGGGAGCATCGCGCACGCCGGGATGCTCGGGCGCCAGGGGATCCTCCCGGCGGCCGACGCGAACGCGATCGTCGCGGGGCTCGAAGCGATCGCCGCGGAGCTGCGGGCCGGCTCCTTCCCGTGGCCGGCGGACGCGGAGGACGTGCACTCGGCCGTCGAGCAGGTGCTCACGTCGCGCCTCGGCGCGACCGCCGGCAAGCTGCACACCGCGCGCAGCCGCAATGACCAGGTGGCGCTCGACCTTCGCCTGTTCACCAAGGACGCCCTGGACGCGCTCGATGCGGCCCTGCGCGAGCTCGGCCGGACGCTCATCGCGCGCGCGGCCGAAGAGGTCGACACGGTCCTGCCCGGCTACACCCATCTGCAGCGCGCGCAACCCATCTCGCTCGCGCACCATCTCCTGGCGCACGTCGAGGCGTTCCGCCGGGACCGGGCACGCGTCGCCGAGGCGCGCGTTCGCGCGAGCGTGTCGCCGCTCGGTGCCGCGGCGTTGGCCGGCTCGCCGTATCCGGTGGACCCGGCGTCGGTGGCCGAGGAGCTCGGCCTCGCACGCGCGTTCCGCAACAGCATCGACGCGGTATCCGATCGCGACTTCGTCGCGGAGCTCGCGTTCGTGGCCGCGCTCAGCGCCGTGCACGCCTCGCGGCTCGCGGAAGAGCTGGTGCTCTGGACGAGCGCGGAGTTCGGGTTCGCCGCCTTGAGCGACGAGCACGCGACGGGGTCGAGCATCATGCCGCAGAAGAAGAACCCCGATGTCGCCGAGCTCGTTCGGGGCCGGGCCGGTCGGATCATCGGCGATCTCGTCGCGCTGCTGACCACGCTGAAGGGGCTCCCGCTCGCGTATGACGGCGATCTCCAGGAGCAACGCGTGCCGTTGTACGACGCCGCGACCGCGGCGCCCGCCCTCGAGGCGCTCGCCCTCGTCCTGCGCGGTCTGCGGTTCGACCGCGACGCGATGCGCCGCGCGACCGAGCGGGGGATGCTCACGGCGACCGACTTGGCGGATCACCTCGCCGCGCGCGGTGTCCCGTTCCGCGAAGCGCATGAGGTCGTCGGCCGGATCGTCCGCGACCGGCTCGGGGAGGGCAAGGACCTCGTGGGGGTCACGACCGCCGAGCTGCGTGGCTACGACCCGCGGTTCGGGGACGACGCCGCCGATGGCGCGTCCGTCGCGCGGTCGCTCGCGGCCCGCCGCTCGCCTGGCGGGACCGCGCCCGAGCGGGTGCGCGAGGCGCTGGCGGAGGCGAAAGCCGCCTTCGGGGAGTGATCGTCCGCCCAGCGCGCCGATCGGACATCGGGCCGATGCAGGCGTTGATCGGCCGCTACGCGGCGGCTGACCGCATGCTCGAGCGGTCGGACGCCTTCCTTCGCGCGAACCTCGCGGACTTCGTCGTGGCCGACGACGCCGGCACGTTCCTCGGGTGTGGCGCGCTCGCGGCGCTCACGGGGGACCTCGCCGAGCTGCGCTCGCTCGCGGTCGCGCCCGAGGCGGGAGGGCGCGGCGTCGGGACGGCGATCGTGGACGCCTGCGTCGCGCGCGCGCGCGCGCGCGGCCTGCGCCGCGTGTTCGCGCTCACGCTCGTGCCCGACTTCTTCACGAAGTGCGGCTTCACGCTGACGAGCCTTGGACGGCTTCCGGAGAAGAGCGCGTCGGAGTGCCCGGTCTGTCCGAAGCGTTTCGCCTGCGACGAGCACGCGATGCTATTGCACCTGGACGGCTCGGTGCCGCCTTCGCTCGCGCCGGGCGAGCCGGTGGGCTACACGCGGCTCTTCCTCCACACTGAGCCGTGATGAGCCCGACCATCCGAGCCGCGGTCGCCGCGTTCGATGCCCTGGCGATGGCCGCCTACGCCTACCTGCGGACCGGCGGCTTCGGCGATCCGGGTGTCGACCTCATGCTGTGGGGCTCGGCCGCGGCCGCGGCCGTCGCCGCGTTCGTCGTCTCGACGAGCGGGCCGTCGGTCCTCGGCTGGATCTCGATCGGGTACATCCTGTTCGCCGGACTCCTGCTCACATCCGCCCCGCAGCTGCTGCTCATCGCGCTCGCGATCGCGCTCATGCCGGTGGTGCAGCGGCCGCGGAACTCCCTCCCGTTCGGGATCGTCATCGCGACGATCTCGGCGTTCGGCTGGCGGCTCGCGATCGAGCTACTGCTGCGCTCAGCCGCCTAACATCAGGACGATGAGCCATCGCCCGACGGTACGAGCCGCCAATGGCATCGTGGCCAGTGGGCACCATCTCGCGACCGCGGCCGGGATCGCCGCACTCCGCGACGGCGGCTCCGCGGTCGATGCCGCGATCGCCGCCGCCGCCGTCTGCGCCGTCGTCCTCCCGCAGCGGACCGCGATCGGCGGCGATGTCTTCGCGCTCGTCTACGACGCGGGCACCCGCACGGTGACGGCGTACAACGGTTCGGGAGCGGCGCCCGCGATGGTCGATCCGATAGCCTTCAGCCAGGGTTTCGGCAACAAGGGCGTGAAGCTCGCGACCGTGCCGGGCTGCGTGGGCGCGTGGGGCGACATGCTCGCGGATCACGGCCGGCTCGGGATCGATCGCGTCCTCTCGCCCGCCATCGCCTACGCCGGCGAAGGGTTCCCGGTGAGCGACGCCCTCTCTCTCGCGATCGGCGAAGAGTCGGACCGCCTCGACGTGGATCCGACGGCCGCTCGCACGTACAGCCCGCGCGGCAGGCATCCGCGTGCCGGCGAGATGCTCCAGCAGCCCGACCTGGCGACGTCTTTGCGCGCGATCGCCGCGGATGGCGCTGACACGTTCTATCGCGGTGAGCTCGCCGAGCGGATCGCCGCGGGGATCGCGGCCCTTGGGGGATGGATCACGGCCGACGATCTCGCGGCGCACCGTACCGACCGGCGCGAACCGATCGAAACGCGCTACCGCGGGCTCCGGGTGGTCGGGCAGCCGCCCGTGTCGCAGGGCCACATCCTCCTGGAGGAGCTCGCGATCGCGGACGGCCTCGACCTTCGCTCCATGGGGTGGGGGAGCGCGGACCAGATCCACGCGATGGTCGAGATCAAGAAGCTCGCGTTCGCGGACCGCGACGCACTGGCCGGCGACCCGCGGGCGGTGCCGTTCGTCGTGGAGGAGCTTCTCGCGGAGGCGTTCATCGCGCAGCGCCGGCGGGCGATCGCAGGACGCGCCGCCGAGCGCGTCGAGCCGGCCGCGCTGCCCGCGGACACGACCTATCTCGCGACCGTCGATCGCGACGGCAACGCGGTCTCGCTCATCGAGAGCGTGTTCAGCGCGTTCGGGTCGGCCACGATGGTCCCCGGCACCGGGGTGCTCCTCAACAACCGCCTCTCCGGCTTCTCGCTCGACCCTCGGTCGCCGAACGTGCTCGCCGCCCGGAAACGTCCGGTCCACACCCTCAACACCGTCATGGTGCTCGACGGATCGTCGCCGCGGTTCGTGTATGGCACTCCGGGCCGCCACGCGCAGGTGCAGACGAACTTCCAGCTCGGGGTGGGTCTCATCGACCACGGCTTGGATGTCCAGGCGGCGGTCGAGGCGCCGCGCTGGTATCACGAGTCGGGCAGAACGCTGCAGGTGGAGGCGCGGCTCCCCGAGCAGGTGCGCAAGGGATTGGCGGCGAAAGGACATGACCTCCACCTGCTCGGCGACTGGGCGGAGATCACCGGTGGCGCGCAGGCCGTCGCGATCGACGAGAACGGCGTGTTCTCGGGCGGCGCCGATCCGCGGCGCGAGGGCTACGCGGCGGGTTACTAAGTCGTGAAGCGACGCAGCGCGTTCGCACCCGGGTTGGTCGGGCTCATGATCGTCGGGTCGCTGTTCGCCGCCTGCGAGCCACAGCCACCCGCGGCCGAGCCGGTCGCGCGCGCCTACGCCGCGGCCTGGGCCAAGGGCGACTACGAGGCGATGTGGGGCCTCCTCACCGACGAGAGCAAGGCGCTCGTGGGCGAAGATGGGTTCCTGAAGCGCCTGCCGCGCATCGCGGACGAGATGACGCTCACCTCGCTCGAGGCGACGACCGGCGCGGCAGTCCATCCAGCCGGCCCGAACGGCTCGCCTGATCCACGGAAGGCCACCGCCCCGCTCACCGTCACGTTCCACACGCGGCGCGTCGGCGACGTCACGCGGAGCACGTTCCTGTCGCTCGTCATGGTCGGGGACAAGGACAAGGCCGCGTGGAAGATCGACTGGACGCCCGAGGCCGTCCTGCCGCACCTCACCACCGGCCGGCTCGTCCGGATGACCCGCCTCGACACGAGCCGGGGCCGGATCATCGCGCGCGACGGCACCGAGCTCGCGACCTTCACCGACGCGGCGGTCGTGGGCGTCGTACCGGAGCAGATCAAGAACGAGAGCGGCATGCTCGCGAGCCTGTCGAGCGCGCTCGACCTCAAGCCCGACGACATCAAGGCGAAGTACAACGCGTCGTGGGTGCGACCGGACAGCTTCGTGGCCATCAAGACCCTGGCCGGCCCGGCGTTCACCGCGCTGCGGCCGCGACTCTCGGTCATCGAGGGCGTGCAGCTGCAGGCGCAGCGTGTCCGCAGCTATCCGACCGGTCTGGCCTCGCAGCTCATCGGGTACCTGGGGGAGGCGACGGACGCCGACGCGCTGAAGCTGGGCGCACGTGGCTTCGCGGCCGGCGACCTCGTCGGCAAGACCGGGCTCGAGCAGCAGCTCGACGACGTGCTCGGGGGTGCCTACGGTTGGCGGCTCTCGATCGTCGATCCGGACGAGCGGCCGGTCGAGGTCCTCGGCGAGACTCCCGCCGTGGCGGGGCAGGACGTCGTGCTCGCGCTCGATCCGGTGCTGCAGGCCGCCGCGGAGAAGGCCCTCGGCGACCAGAAGGGCGCGATCGTCGCCGAGGATCCCTGGACCGGCGAGGTGCTCGTCCTCGCGAGCCGGCCGTCGTACGACCTCAACCTGTTCGTGAGCGGCGACAGCGCGGCGATCGCGCGGCTGAATGCCGACCCGAAGAAGCCGCTCCTCTCGCGCGCGACGTTCGGGCAATACCCGACCGGCTCCTCGTTCAAGCCGGTGACGGCGGCCGCCGCGCTGCGGAACGGTCTGTACCACGCGGGCGAGCGCATCGACTGCCCCGCGTCGTGGAGCGGCTACGGCGTCGTTCAGCTGAACCACGAGACCGGGAACCTCGGACCGATCGACATGCGCACCGCGCTCGCGCGGTCGTGCAACACCTTCTTCTACGAGCTTGGCAAACGATTGAACGACACGAACAAGGACCTGCTGCCGAACGAGGCGCTGAGCTTCGGTCTCGGCAAGGCGACCGACATCGACTTCGTCCTGGAGGCCGAGGGGATCGTGCCCAGCCCGGCGTGGAAGCAGGCAGCCTTCACGGCTCCGCAGGACAAGATCTGGAACCCTGGCGACGCGACCAACCTCGCGATCGGTCAGGGCTACCTGCTCGCGACGCCGCTCCAGATGGCGAACTTCTCGGCCGCGCTCGCGAACGACGGCATCGTGTGGAAGCCGCGCATGGTCCTCGAGTTCCGCACGCGCGATGGGGTGACCACGAAGAAGTTCGACCCGTCGCGGCTCGGGACCGCGGACACGACCCCGACCGATCTGTCGCTGATCCGCGACGGCATGCGCGCCGTGGTGAGCGACCCGAATGGCACCGTGTACTACAAGTTCCTCGGCTTCCCGACCGCGGTCGCGGGCAAGTCCGGCACGGCGGAGACGCCCTCCGGCAACCCGGATGCCTGGTTCATCGGCTTCGGTCCGTTCGACGGACCGAAGATCGCGATCGCGACCGTGTTCGAGGAGAAGCCCGGCCTGCTCGGCTCGCAGGACGCGGGCGCCGCGTCGCGCGCGGTGTTCGCGGCGAAGTTCGGGGGAACGCCTTAGGTTCTACGTATCCCCGAACCGACCGCCTTCATCGACATCCCCGCGACCCGCCGGCTCGACAACGGCCTCGTGATCCACGCCCTCGAGGCGCGGCACGCGCCGGTCGTCTCGCTCTGGGTCTGGTATCACGTCGGCGGCCGCAACGAGGTGCCCGGCACCACCGGGATGTCGCACTTCCTCGAGCACATGCTGTTCAAGGGCACGCCGGCGCACCCGAAGGGCGATCTCGACCGGCTGCTCGCCCGGTACGGCGCGCAATGGAACGCCTTCACGAACGAGGACGTCACCTGCTACTTCGAGACGGTGCCGCGCGATCGCTACCAGGTCGCGCTCGAGCTCGAGGCGGACCGCATGCGCAACGCGCTCATCTCGACCGACGAGGTCGAGGCCGAGCGCACCGTCATCGTGAGCGAGCGCGAGGGCCTCGAGAACGATCCGTCGTTCCTGCTCGGCGAATCGCTGCAGGCGGTGGCGTTCGACCGTCACCCGTATGGGCAGGGCGTCATCGGCAGCAAGTTCGAGATCAAGCTGATGTCGCGCGACGGCCTCTACGCCCACTACCGCCGCTTCTACGCGCCGAACAACGCGTACGTCGTGGTGGTCGGCGACGACCGCGCCGACACGCTCATCGAGCAGGCGGCCGCGGCGTTCGGCGCCGTCGCGCGGGAGGCGCTGGTCGCGTCGCCCCTCGCACCGGAACAACCGCAGATGGGGGAGAAGCGCCTGGTCGTCCATCGCGCCGGCGGCGCGCTCCCGATCGTGCAGCTCGGCTTCCACACCGCGGCCGCCGCGGACCCGCGCGCGGCCTCGCTTCAGGCGCTCGCGGTCGCGCTCGCCGGCGGTGGAGGCAGCGACGGCGCGTCCGGTCGTTCATCGCGCCTCTATCGCGGGCTCGTCGAGAAGGAGCTGGCGACGGAGGTCGACGCGAGCTTCGGGCTGACGAAGGATCCGTACCTGTTCACGGTCGAGGCGACCGTCCGGCCCGGCGTGACGCACCGCGCGGTCGAGGAGGCGGTGCTCGGAGAGCTGCAGCACCTCGCGGAGGAGCCGCTCGCCGAGACCGAGTTCGCGCGTGTCCGGCGTGGGCTGCTCGCGAGCGTCGCGTTCCCGAGCGACACGATCACGTGGCGCGCGTACCGCCTCGGCAGCCTCCTGTCGAGCGGCGCCGCGTCATCGATCGGCGCGTGGTACGACGCGCTCGCCGCGGTCACGCCCGCCGAGGTCCAGCGTGCCGCGCGCGAGACGTTCGTCGAGCGCTCCCGCACGGTGGGCCACTTCATCCCGGAGGCCGGATGATCGGCGTCGAGCGGCGCACGCTGAGGAACGGGCTCCGCGTCGCGGCCGTGCCGATCGCCGGCCTCCGTTCCGTGTCCGCCCTGCTCGCGATGGAGGCCGGTCAGTTCTTCGAGCCCGCCGGCAGACCGGGTGTCGCGCGACTCACCGCGCAGACGATGCTCCGGGGCACCGCCCGGCGCGACTCGCGCGCGTGGTCCGACGCGCTGGATGGCCTTGGGGCGAACGCGCGGCTCGATGTGGGGTCACACGCGGCGATCTTCTCCGGCCAGTGTCTCGCCGGCGACCTCGGCGCGTTCCTCGATCTCGTCGCGGAGACGGTCGTCACGCCGGCGCTCGCGCCCGACGGGCTCGAATTCGTCCGTCACCAGGCGCTCGCCGACCTCGAGGAGGCGAAGAAGGACACCCGCAGCGTCGCGGATCAGACCTGGCGCGAGCTCGTGTACCCCGTGGGCCATCCGTTCCGCACGCGTTCGATCGGCGACGAGCAGGTCGTCCGCTCGACCACGATCGACGAGGTCCGCGTGCATCACGGCAGGCGGATCAACGCCGCGGGCTCGGTGCTCGTGCTCGCGGGCGGGCTCGATGCGGATCGCGCCTTCGAAGCCGTGGAGCATGCGTTCGGGGCCTGGGCAGCCGGGGACCGGCTGAACCGGCTCCTCGGGGCCATCAGCATCGGTGGCGCGATGCGCCAGGCGATCGTCGTTCCGGACAAGACCCAGGCCGACATCGTCCTCGGCTGGCCCGGGTTGCCGCGGACCGATGCGCGGTTCACGAAGGCGCAGGTGACCAACATGGTCTTCGCCGCCGATACGTTCGCGAGCCGCGCGGGGCACGTCGTCCGCGACGAGCTCGGGCTCGCGTACTACGTGTTCAGCACGCTCTCGGGCACCGCGGCCCAGGGGCCCTGGACCGTGCGGATGGGCGTGAACCCCGAGAACGTCGAGCGCGCGATCGCCGTGACGTTCGCCGAGCTCAAGAAGATCAGGGACGGCGCGGTCGCGGACGACGATCTGGCCCTCGCGCGAGACAAGCTGGTCGGCGAGCTCGAGGTCGGGCGCGAGAGCCCCGGCGGCGTCGCCGGCATGGTCCTCGAGGCCGAGCTCTTCCACCTCGGCGACGATCACCTCGAGCGCTACCCACGCGAGCTGCGGGCGGTGACGAAGTTCGACGTCATCGCGATCGCGCAGGAGCTCCTGCCCGTCGACCGGTACGCCCTCGCGATCGCGGGACCGGTGATCCCGCCCGCGTAACAGCGAGCGAGCGTCCGAAGATCAGTCGCAACAACACACGCCTACCCGTGATGCGCGCACGTTGAGACCGTTGCGCTAACCGTACGGGCTTGTCCGATGACCGGTCGGTCCGTGACCATGCGTGAGGTAGGTAAGGGTGCCCGTCCGGGGCACATCTGGGGAAGGAGCAATGCCCCGTGGCACAGATCCGTCGCTCCGCTTGTCTGTTCGTCTGCGCGCTCGTCGTCCTGGGCGGTCTCGTCGTGGGTGGCCAGCCGGCCGCGGCCGCGATGACCGTGTCGATGACCGTCCCAGGTGTCCCGTACGTGAGCCAGCTGACCGAGCCGTCGCCCGCCGGGTGGCGCACGACGACCACGCCGTACTGCGCTGCGGCCTCGAGCCTCTCGGTGATGAGCGCATTCGGCCTCGTGCCGCCGGCGACGAACCCGCTCCAGACCGTCTTCAAGATCGCGTACCAGGGCAACACGCTCCGCGGTGAGGACGGCCTCGATCCCGCGGGGGTCAGCTACCTCATGCGGTACTACGGCGGCGAGGGCCGCGTGCACATGTACACCAACCGGTGGATCGCGCTGACCGAGCTCGTCGGCCGCCTGAACGCCCGCGTGCCGGTGGTCATCTTCGGCGAGGCCGGCTATCACGCCGAGGTCGTGTACGGCTACCAGGCGAACGCCGCGACGGGCGAGATCACCGGCATCTACGGCCAGGATCCGTACACCGGCTTCCGTGGGCTGGTCTCGGCCAACGACTTCCTCACGCAGTACCACTGGTGGGGCTCGGGCTTCAGCTCGGCCGGCAGCCTGTGGCGGGGCAACTACGTATTCGTGAGCTACCGCGAGTTCATGGGTGGACCGGCACCGGTGGCCCGGAACGAGCCGACCTATCACTCCGCCTGGGTGAGCCAGAGCGCGTACCCCACGATGCCGTTCGGCGGCACCGCGCAGGTCTGGGTCAAGGTGCGGAACAGCGGAAGCGCCGCCTGGACCCAAGGCACCGCGACCGAGGCCCGCATAGGCATCGTGAACGACGACCAGACGCTGACTCGCCTGGGCATCGCGGACGGCTGGCTGCTCTCGAACCGTCCGGCCGCGCAGAGCGAGGCGGTCGTGCTCCCCGGCCAGACCGCGACGTTCAGCTTCTCGGTGAAGGGCGTGCGGCCGGGCTCGTACCCGTTGCGGCTGCGCCCGGTGATCGACGGCCTCACCTGGATGGAAGACCAGGGCATCTACCTGCAGATCACGGTCAACTAGCGCGGGAGGCGGTACCGCCTTCCCGCCCGCTCGACGAGCCCGTCGGCGACGAGCGCATCGGTCAACCGGCCGACGCGCTCGTCGCCGATCTCTTTCTGCAGTGCGCGGATGGTCAGGTCGGCGCGCGTCAGTGCTTTCACGATCGCCCCTCGGATGCGCCGGTCGGTGTCCTTGTACGCGGCGGGCCGTAGCGGGTGGTCCTGATGCCGGACGGCGGCGGTCCCCTTCGCTTCCCGCTGCCGGGCCCCTCTGCGGAGGGAACCCCCGGCAGCGCCGCGCAGAGCAGTCGCCGCCGGCCCAGCATGACCGCGCGCGAAGTGGCAATCCGCATTTAAGGGACAGGCGTCGCATCTTGGCGCGGGCTTGCAGATCGTCGCGCCGAGATCCATGAGTGCGTGGTGCCAGAGATCGGACGAGCGCATCGGCATCGCCATGGCGTCGAGCTCGACGGCCTCCTTGCTCGTACC
>DATCOD010000013.1:0-5919 GCA_036564905.1 Candidatus Limnocylindria bacterium
ACCTGCTGGTCGAGGTCCAGACCGACAAGGTGAACACCGAGATCCCGTCGCCGATCGCCGGGACGTTGAAGGACGTCAAGGTGAAGGAGGGCGACACGGTGCCGATCGGCGCGCTGCTGGCGACGTTCGAGACGGCCGACGGGGCCGCGGCTGAGGCGATGCCGAGCGGTGCGTCAGGGGCGGCGGGGCCGTCCGCTCCGGCGGCCAACTCGGCGCCTCCCGCACCGGCTCGCTCCACGTCGTCCTCGCCGGCGCCTCAACGGCCGCCGTCGCAGAGCGCCCCGCCGCCCCAAGCACCGCGCGCGCCTCAGGCCGTCGCGGCCCCGCCGGCGTCGAACGGCGACATTCGCGCGACGCCGGTCGTGCGCAAGCTCGCAGCCGAGCACGGCGTCGACCTCGATCGGGTCCAGGGCACCGGTCTCAACGGGCGCGTCACGCGCCAGGACCTCGAGCAGTACGTCGCGCAGGCGCAGCCGCAGCAGCGCCAGGCGGCGCGCCCGGCCACCGTCGCGCAGCCCGAGATGCCGCAGCCGCTCGCCGGCGACGAGACGATGGCCCTCAGCCAGATGCGCAAGGCGATCGCGAACGCGATGGTCCTCTCGAAGACCACGATCCCGCACGCCGCGGCGATGATGGAGATCGACTGGACGCACGTCGCGAAGTTCCGCGACTCCGTGCGTGAGTCGTTCAGGGCCCGCGAGGGCTACGAGCTCACCTACCTGCCGTTCGCGATCAAGGCCGTGACGATCGCGCTCCGGCGGCACCCGATGGTGAACGCGAAGTGGACCGACCAGGGCATCCTCAAGGTGAAGGCGATCAACCTCGGCATCGCGATCTCCCTCGGCGACGAAGGGCTCGTGGTGCCGGTGATCAAGAACGCCGACGAGCTGTCCATCACCGGGATCGCGCGCGCGGTGCGTGATCTCGCGACGCGCGCGAAGACGAAGAAGCTCACGCTGCCGGACTTCGACGGCGGCACGTTCACCGTGAACAACGGCGGGACCCTCGGGACGTACCTCAGCTACCCGATCGTGAATCCCGGCCAGGCGGCGATCATGACGACCGAAGCGATCGGCAAGCGCGTCGTCGCGCTCGACGACGACACCATCGGGATCCGCACGATGGGGAACGTCGTCATGTCCTTCGACCACCGGGTCATGGACGGCGCGACCGCGGCGGCATTCCTTCGGGACGTGAAAGCGTGGATCCAGGGTGTCGATCCGGCGAACGTCGCGCTGAGCTAATGGCAGAGCTCGTCCCGATCACGTTCGAGATGCCCGGTGACGTGGAGCGGCCGCGCTCGCGCGGCCGGAGCGCAGTGAACGAGCGCGTCCCGATCGACCACGCCCGGCCCGAGTGGCTGAAGGTCCGGCTGCCGATGGGGCCGCAGGTCGAGGAGCTGCGCCGGCTGATGCGCAGCAAGTCGCTCCACACGGTCTGTGAGGAGGCGCACTGCCCGAACATGGCCGAATGCTGGGGCGCCGGCACCGCCACGTTCATGATCCTCGGTGACACCTGCACGCGCTCGTGCGGATTCTGCGCCGTGAAGACCGGTAGGCCGACCGAGCTGGACCTCGCCGAGCCGGCCCGGGTCGGCGATGCCGTCGCGCGGATGGGCGTGAAGCACGCGGTCATCACCAGCGTGAACCGCGATGAGCTCGAGGACGGCGGCGCGCGCATCTTCGCCGAGACGATCGGCGAGATCCGCCGGCAGTCTCCCGGCACGTCCGTCGAGGTCCTCATCCCCGACTTCCGTGGAGTCCTCGAGGCGCTCGACATCGTGCTTGCCGCCCGCCCGGAGGTCATCAGCCACAACATCGAGACCGTGCCGCGGCTCTACGGGCGGGTCCGCCCGCAGGCCCGGTTCGAACGGTCGCTCGAGGTGCTGCGCCGCATCAAAGAGCGCGCGCCGACGCTCGTCTGCAAGACCGGGATCATGGTCGGGCTCGGTGAGACCACCGCCGAGGTGGTGACGACGATGCGCGCGATCGCCGAGCAGGGGACCGACGTACTGACGATCGGGCAGTACCTGCGGCCGTCGCCGGAGCATCTGCCCATCGAGCGGTACTGGACCCCGGCCGAGTTCGCCGAGCTCCGCGACGTCGGGATGGCGATGGGGTTGGGCCATGTCGAGTCCGGCCCGCTCGTGCGGAGCTCGTATCACGCGGAGCGGCATGTCGGGATGGCCAATGCCGGCTGAGCTGCGGGCGACGACGCTCGGCCGGATCGGCTACCTGGACGCCTGGCGGCTCCAGGAGGCGGTCGCCACGCGGCTGACGTGCGGCGGACCGGAGCGGCTGTTGCTGCTCGAGCACGATCCGGTGTACACGATCGGCCGCCGCGGGACGCTCGACCACCTCACGGCACCGCCGAGCGAGCTGCGCGCCGCGGGCGCGTCGGCGTATCGCGTCGACCGCGGCGGCGACATCACGTACCACGGGCCGGGACAGCTGGTCGGCTATCCGATCCTGTCGCTCGGCGGCGCACCCGACGTCGTCGCGTACGTTCGCGCGCTCGAGGACGCCCTGCGGGCGACGCTCGCCGACTTCGGCATCGCGTCGCGGACGATCGAAGGCAAGACCGGCGTCTGGGTCACCTTGCCGGACCGACGGCGGGCAAAGATCGCGGCGATCGGCGTACGCGTCTCGCGCGGCGTGACGCGGCACGGCTTCGCGCTCAACGTCGACACCGATCTCGCGGCCTTCGCGCGGATGATCCCGTGCGGGTTCAGCCACGAGATCGGATCGTTCGCCCGGCTCGGAGTCCGCGCAGCGGTCGCGGACGTCGCACGCGTGTGCGCCACGCGCCTGGCCGAGCGGCTCGGACGCGAGCTCGTCTGGGACGCCGCGGTCGCGTCGCCGAGCGACGACGAGATCCCCGCCGGTGCCGCCGTGCGCGGCGCGGAAGACCTGCTCGCCGCCGTCGCGGCGTAACTGCTCCGACCGCTCGTGCTCATCAGGGAAGCGCCGGCGACCGATCTGACGGTCGCGACGCGGATCCTCGCGCACGCGGACGCGCTCGCGGCGAACGGCAAGGTGGTGCTGCTGACCGGTGAGGTCGTGTACGTGGCGGGCGATGGCGTCTCGAACCACACGATGACGCCGTACGACGTCACGATCGTGCGGCTGCGGGACGGGCTCGATCTGTTCGGCACCCCGCCGAACGACCTCGCGCGTTATCTCGATGCCCTGCGCGCGCATCCTGAGGCGCGGGCCGCCGCGTTCGCGGTGGACGGGACGCTCGTGACCGCCGACAGCCTGCCGAGCATCGTCGCCACCTTGCTGCACCGGCCGTGGGATGAGGCGGAGGCGCACGCGCGGGCCGCGGGCGCGCTCATCGGGGCGTATCCGGTCAGCTGACCGATCGACGCGCGCGATGCCAGCCGGCGTACGTCAGCGCTGCCGCGACCACCGTGGTGACGCAGGTCGCGATGAACACGTACGCAGCGAGGGCGATCGCGAGGAACCCAGCCGGTACCGCGTAGCCCGCCAGCACCGCTCCCAGGTAATCCGCGAGCGCGGCGGACTGGGCGCCACCGCTCGCGACGCCCGCGAGCGCGCCGCCGATCGCCCCCGCGAGGAGCGCCGGTCGCGGCGTCGGGGCATCGATGGAGCGACCCAGGCGGTAGAACGCGACGAGGCCGACCAGGAGCGCCGCTGCGGACGCGATCGACCCGATCGGGTCCGGTCCGCCGATCCGCCCGCGGACCGGCGCATCCGCGAGGCGATACGCGGAGAAGATCGCGACGGTAACGGTCGCGGCCGTGCTGACGAGCGCCGCCGCGAGCGTCCGCGTCGCGTAGCGCACCTGTTCAGCCCGGCGGATCGAGATCGAAGGGCAGCGGCTCCGCGCCCTCCTCGCCGCGGTCGTGGGCGGTCTGCATATTGATCTTCGTACGGCGCTTCCGCTTCTCGAACGGACCGCGAACGTCGAAGCCCAGCTCGAACTGCGTCGCGGCATTCAGCAGCGCCTCGGCGGGTGGCAGGCCGAGCACCCGGACGAGGTCGTCGTACAGCCGGCCGAAGCGATCGCGGTCCTCGGCCGTCCGGACGATGTCCGGGTACGCCGGTGGCTCGATCCGCTGGTCTGGATCGGCTATCGGGTGCTCTTCTTCGCGGTGATCGCGCGGATGAAGGACTCGACCGGGATGGCGCTCAGCGTCTCGATCGACAGCGTGCCGCGGGCGCCGAGGCTCACCGAGACGCGGGCCATCGCGTCGGCATCCTTGGCTTCCACGACGTTCACGAAGTCGTAGCGACCGAGGGTCGCGTATTGCGCGACGACCCGGGCGCCCTGCGCCTCGATCTCCTTGTTCACTTCCTTGATGCGGCGTGGATTCGCCTGGAGCGTCTTCACTCCGGCCGGGGTCACCTTGGTGAGCAGGACGAACGTGGCCATCGGTCCCTCCGCCTTTTTCGCGACGTAGAGTGAGGATATGCCGCAGTTCACCCGCGCCGAAGCCGAGGCGCTGCTGCCACGGGTGCGGCCGCTGCTCGAGGACCTGAAACGCCGCAAAGCGACGTATGACACGCGGCCGAGCGCGCCGGTCGCGCGCGAGATCGAGGCGCTCTTCCGGGAGCTGGCCGAGCTCGGCGTCGAGGTGAAGGACCTGGACACCGGGCTCGTCGACTTCCGCACGCAACGGGGCGGGGAAGAGGTCTACCTCTGCTGGCGGTTGGGCGAGGGCGACCGCATCGCGTGGTGGCACACGCTCGAGGGCGGATTCCCGGCCCGTCGCCCCCTGCGGGAAAACTAGGGACCCGACCGGTGGCCGAACGGCCACCCTCGCGTAGCCGAACGGAGGACACGACAATCACGCCGCGCCGTGCTCTCTTGTGAGGGTTGGACGAGCACGAGCTCGCGTGGGCCGCGGGGTTCTTCGATGGGGACGGCTGGGTGGCGCTGGTGCGCTTCGGCAGGCGGAGCAAGCGTCGACCGATGGCGCGGATCAACCAGGGAAGCGAAAGCGGTGTGCCAGAGGTGCTGGTCCGGTTTCGCGACGCCGTTGGCGTGGGTCGCATCCGTGGACCGAAGATCGAGGCGGGACGTCAACCGCTCTATTCGTGGGTCGCGAGCAGCCGCGCTGATGTCGTGCGAGCCGGGACCCTCATCGGTCCATGGCTGTCAGCGGCGAAACGCGCACAGTTCACGAGCGCCGCGGGACTGGGGTTCGTCGCGACGCCGCTGGAATCATGCGCGTGGGCAGCCGGGCTCTTCGATGCCGAAGGTTCGACGTCATTGAGCGACCGAAAATCAGGCTCGGGCTACAAAGCGATCGAGGCATCGGTGACCCAGGGCGGCTCGGTCGTCCCGCAGGTGCTTCTTCGGTTCGCCGCTTACGTCGCACTGGGTCGGGTGAACGGCCCATACGAGCAAGAGGGGGCCAACGCGCCCGTCTATCGATGGCGCATCCACACCGTCGATGAGGTCCGTCGCATGCTGCACGTGCTGCTGCCGTGGCTCGGCGTGGTCAAGCGGCGCCAGGCCTACGCCGCGATCGCGGTCATCGATGCCCAGCCGACGCGCCAACGTGGACGGCTCGAGTGGGGATCTCACAAGACCCAGTGCATTCACGGACACGAATACGCATCGGCGCGGGTACGTCGGTACGTCGGTCGTGGAGTCGGCATCCAGCGACGGGCCAACAAGCAATGCCTCGCGTGCGCGCGGGAACAGGCGCGTGCGAGACGGCTCAAGGCGGCGAACAGGCAGATCGGCGGCCATCTGGCCGCCGATCTCGATAACGAAACGTGAGTACCGACTACTTGTTGAAGTAGACCTTGTTGATCTCGATGTAGTTCTTCCACTTGTCGGGTACCGCGTCCTCGGGGAAGATCGCGCTCACCGGACAGACCGACTCGCAGGCACCGCAGTCGATGCACTCATCAGGGTGGATGAAGTACATGTTGTCGGCGTCAG
>DATCOD010000014.1:0-1642 GCA_036564905.1 Candidatus Limnocylindria bacterium
CACGCGTCCCTCGTCACGCAGCAGCCCCAGGATCTCCTGCGTCGAATGGGACCGGTTGAGCGTGTAGAAGTGCAGGCCGGGCGCGCCGCCCTCGAGGAGCGCCCGGCACTGGTCGCGGGCCCACTCGATCCCGATCGCCGTGACCGCGGCCTCATCGTCGCGCACCCCGGCGAGCAGGTCGCGCAGCGAGGCGGGGATCGTCGCGCCGCACATGCTCGTGAACCGTTCGAGCTGCGACACGTTCGTGACCGGCATGATCCCGGGCACGATCGGCACGTCGATCCCCGCGGCGCGGGCCCGCTCGACGAACGCGAAGTACGTCGCCGGCTCGAAGAACAGCTGGGTGATGAGCACCTGCGCGCCGGCCGCGACCTTTTCCTTGAGGTACCGCAGGTCCGTTGCCGGATCGGGCGCCTCGAGATGCTTCTCCGGATACCCGGCGCCCACGATGCATACGTCCCAGCGGCCGTTGATGAACGCCGCGAGCTCGGCGCCATGGGCGAACCCGCCCGGCGTCACGGCGAACGCGGGCTGGCCTCTCGGCGGATCGCCGCGGAGCGCCAACACGTTCTCGATCCCAGCGGCGACCAGGTCGTCGAGGATCTCGGCGAGCTCCGCCGCGGTGTGGCCGACGCAGGTGAGGTGGGCCATCGCCTCGATGCCGATCTCGCGCTTGATCCGGACGACGATGTCCCGGGTGAGCTGGCGCGTCGTGCCGCCGGCGCCGTACGTGACCGACACGAACGTCGGCCGCAGGGGCGCGAGCTTGGCCACCGTGTCGAACAGCCGGCCCTCGGCCTCAGGCGTCTTCGGCGGGAAGAACTCGAACGAGATGACCGGCGGCCGGCCCTGCCCGAACGCGTCCGCGATCCGCATCCGCGGAGTATCAGGGGACGGACGCATCGTGCGCACACATCGCCAGCCACGACCGCCGGGGCGGTTACCGCACGGAGGTGGCGGTCGCGGTCATGAGGTCGAGCAGGCTGGAATCCTCGGCCAATACCATCCGTTGGCTTCCATCGGCGCTCACTGCCTCGAGCGACAAGCCCGCGAGCGCGCCGTCGCCATCGCGCCGCACGAGACCGCGCAATGCGACGATCGCCTCGTCCAGATGATCGAACTGGAGGACGTTGCGGGTCTTGCTGTCCCAGATCTCGAAGCCGGTATTCATGTCACTCTCCGCTCATGGTAGCCGCAGGACTTCGACGACCCAGCCTTTGATCTGCTCCGCTCCCGTGCCCTTCGGGACGCCCCAGTGCCCGCGTTTGCCCGGGCGCAACTCGACGTGTTTCGGGATCTCGAGAACGGCCACGTACCGCAGCGTCGGTTTCTTTGCCGCGAGGCGTGTCGCGGCCGCCAGGCTGTCCCACACGGAGACCTCCTCGGCTCTCTGCTGCACGGCCGAGTCGTCGTAGTGGCGACCTGCTTCCGCCGGCGACTGGAAGTCGGCGATCGGCGGGTGGTCATCGCGAACCAGACGGTAGAAAGGGCGGGAGGACGTACCGCTGATATCGAACGAGACTTGCCCCACCGGCATTGCATCGGGCTATTGCGAATTTGATAAACCACGGTGGCTCCGGCAATCTGTCCCCATGCCGAACCCTCGCCTGATCACGCTCCGCCCTAACGGGCAGCTCACGCT
>DATCOD010000015.1:0-2532 GCA_036564905.1 Candidatus Limnocylindria bacterium
GATGCCGCCGACCGGCGGATCGGCGGCGGGGTCCGGGCGTTCGTCGATCTCGCCGTCACCGGGGACGCGCCGACGCAGCTTCGGGTCTCGAGCGACGTCGCGATCCTCGGGCGGATCGGCGAGCTCGGTCAGCCGCTCATCGCGCGCCAGGCGGACAAGATGCTCGCCGCGTTCGCCGATTGCCTGCGGCGCACGGTGGCCGCGGGATGAACGGCCCCGAGCTCTTCGCGACGCCCGAGCGCCGCACCGACGGGGACGCGAAGACCACCGGGGCCGCGAAGTACAGCGCCGACTTCGTGTTCCCCGGCGCGCTCCAGGCCGCGTTCGTCCGCAGCCCGTACCCGCACGCGCGGATCCGGTCCGTCGACACGTCGCGCGCGCGCGCGCTCGCGGGCGTGCGGGCCGTGATCACCGGCGCGGACGTGCGGCCCGCGCGACTCGGCCGGCGGCTGCAGGACTGGCCGGTCCTCTGCTGGGACCGCGTGCTGTTCGTCGGCGACCGGGTGGCGGCCGTCGCGGCGGACACGCGCGACATCGCCGAGGAGGCGGTGCGCCTCATCGACGTCGACTACGAGGAGCTCCCCGCGGTGCTGGATCTGGACGCGGCGCTGCGCGCCGACGCGCCGATCCTGCATCCGGACGGCGCGACCTATCGCTTCCTCGAGGGCCGCGGCGCGCGCCCGGTCGGACCGCATCCGAACCATCAGGGCCACGTCAGCGAGTCGCACGGCGACGTCGATGCCGCCTTCGCGGGCGCGGCCCGCGTCTTCGAGCACGAGTTCACGACGCCGCGCGTCCATCAGGCCGCGCTCGAGCCGCACGTCGCGGTCGTCTGGCTCGAGCGCGAGCGGGTGCACGTCGTGTCCACCAACAAGGCGCCGTTCACGCTGCGCGATCAGATGGCCGCCGGGCTCGGCCTCGCCGCGGACGCGATCGTCGTCGACAACGGCATCATCGGCGGCGACTTCGGCGGCAAGGGCCTCTCGACCGACGAGTACGTCCTCTACTTCCTCGCGAAGGCGACCGGCAGGCCGGTCCGCGCGGTCACCCGGTACGCCGACGAGCTCGCCACGACGAATCCGCGCCACGCCTCCCGCATCCGGCTGCGCACCGGTGTCGACCCCGACGGCCGCATCGTCGCGCACGAATCGCAGGCCGTGTTCGACGGCGGGGCCTACGCCGCCGCGAAGCCGACGCCCCGGCTGATGGTCGAGGGCGGCGTGCAGACGCTCGAGGGCTACCGGGTGCCGGCGTCGCGCCACGAGGCCGCGACCGTGTACACGAATCAGGTGCCCGGCGGCCACATGCGCGCGCCCGGACAGCCGCAGAACGTGTTCGCGTCGGAGTCGCATCTCGATCTGATCGCGCGTGAGCTCGGCATCGCGCCGCTCGAGCTACGCCGCCGCAATGTGGCGCGCGCCGGCGATCCGACCACGAGCGGCCAGCCGTGGCACGGGCCCGATCTCCGCGCGTTGCTCGACCGAGCGGCCGCCGAGATCGGTGCCGAGCGCCCGCGCGAGGCCGGTCGAGGCGTCGGGTTCGCGCTCGGCGTCCGGCACGTCGGCACCGGCTCGACGACGATCTCGCTGCGTCTCCAGGCGGACGGAACGATCGAAGCGACGACCGGCGTGGGGGAGCAGGGCGGCGGCCAGCACACGCTCATCGGCCGGATCGTCGCGGCGACGCTCGGGGTCCCGTCGTCGTCCGTCGTCGTGCGTCGCCTCTCGACCGACAGCCCGAAGGATCCGGGCATCGGCGGCAGCCGGGTCACGCCGGTCCACGGCGGTGCCGCGCTCGCGGCAGCGCAGGCGCTGCGGGAGAAGCTCGGCGGGAAGACCGTCGCCGAGGCGGCCGCGGCGCTCGGCCCGGGCCAGGCGATCGAGGTCTCGACGAAATACGACGCCACCGCGGCGGATCACGGCGCCTGCGCGCACGCCATCGAGGTCGCCGTGGACAGCGAGACCGGGAGCGTGCGAGTGCTGTCGGCGGTCGTGGCCGTGGACATCGGCCAGATCATCAATCCCGTCGGCCTTCGCGGCCAGGTCGAAGGTGGATTCGTGTACGGCCTCGGCATGGCGCTGACCGAGGATCTGGCGCTCGAGGACGGCCGCGTGCGCGCGGCCAACCTCGGTGACTACAAGCTCCTCACGATCGCGGACGTGCCGCCCCTGCGGATCATCCACCTGAGCGACCATCACGGCGTCGGCCCGTACGGCGCTCGTTCGTCCGGCGAGCTCGTGAACCCGGGCGTGCCCGCGGCGGTGGCGAACGCGGTGCATGACGCGAGCGGGGCGCGCGTCCACACCCTCCCGATCACCGCCGAGAGGGTGTGGACCGCGCTACAGGATCGTTAGCTGCCGCCCACCTTCCGGGTCTGCGCGTCCTTCACGAACGAGTCGTCGATGACCTTGGTCACGTCAAGATCCTTCACCTTGGCGTTCGTATTCGCGAACTCATCGCGGCTATAGATCCACGCGGGTGGGGTGACCTCCGGGTAGGTCGGGAAGATCTGCGTGACGTAGTAGTCATACG
>DATCOD010000016.1:0-2202 GCA_036564905.1 Candidatus Limnocylindria bacterium
CCGCGAGACCGGGAGCGTGCGAGTGCTGTCCGCGGTCGTCGCCGTGGACGTCGGCCAGATCATCAATCCGGTCGGCCTGCGCGGCCAGCTCGAAGGTGGATTCGTCTACGGGCTCGGCATGGCGCTGACCGAGGATCTGGCGCTCGAAGACGGTCGCGTGCGCGCGACCAATCTCGGTGACTACAAGCTCCTCACGATCGCGGACGTGCCGCCCCTGCGGATCATCCACCTGAGCGACCATCACGGCGTCGGCCCGTACGGCGCTCGTTCGTCCGGCGAGCTCGTGAACCCGGGCGTGCCGGCGGCGGTGGCCAACGCGGTGCAGGACGCGAGTGGGGCGCGCGTCCACACCCTCCCGATCACCGCCGAGAGAGTGTGGCGCGCGCTACAGGATCGTTAGCTGCCGCCGACCTTCCTGGTCTGTGCGTCCTTCACGAACGAGTTGTCGATGACCTTGGTCACGTCAAGATCCTTCACCTTGGCGTTCGTATTCGCGAACTCATCGCGGTTGTAGATCCACGCGGGTGGGGTGACCTCCGGGTAGGTCGGGAAGATCTGCGTGACGTAGTAGTCATACGTCTGCGAGAGCGCCGCCTGGTCGGTGACGTTCAGGAGCTTCTGCATCACCGGGAGCGTCCCGGCCTTGTCCTTCTTCATCGCCACGATCGCTTGGATGAGCGAGTCGACGTACTTCTGCACGATGTCCTTGTGCTCGGTCGCGAACTTCTTCGTGATGATCGTGCAGTTCTCGACCGCCGGGACCTTCTGTGCGGCCAGGTCCATGATCACCTTGAAGCCCGCCGCGAACAGCTTGGCGGTGTCCGGCGGATGGCCGGGTCCCGCGTACACCTGGTTCGCGAGCATCGCTGCCGTGAGATTCGCCGTCGAGCCGGTCGAGAGGACCGAGACATCCGAGAGCGTCAGGCCGAGCTTGGCGATGGCCTGGTCCGCGGCGATCTCCGACGAGCCGCCCTTGGACGCGACGCCCACGGTCTTGCCCTTGAGATCGTTCGGACCGCTGTAGCTCGCGGGCGCCATGAGCACCCAGGGTGACACGGGGACGAACAGCGTGACGGCTTCCACGTCGCCTCCGCCGACGAACGCGCTCATGGTCTCGGTACCGCCGAGCTGCGCGATGTCCACCGAGTTCCCAAGGAGCGCGGCCATGGCCTTGCCGCCGCCGTCGATGAGCGTGAGATCGACATCGAGACCGTTCTGGAGAAAGATGCCCTTCTCCTTCGCGTAGAACGGCGCGAGGTTCGCCGGGGTCACGTTCCCGTACGCGGCCTTGACCTTGATCGGCGCCGGGGTCGGCGTCGGCGCGGCGCTCGTCTTGGCGGCCGCGGGGGTCGGGCTCGACACGGCCGCGGGCGATCCGGCGCCTCCGCACCCGACGACGACGGCCATGCTGATCGCGATGGCTGAGAAGCGAAGAGCGAAGCCCGAGCGCATGTGCCACCTCCTGCGACGCCCACCGGGCGCGACCCGCGAGCGCGACGCGCGAATTATCAGACCATTCGACCATTCCTGCTAGCCTCCCGGCGATGCCCAAAAATGGCGGCGATCGGTACGCGGTCGCGCGCGAGGCGCTGTCCCGGATCCCCCATGCGGTCACGATCATCGGCGCCGCGGACGGCGCGGAGCGCGCCTGTGGCACCGGTACCGCGATGTACGTGTCCCTCGACCCGCCGATGGTCGCCATCGCCTGGCATCCCGGAAGCCGCACCTGCCGGCTGATCCAGAAGAGCGGCGCATTCAGCGTCTCGATGCTGCACGCGTCACAGCAGGACATCGCCGAGCGCGCCGGCCGTCCCGCCGAGGGGCCGGACAAGTTCGCCACACTGAAGGTCCGGCCGGTCGAGGCACCGCCCGACGCCGGCGGCGCGCCCGGCGTCGCGGGGAGCATCGCGGTGCTCTGGTGCAAGGTGCGCGACTCCCGCGAGACCGGTGACCACATCCTGTTCACCGGCGAGGTCGTGGCGCACCAGGTCGATGAAGCGAAGATCGACGCGCTGCTCCGGTTCCGCCGGCGCTACGCGCACATCGGTCACGACACGAGCCCGGAAGAGGAGCGCTACCCGATGTGAGCGAGGCCGCCAGCCGCGCGCTCGTCGCGCTCGCCTGCCGGGTCATGGCCGCCGCGGGCCTGTTCGACATGCACGGACACATCAGCCTGCGCGACGGCGACGTCGCCTATATCAA
>DATCOD010000017.1:0-46913 GCA_036564905.1 Candidatus Limnocylindria bacterium
ACCCACTCGAGGTTCGCGTCGTCGAGGCTGGTGCCCGCCGGCGCGACCTTGATGGAGAGGATCCGGGCCTTGTTGGCCTCGACCGGCTTTAAGTCGCTCACGGCTCCGAACGCTAGCATTTGGCGAACCCGGAGGGAGAGAACGTTGACTGAGCACATCCGCGCGCTGCTCGCTGAGATCGCCGGCACCTTCATGTTCTTCGTGATCGGCGCGGGGTCGATCGTGGCAGCCCAGATCTCGGCGGCCCCCGGCACGGGTCTCGTCGCGGTGGCGTTCGCTCACGGTCTCGCGCTCGCGATCGCCGTGTCCGCGTTCGGCACGATCTCGGGCGGGCATTTCAATCCCGCGGTCACGTTCGGTCTTGCGGTCGCGCGCAAACACCCCTGGCCACGCGTTCCCACCTACTGGGTGGCGCAGCTCATCGGCGCGCTGCTCGCGGGGCTCGTGCTCGAGCTCTTCTTCCAACCGTTCCTCGCCGCCGCGACCGCGACGCACCTTGGAACGCCGACGCTGAACTCCGCCGTGTCGCCCGCGCTCGCGATCGTCGTCGAGGCCGTCCTCACGCTGTTCCTGGTCTGGACCGTATTCGGCACAGCCGTGTCGCCGAACACGCCGCGCATCGCGGGCTTCGGGATCGGCCTCATCGTCACGGCCGACATCCTCGTCGGCGGGCCGCTCACCGGCGCCGCGATGAACCCGGCGCGATGGTTCGGGCCGGCCGTCGTGAGCGGCTACCTCGACAACTGGTACGTCTACTGGATCGGACCGCTCATCGGCGCCGCGCTTGCTGGACTGTCGTACCGCTACGTGTTCGGTCCACCTGGGGAGCGCCCACAGCCAGGCCGGTGAGGGGCGAGGGATTCGAACCCTCGACCAAGGGATTAAAAGTCCCCTGCTCTACCGCTGAGCTAGCCCCCCGGCGCTCACTTCTCGGACGATCGGATTTCTTCGTCTTCAGGATAGCCAGGCGATCTCCCGCCGAGGCCACGAAGACGAGCGTCTAGAGGTCGAAGAAGCGGACCGCAGCAAGATTCGCGAGCACGGCGACGGCCTGCAGTGCCAATACCTGCAGCGCCGGTCTTGGAGCTCGCGGCAGCCAGGTGATCGCAAAGAACGCCACGACCGGCAGCTGCGCAGCCATGAGCAGCTGCCAGAGATGGGCAGCGGTCCCCTCATCGGTCTCTCGGACACCCCCGGATACCGCGACGTGACCGAGCACCAACGCCAGGGCCGCGAGCGACATCGCCAACGGAAGGACGGCGCTCCATTGCTTCGTCGGCCCGACGCTCATTTCAAAGACCTCCAGAGATCGGTCTCGAGTCGCGCCTCGAAGAGACACGTGCGCGCGATCGATGCGTCACAGAGCATGCCGCGGCCGAACCCGCATTGTGGCGATCCGGTCTCGGGTCACCGGTACTAGTACTTCGAGCTTAGGGGTGACCCCCGCGCGGGTGACGCCGTTCGGGGGTCCGCCCGCCACTGTTCAATCCCAATGGCCAAGGGGGAGCGTGCCGCGTCGATCCTGCGAGCCTCGATGCGCGCGTCGGAGGATCGCCTCCGCGACGTGTACGAGGCGGTCGGCTGCGGCCTCCTGGTCCGAGACGCGAGCGGCACGATCATCTTCGCCAACGAGCAGGCGGCACGGATGTTCGGCCTGCCGGCCGACCGGCTCGTCGGAACGGAGCACGCGGGCGGCGTGCGCCGCTACGCCGAGGACGGCAGCGAGGTGACCCCGACGCGGCTCGCATCGCATGTCGCACGCAAGGAGAACCGCGCGATCCGAGACGTGCGAACGCGCGTGGTGCGCGCCGATGGAGTGGAGCTCTGGCTCCGGGTCGACTCGGTGCCCGTACCCGACGCCACCGGCGCGATCGAGTACATCGTGACGAGCTTCTTCGATGTGACCGAGCGGATGCGCGCGGAGGAGCGGCTCGGTCTTCGCGTCCGTCAACAGGCGGCGGTCGCGGAGCTGGGGCGGCTGGCGCTCGCCGCGAACGATCTCGAGGCGCTCTTCGGCGAGACGGTCCGGACGGTGAACGGCCTGCTCGGCGCCGAGGCCTGGCGGATCATCCAGCACAGTCCCGCGGAGCGCCGCCTCGCGGTGCGCGCCGGCACGCGGTTGACCCCTGGGTCCGCACCCGAATGGATCCCGGACGACGCGACCGATTCGCAAGCCGGCTACACGATCGCCCACGGGGCCGACGTGATCTCCAACGATCTCCCCGCCGAGAAGCGCTTCGCGGTCTACGGACCGATCAGCGAAGCCGGGTTCCGATCGACCGCCACGGTCATCATCCCCGGGCACGACCGGCCGTTCGGCGTCCTCGCGGCCATGAGCCGCGCGACGGAGTTCGCGACGGACGATGTGGTCTTCATGCGCGCGGTCGCCAACATCCTCGGCGAGGCGATCGAGCGGCTCGGGGCGATCCAGCGGGTCCGAGCGAATGAAGCCCGCCTGCGGACGGTCGTCGATCACCTTCCGCTCGAGCTCATGGTCTATGACGCGACCGGCCGGGTCACGCTCACCACCGGGCGCCGCATCCCGGGCCGCACTCTGGCGCCGCCGGTGGTCGGCGATTCGGTCTTCGACCTCAACAAGCAGAACCCCGACGGTCTCAACCGCATCGTCCGCGCGTTGCGCGGCGAGGAAGTCCACGGTCGGGTCCGGTCCGGTGACCACGTCACCGACATACGTCACCAGCCGGTGTACTCGGCCGACGGGACCGTGACCGAGGTCGTCGGCCTCGCGCTCGATGTGACGGAGCGCGCGAAGGCCGAGGTCGAGCGCGCGCGCAAGGAAGCCTTCGTGCGGACGATCTTCGATTCGGTCGACACCGACCTCGCGGTGCTCGATCGAGCCGGCGTCATCGTGGACGCGAACGAACACTGGCTGAGCAACGTTCGCTCCGGTGAAGCCGACATGAAGGACGCGACGATCGGCGATGACTACCTCGCGTTCCTGCGCTCGGGCGATACGGAAGACAGCCGCGAGGCCGCTGCGGGCATCGGCGCCGTCCTCGACCACACGCGGCCGAGCTTCGGGTTCGAGTTCCCGCTCGAGCGGGACGGCCGCCGCTGGTACCAGCTGTCGGTCCAGCCGCTCCGCTCAGCGGATGGCGGCGTCGTCATCGCACATCGTGAGATCACCGAGCGCAAGCGCGTCGAGGAGGCGCTCGAGCACCAGGCGCTCCACGACATGGTGACCGACCTCCCGAACCGGACGCTGCTCCGCGACCGCCTGCGCCAGGCGATCCTCGCCGCGCAGCGCCGGAACACGCAGGTGGCACTCCTGTTCATCGACCTCGATCGGTTCAAAGAGCTCAATGACACATTCGGCCACCAGGCCGGTGACGTCATCCTGCGCGACGTCGGCGACCGGTTCGTCAACGCGGTCCGCCAATCCGACACGGTCGCGCGTCTCGGCGGCGATGAGTTCGCGGTCCTCATTCCGCTCGCCGCCGATCGCGAAGAGGCGATCATGGTGGCGCAGCGTGCGCTCGCGTCGTTGCAGGACCCATTTATGGTCGAGGGCGAGAGCGCGTTCATCGAGGCGAGCATCGGCATCGTCCTCTGTCCGGAGCACGGCGAGGACGTCCAGACGCTCATGCGCCGGGCCGACGTCGCGATGTACGCCGCCAAGCGCGCCGGCTCGGGCATGCAGGTGTACGAGCAGGACAAGGACTTGCACAGCGCGAGCGCGATCGGCCTGGCCGGTGATCTCCGACACTCGGTCGAGCGCGGCGAGCTGCGTCTCCACTACCAGCCGATCGTCGACCTCGCGACGGGCCACTGTGTCGGCGTCGAGGCGCTCTGCCGCTGGCAGCACGCCACACGCGGGCTCATCCCCCCCAGCCTGTTCATCCCGCTGGCCGAGGAGAACGGGTTCATCCGGCAGATCGGGCTCTGGACGCTGCAGGAGGCGATGCGCGTGATCAGCGGCGCGAACGGCGCCGCGGTGCCGACCGTGTCGGTGAACCTCTCGATGCGGAATCTCCGCGGCCCGGACCTGGTCGCGAACATCGCGGAGCTCGCCGAGCGGACCGACGCGGACCTTTCGCGACTGAAGATCGAGATCACCGAGACGGCGATGATGGCCGATGCGGAGCACACCCTCGGCGTCCTCAACGAGCTGCAGCGGATGGGCATCCGCCTCTCCATCGACGATTTCGGGACGGGATATTCGTCGCTCGCGTACCTGCAGCGGTTGCCTGTCGACGACATCAAGGTCGACCGTTCGTTCGTGCTCACCATGCTGACGAACTCGAGCGACGAGGCCATCGTGCGGTCGACCATCGAGCTCGCGCACAACCTCGGCCTGCGCGCGATCGCGGAGGGCGCCGAGGACCAGGCGACGCTCGACCGGCTACGCGCGCTCGGGTGCGATCTCGCGCAGGGCCATCACATGGGACGCGCGATGCCGCTCGCGGAGCTCGAGGACTGGCTGCGGACGAGCGAGTGGGGCGCTCGGGCCTAGCCGCGCGCCATTCGCTCGAACGCCACGGGCGGCGGCCCATCGAGGAGCCGACGCCGGATCGCCGCGGCGCAGCCCAGCGGGTCGAGCACCGATGTGTCCACATCAAGGTCATACGGGCCGACGCTGTGCACCTCGGTCTGCCACCGCTGGACCGCTGACGGAACGGGTTCCTCGGCCGTACCGGTCGCGTACTGACCCGCTCGGCCTGACTGACCCGCGTTCCGCCGCTGCATGATCACCTCGATCGGGCAGCGCACTCCGACGAACAGCACCGGCAGACCTTCGAGAAGCCGCGCGGATTCGGCGAGGGTCTGCCGATCGTGATGGCCGACATCGGCGACCACGTTCAATCCCTCGAGGCTGTGCGCCGCGATCGAGCCATACAGCGCGGCGTAGAGCAGCGGGACGAGCGGCTCGAGGTCCGGGCGGTCATGACCGGGCCGCAGGCCCATGCCCGGGCGGTAGCGCTCGGGAGTGACATGGCGGGCGAAGACGTCCACGCCCAGATTCATCCAGACCCCATCGAACGTCTCCTGGATCGCGGTCACGATGCTCGACTTCCCGGCCCGGGGCGCGCCGTTCAGGATGATGACCTGACCCACCGCAGGTCGGGTGGTCAGCGGATCCCCTTCAGCAGCTCGGCGATCGTCACGTCGAGCCGTTTCGCGAAATGCGAGAGGGCGGCGAGCGACGGCGCGACGCGGCCGGTCTCCATCTTCCACACGTACTGACGCTGGAAGTACACGACGCCGCGCGCGCTCTGGCCGAGCTCCGCCATCGTCAACCCCTTCTTCTCGCGGAGCGCGCGGATGCGCTTGCCCACCGCCCGCAGCAGCTTCGGTTCGCCCGGGACGTCGGGGTTGACGCGCGCCGGCATCAGCGGCGCCCCGCGACGAAGTCGAGCAGCGCGGCGACGACCTCGGAGCCATACGGCGCATGGAACATCCCGATGGAATGCTCCGTCGCGCCGAACATGAGGAGGGTCTTCGGCGAGTCGCAGATGTCGAAGGTCCGGAGAACGTGTGGCGCGGCACCCATGCTGTCCTCGTTCGCGCAAATGAATAGCTTGCGTCCGCTGACCTTCCGTGAGAGCGCGTCGTCCACGGCCTGCACCGGCGCCGACACGCTCACCACGCACTCGATGTCGCGCTCGAACGACGACGCGAGCACGGCGTGGCCGCCCATCGACGCACCGACAAGCGCGATCTCCGCGGCGCCAGCCTTCCGCAACCAGGTCTTCGCGGCTTTGAGGTCCGCGACCGTCGAGGTCGGCGTCGTCGTGCCGGTGGATCCGTCGTACCCGCGGAAGTTCAGCGCGAGCGCGGGGATCCCGCGGGCAGCGAAGCGAGGCGCGATGTCCCGCCAGCCGCTCGCGTCCCAGCTCTGCCCGTGACAGAGGATCGCGGCGCGCGGCGCGGGCAGAGCACCGTACAGATCCGCCTGGAGGCGCTCGGACTCGCTCTCGAGCTGCACGGTCCGCGCGGGGGCGTCGCTCACCGCCCAATGGTGCTACAAAAACCGCGATGGCTCGCACGATCGATCCCGTTGCCGAGCGCAGGCTGGCCGAGGCGACCCAGGCGTTCCCGATGTGGGAGACGACGAAGGACATCGTCGACGAGTTCATCGACCTCTCGCTGAACTACCGCCAGAGCGGACACCCCGGCGGGTCGCGCTCCAAGGTGCACCTTCTCCTCGCGCTCATGCTCTCCGGAGCGATGCGGTGGGACGTCCTTCGGCCGTGGCGGCCGTTCGCCGACCGGTTCGTCCTCTCCGCCGGCCACACGGTGCCGCTCATCTATGCCACGCTCGCGGCGCTGAACGAGGCGATGCGCCTGCGGCACGAACGGACCGGCGATCCACGTTTCGCCTTCCCGCACGACGGCCGCTTCGCGCTGACCTGGGAGGATCTGCTCGTCCTCCGCCGCAACGGTGGTCTGCCGGGGCACGCCGAGATGGGCGGCAAGACGCTCTTCCTCAAATGGAACACGGGCCCCTCGGGGCACGGCATGCCGCCCGCGGCGGGCGAGGCCGTGGCGTTGAAGATCGCGGGCTGCGACGAGGTGAAGGTCTTTGCCGTCGAGGGCGAAGGGGGCCTCACTCCGGGAGCCTCGCACGAGACGCGGAACTCGGCCTGGGGTCTTGGGCTTTCGAATCTCGTCTTCCTGCTCGACTGGAATGACTTCGGGATCGATGAGAACGCGGTCTCGAGCGTCGTACCGGGCGGGCCGCCGGACTGGTTCGCCGCGTACCGCTGGCGGATCGTCGGGACCGAGCGCGGCAGCGAGTGGGACGAGGTGACCAGGGTCGTGCTCGACGCCGCGCGCGGCCCGAACCCGGAGCGCGTCCCGACGGTCGGGTGGTTCAAGACCCGCAAGGGCCGCGGCTACCTGAAATACGACTTCGCGTCGCACGGCTCTCCGCACGCGATGAACAGCGAGCCGTTCTGGCAGCTCCGGAAGGAGTTCATGGCGAAGTACGGCGTCGAGTACGTCGGCGTCGATGGGCCGGCGCCCACGGACGCCGCCGCGATCGCCGAGCAGGCGCGAGCCAACCTCGCGGTCGCCGCCTCGGTCCTGCGCGCGCGGACCGACGTGGTCGACTACCTGACCGATCGGCTCAGCGCGATCGCCGCGACGGTGCCCGACACGATCCCCACGTTCCGGCTCGGGGGGAAGGGCGCCGGCATCTTCGACGACGAGCGGATCTACGACTTCGAGCGGTACCCCGCCGCGATGTGGGCGAAGCCGGGCGAGAAGAAGCCGAACCGCGCGGCGCTCGCGACGTGGGGCTCCTGGGCCAACAGCTACGCGAGGCGCGAGTACGGCCGGCCGCTGTTCATCGCGATGTCCGCGGACCTCGCCGAGTCGACGAACATCGCCGGCTTCATGAAGGGCTTCGAAGGCACCGAGGGCTGGGGCTGGTACCAGCGCGACACGAACCCGACCGGCACCCTGCTCCCCCAGCAGATCACCGAGTTCACGAATGCGGGCATCGCCTGCGCGATCGCGTCGGTGAATCTCGCCGACGATCCGTTCGCCGAGTTCAACGGCTTGTGGGGCGCCTGCTCGACGTACGGCTCGTTCTCCTATCTGAAGTACGGTGAGATGCGGCTGTTCAGCCAGCTCGCGCAGGATTGCGAGCTCAAGGTCGGGAAGGTCCTCTGGATCGCCGGACACTCCGGCCCCGAGACCGCGGAGGACTCCCGGACCCACTTCGGGGTCTTCGAGACCGGCGTGACCCAGCTCTTCCCGGATGGCGCGGTCATCGATGTCCACCCGTGGGAGCACAACGAGGTGCCGGTGGTCATCGGCGCCGCGCTCCGAGCGACGGCGCCCATCGTCGCCGTCCATCTGACCCGCCCGGCGGTCGAAATCCCCGATCGCGTCGCGCTCGGGATGCCCTCGCACTTCGCGGCGGCGCGGGGCGCGTACGTCCTGCGGGCCTATCGGGCCGGCCAGCCCCGGATGGGGACCGTGATCGTGCAGGGCAGCTCCACGACCGCGAACGTCGTGAAGATCCTCCCCAAGCTCGATGAGGCGGGCCTGAACGTGAAGATCGTCGCGGCGATCAGCCCTCAGCTCTTCGCGCTCCAGGACGAGGCCTACCGGGGCTCGGTCGCCAGCGCCGCCGACCGGCTCGACGCGATGGTCATCTCGAATCGCGCCCGCCGGGTGATGAGCGATTGGATCGACCACCCGATCGTCGCCGAGTACTCGCTCACCTCCGACTGGGACGATCGCTGGCGCACCGGCGGCACCGTGGACGAGGTCATCGCCGAGGCGCACCTCTCTCCGGCGCACCTCCTCGCCGGCATCGGGCGGTTCGCGCGGGAGCGCCCGATCCGGCTCCGCCGCCTGCGCGAGATCCTCGACGCGGCGGGACGACCCTGACCGACCGCCGATGAAGCGACGCGTAGCCCTCGACGCGGTCGCCGCGCACAACCAGCGGATGTGGGACAAGCTCTCGGCCGCCGGCATCCCGTACACCCGGCCGCAGGGAACGCCACCGAAGTCGGCCGCCGGCAAGCGCGCCTTCCTCGATCCGAACGAGCGTCTCGCGGGCCTCCCGATCAAGGGGCAGCGCGTGCTCGCGCTCGCCGGCGGGGGCGGCTGGCACCCGGTGCTGTTCGCGGAGCTGGGCGCCGAGACGACGGTGCTCGACATCAGCGCGCGCCAGCTGAAGACGGTGCGGGACCTCGCTCGTTCGCGCGCCGTGAAGGTGCGTTCGCTGCAGGGGGACATGCGCGATCTCTCCGCGTTCGCGGATGGTTCGTTCGACCTCGTATGGCACAGCCACTCGATCGTCTTCGTGCCGGACGCCGCGCGGGTCATCGCCGAGGTCGGCCGCGTGCTGGCACCCGGCGGCGTGTACCGCGGGTCGACGATGCATCCAGTGACGCTCCGGATGTACGGCATGTGGACCGGCACGGGCTGGGGCTTCCGCCAGAGCTACTTCGAGGACGGCGCGGTGCCGTTCGACGACGCGACCTGGGAATTCAAGGATGTGAAGGTGGAGGCGCCGACACTCGAGTACGGCCACCGGATCTCGGACCTCATCAACGCCTGCGCCGCGGCGGGCCTGGTCGTGGACGGTTTCTGGGAGACGACGCCCGGCGAGATCTCCACGAAGGTCCCGCTCCGCTCGCTGTCCCGCGAGCGTCTGCTCGCGGGACGCGACCTGCTGGAGCCCGGCTCGGACGATGCGCTCGAGCGCTACCTGCCCGCGTTCATCGAGTGGCGCGCGCGAAAGCTCAGCCTTGGGTCCGGCTCCGGATCGCCTCCGCGTACTGCGAAGCGACCGACGAAAGCTTCCGCGCAGCGACGGGTAGGTTCACCGACCACCCGACGCCGATCACCTTCTCGGTGAACAGCACGTCGCTCTCCGGTGCCCAGTACGCGTCTTTCACGCGCTGAAGGTCGGGGATCCGGAAGTCATAGGGCACGACGCCGGCGACCTTGCCGTGCCAGGTGCGCTCCTCCGGCGGCTTCTTGAGCTCCTGGTAGATCGCGCCGAAGAACGCCAGCCAGATCGCTGTGCGGACGAGCTTGACGAAGTCCTTCATGCGCCAAGTATGGCTGCAGACGGCGTGCCGTCGTCGACCGGCCGGTCACCGAGCAAGCGGACGCGGGATCCGAGCACGAGCGCGGCAAGGTAGAGCCCGGCAACGACCAGCAGCAATCCCCGGTAGCCCGTGATGAGCGCGGCGTATTCGAGCACCCCTCCGAGCGTCGCGCCGATGAGGTTCGACGCGAACGCCATGTCCGCGCTTCGGGTGTCCTGGAAGGAGCGCGTGAACACGAGGTTCGCGAAGAACACCGGCGCGAACGTGACCACGGCCGACAGGCCGTACCGGAGCCAGGCGGGATCGATGAGCAGGGCGGATGGCGGGAGGAGGAATGCGACGGCGAGCGCCAGCCCGAGCGCCGCATAGAGCGGCGCGCGCCGCGGGTGCGTGCGGGCGTTCACGGCGATCGCGAGGAGGACGCTCAGCAGGATCGCGACGAAGACGAGCGCGTTCACGAGCCACGTCGTCCCGAAGAGCAGGCCGAACGTCGCGAGGCTGCGGGTCTCGAGGAGCAGGAACGCGGCACCGAGCGCGAAGAAGTGCGGGCTGAAGGCCACGATCGGCGTCCGGCTCCGCCGGGCGACGAGGACCGTGCCCAGCGCCGCGGCAGCCAGGACGAAGCCGAGCGCGGCGAGGTAGGTGGGGTCGATCCCCCGCTCCCGCAGGTATAGGAACGGCCAGTCGTCGGTGGCGGGCGCCGGAACAGCCGGGACGGCGGCGGTGGCGGCCGTGCGCTGCGCGCCTCCGGCTCCGCTCGTCGCCGGTCCGGCCATCAACACCGCGGCCGACCCGAGTCCGACCCTGAACTCAGTGACCTCCGGTGGCGCGCCGAAGACGTCGGTGAGCATGCCGGAGATCTTGTCCAACAGCCATGGCTCCCGGTAGTAGTTGTAGAGGACGAACACGCCGTCGGGCGTCAGATGGTCGCGCGCGCTCGCGAACGCCTCCTCGGTGAACAGGTACGACTCGAGCCGCAGGTTGGCGGTCGTGCTGACCAGCGTGAGCGAATCCGGGAGCGCGAAGATGATGAGGTCATACCGGCCGTCGTCGGAGCGTAGGAACGCGCGGCCGTCGTTGATGTGGGGGCGCACGCGTGGGTCGTCGTACGGCCGGTCGGGGTGCAGCTGCATGCCGATCTCGAGGATCTTGGGATCGATCTCGACTGCATCGATGAGGGCGACGTGATGCGCGAGCGCGTACGCGACGTCGGTGCCGCTGCCGGCACCGACGACGAGCGCGTGCGTGAACACGCGGGTCGGGAACCGTTCGTAGACCTGGTCGTAGAAGACGTCCGGCTGCGGCCCGTCCAGGCTGACCGGATGCATCGCCTGGTGCGGGATCCCGTTCACGAAGATCGACGTGTCCGATCCCGCGCTCTGCTGCAGATAGATCCGGTAGTACGGCGACCACACCTCACCGGGATGGACGTACGTGGCCGCGGCGAGGACGATCCCGAGCATGATCGCCAGGTTGAGGACGGCCGGCCAGCGCCGTGGACGCCGCAGCTCGAGCGCGACGACGAGGAGGGCCAGCACGCCGAACCACACTGGCGGCGGCAAGCTGAGGGCCGCGAGCGCGCTGAACGCGGCGATGCCCAGGATCGAACCGGCGATGTCCAGCGCATACGCGCGGAGCGGCGGCTGCGACGTCAGCAATGCCCCGAGTGGCAGTGCGAGGGCCATGAGCACGAGGACCACGAGGACGAACACGAGCGGCAGCACGATGAAGTTCGTATCGGCGGCGTGGCTTTCGGCGAGACCGAAGAAGATCTCGTTGCCGGCTTTGAACTGGAGCTCGAGCTTCGCGACGAGGATGACGCCGACGACGACGGCGAGCAGCGCCGGGAACGGCGACATCTTCGGATGGAGCGCGCGGCCGAGCATGATGCCGAGCCCGATGCCGAGGAAGCTCGCCATCAGGATGTAGTTGGAGAAGAAGCCGATGTAGATGACGTTCGCCGGGATCCAGCGCAGCAGGAGGAGCTCCGCGTACAGGACCGTGGCGCTCGTGAGGACGAGCTGAACGCCGGGGCGCGCGATCAGCCGACCCGCGTAGCGGCGATCGATGGCCGGTCTAGCCGGCGCGGACGGGAGTGGGGGTGGTGCCGGGTTTCACGAGCGGTGTCCCCTGGGCGCACTGCGGGCACTCGTCCGCGGCGTAGGTGGGGATCGAGACATCCCAGAGCGCGATGACCGGCAGGCCACTGAATCGCGCCTGGCCGGCCGACCGGTCGACGAGCACGCCGACGCCGACGACCCCGGCGCCGCTCGCGCGGACGGCATCGATCGTTTCCTGCACGGACCCTCCGGTGGACATGATGTCGTCGACGACGAGCACGCGCTCGCCTGGATTCAACCGGAAGCCACGGCGGAATTCGCGGCCGTGGCCGTCGGCGGCGCGCTCGGCGTAGACCGCGCGCACGCCGAGCTGCCGCGCGACCTCGTGGGCGAGGATGATGCCGCCGGTGGTCGGGCCGGCGACGGTCTGGACGTCGAGACCGCGCGCTGACTCCGCGATCGAGTGACAGAGCCGCTCGGTCTCCTGCGGCCACTGCAGGACCTGGAACTTCTCGAGGTAGAAGGGCGAGTGCTTGCCTGACGCGAGCAGGAAGTGCCCTTCGAGGTAGGCGCCCGCCCTGGAGAAGATGTCCTCGACGACGGTCGATCCGATGCGCATGCGATGAAAAGTATGCTGCCTTTCACCGACATGCGACCGCCGACCGTCTACCCCGACCCCGAGCGTCTGGCCGCCGCGGCCGCGGCGATCGTGGCCGAGACGCTGCGGTCGTCTCCTGCCCTGCGGCTCGTCCTCGCGGGTGGCACGACGCCGAAGCGCTGCTACGAGCTGCTCGCCGCGATGGACCTCGCCTGGGGACGGGCCACCGTGCTGTTCGGCGACGAGCGCTGCCTTCCGCCGCTCGACCCGGAGACCAACTTCCAGATCGCGAGCGAGGCGCTGCTGCGCCGCGCGTGTCCGCTGACGGTCCACCGGATCCCGGGCGAGCTCGGGCCGGATGAGGCCGCCGCGGCCTACGAGCCGATCGTCGCGGCCGGGTCGCTCGACCTCGTCCTCCTCGGCATCGGGACGGACGGCCACACCGCGTCGCTCTTCCCCGGGAACCCCGCGATCCACGCGGCTGGCTACGTCGTTGGCGTCCGGCACGCGACGAAGCCGCCACCTGAGCGCGTGACCCTCACGCTGCGGGCGCTGCGCGGAGCGACGCGCGTCGTCGTCCTCGCGGCCGGCGCGGACAAGAAGGACGCGGTGCGCAAGGCGTTCGCGGGCGAGGTGCCCGCCGGAATGATCGAGCAGGCCGAATGGCTCGTGACCGCGGACGCGCGCTAAAATTCGACCGATGGCGATCGCACAGCGACCACTCGTCACGCGGCGCGACCTGCTCAAGATCTTCGGCGAAGACCGGCTCGTCGGGGTCATCCGTACGGCCACGCCGGAGCTCGCCGAGCGTGCCGCGCGGGCCCTCGCCGAGGGCGGTGTGCGGCTGGTGGAGATCACCCTCACCGTGCCCGACGCGATCGAGCTCATCGCGAAGCTCGCGAGCGACAGCGCGTTCCGCGACACGGGCGCGGTCGTGGGTGCGGGCACCGTGCTCTCGGGCGCGCAGGCCGAGGATTCGCTCCTCGCGGGCGCGCGCTTCCTCGTGAGCCCGGCGCTCATCCCGGAGATGATCGCCGCCGGTCGCGCGCGCGATGCGCTCACCATGCCCGGGACGCTCACGCCGACCGAGATGGTGCGAGCCGCCGATCTCGGGGCCGACTTCATCAAGATCTATCCCGTGGCCACGGTCGGCGGCGCGGCGTACGTCGCGAACGTGCGGCGCGCGCTGCAGCTCCTCCCGCTCGTCGTCACCGGCAATATCGAGTACGACGAGATCCCCGTGTACCTCAAGGCCGGCGTCGTGGGCTTCGGCATCGGTGGCCCGCTCATCCCCGCCGATGTCCTCGCGCGCGGCGACCACTCGGCACTCGTCGCCAACGCCAGGAAGTTCCTCGCGGCCACGCGCGCCTAGCCCGCCATGCCGCGGGACCTACCGCTGGGGAACGGCGACCTCCTCGTCACCTTCGACAGCCGCTATCAGCTCCGCGACATCTATTACCCGCAGGTCGGCCTCGAGAACCACACCGGCGGCGAGCCGTGTCGGTTCGGCATCTGGGCCGACGGCCAGTTCTCGTGGACCGGCGACGACGGCTGGGAGCGGGACCTTCGCTTCGCGCACGAGACGCTCGTCAGCGAGGTCACGCTCGGCCACGCCGGGCTCGGCGTCCGGGTCCGCTGCCGCGACGCGGTGGACTTCGATCGCAACCTCTACCTGAAGGAGGTCACGGTCGAGGACGTGACCGGCAAGGACCGCGATGTTCGGCTGTTCCAGCACTTCGATGCGCACCTCTGGGGCAACGACATCGGCGACTCCGCCTTCTACGACCCGCGCACGCGCGCGATCGTCCACTACAAGGGCCGGCGCTACTTCCTGATGACCGGCGTGAACGCGAAGGGCGAATCCGGTCTCACGTCGTTCGCCATCGGTCTCAAGGAGGCGCTCGGGCGCGAGGGCACCTGGCGGGACGCTGAGGACGGCGATCTCTCGCGCAACCTCGTGGCCCAGGGATCCATCGACAGCGTCGGCATGCTCGGCCTGCGCGTCCCGGCGAGCGGCATCGCGACCTCCACGTTCGTGATCGCGGCAGGCCAGACCTACGACGAGGTGCGCGATCTCGACAAGCTCGTGCGCGAGCGTGGCGTCGGCTCGTTCCTCTCGCGCACCGGCGACTACTGGAACCTCTGGGCCAACAAGGACGGGACGATCGCGGAGCACCTGCCGGAGCCGCTGATCCACCTGTACAAGCAATCGACGCTGATCATCCGCACCCAGGTCGACAACCGGGGGGCGATCATCGCCGGCAACGATTCGGACGTCCTGCGATTCAATCGCGACACCTACTCGTATCTCTGGCCGCGGGACGGCGCGCTCGTCGCGCACGCGCTCGACCTCGCGGGCTACGGCGAGGTCACCCGCCGGTTCTTCTACCTCTGCGGCGAGCTCATGACGCGCGACGGCTACCTGCTCCACAAGTACAACCCCGACGGCTCGCTCGGCTCGTCGTGGCACGCGTGGTCGACCCCGGACGGCCGGCTCGAGCTGCCGATCCAGGAGGACGAGACCGGCCTCCCGATCTGGGCGCTGTGGCAGCACTACGACCGCGATCGCGACATCGAGTTCGTGCGCCCGCTGTACCGCAAGCTCGTGCGCACCGGCGCCGACTTCATGTCGAGCTACCGCGAGCCGCGGACCAAGCTGCCCGCGCCGTCGTTCGACCTGTGGGAGGAGCGCCGCGGGATCCACGCGTTCACGACCGCGGCCGTCTGGGCCGGGCTCTCCGCCGCGCGCGACTTCGCGGCGGCGTTCGGCCAGCACGACCTCTCGAAGCGGTACGGCACCGCGGCCGACGAGATCAAGGCCGCCGCGCTGACCCACCTGTACGACGAGGAGCGCGGGCGGTTCGTCCGCACGATCACGGTGCTTCCCGACGGGACGATCACGAAGGACGCGACGCTCGACCTGTCGATCGCCGGCATCTTCCTCTTCGGCATGTTGCCCGCGGACGATCCGCGCGTGGTCGCGACGATGCAGGCGCTCGAGTCACGGCTGTGGGTGAAGACGGCGATCGGCGGCTTCGCGCGCTACGAGAACGACAACTACTTCCAGCAATCGCAGGACATCGCGAACGTGCCGGGCAACCCGTGGTTCGTCGCGACGCTCTGGGTGGCCGAGCATCACATCGCGGTCACGAAGGACCTGGCCGGGCTCGATCGTCCGCGCGAGCTGCTCGAGTGGTGCGCCACGAAGGCCAACCGCTCCGGCGTCCTCGCGGAGCAGGTCCATCCCCTCACCGGGGAACCGATGTCGGTCGCGCCGCTCACCTGGTCACATGCGGCCTACGTCGGCGCGGTCCAGCGGTACGCGCGCAAGGCGCACCTCCTGAAGGACAGCCTGCGCGCGCGTGCGAAGAGCGCCGGCGAGGTCATCGCCTGAAACGAGCGATGTTCGGGCTTGCGCTCGTCCTGGCCTCGTGCGGGTCCAGTGGGACGCCGGCGACGGGGGCCGCGGCGGCCTGCACCACGGCGACGTTCATCCTCGCGAATCCGTCGGGTCTGCTCTGCCTCGACGCCACCGCTCGGATCCTCGGCCGCGTCGTCGAGCTGCCGCCGACCTCCGCACCCGCCCTGCCCTCGATCAGTCCCGATCACAAGCAGGTGCTCTTCGCGCTCACCGGTGCGCCCGACAAGACGACCGGCTTCGGCACGGACATCTACGCGGTCAACCTCGACGGGACGAACCTGCACGCGGTGGTCCCGCACGAGGGCGAGAACGTCTTCTACGACACCCCGCGCTTCGACCCGACCGGCACGCTGCTCTACTTCCACCGCAACGCCGCGATCGTGAAGAATGGCACCTATGTCGGCAACGAATCGACGATCGAGCGCCTGAACACCAAGACCGGTGAGCGCGTGCGCCTGCTGAGCGACGCCGCCGATCCGTCCATCTCTTTCGACGGCAAATTCCTCGCGTTCGTCCACCTGAAGGACGGCCAGAACGACAACGTCTGGGTCGCGAACAGCGACGGCACGAACGCGCACGTGGTCCTCAAGGACACGTTCTTCTACCTCCAGGCGCCGCGATTCGCGCCGGGCAGCAACACGATCGTGTTCTGCGGTGCGGGCCACGGCGCCCCGAAGTCGAGCGACCGATACCTGCCACACGACGCGCACCTCGGCATCCCGTCGGAGATCTTCATCATGAACATCGACGGCACCGGCCTGCGCTCGGTCGCCCAGACCGGTGACGACACGTTCCCGGCCTGGTCGATCGACGGCTCGAGCCTCGCGTTCGTCTCGACCGGGGCATTCTTCCAGCTGTCGATGAACGACTTCTCCATCAAGACGCTCGCCTCGGGCGACAACTTCTTCTTCGGCGACCTCACCTGGCTCAAATAGCCGGCTGATGCGGCTGCCTCCCGGGCTCTCGCCGCTGCGACACCGTGACTTCGCGCTCTACTGGATCGGCCAGTGCGTCTCGCAGATCGGCACGTTCGTCGAGATGACCGCCACGACGTACCTGCTGTACGCGATCACGAGCTCGCCGCTCCTCCTCGGACTCGGCGGGCTCGTCCGCGGCGTGCCGATCCTGGCCCTCGCGCTCTTCGGCGGTGCGCTCGCGGACCGGATCGACCGGCGGCGGCTCCTTCTGTTCACGCAGTCCGCCCAGGTCGTGACCTCGCTCATCCTCGGCACGCTCGTCGCGACCGGTACGGTGCAGTTCTGGCACATCTACGTGATCGGGTTCGTGAACTCCACACTGTCGGCGTTCGACGCACCGGCGCGGAACTCGTTCTACCCGCAGCTCATCCCCCGCGCCGACTTCCAGAACGCGGTGACCCTGAGCTCCGTCATCTTCCGGCTCTCGACGCTCGTCGGACCGGCGATCGCGGGCATCCTCATCGCGACCGTGGGGGCGGCGAGTCCGTTCTTCGTGAACGCCGCGAGCTACTTCGCGATCATCTTCGCCCTGCTCGCGATCCACACGAAGTTCGCGGCCGCGACGGGCCCGCGCACGTCGCTGCGGAGCTCCGCCTGGGGCGGGATCCAGTACGCCCTGCGGAGCCCGGTGCTTCCGCTCATTCTCGTGACGGAGATGGCGCTCTCGATCTTCGGACACAACAGCGCGCTGATCACGATCTTCGCGCGCGACGTCCTCAACGTCGGCCCCGCGGGCCTTGGGCTGCTGCTCTCGTCGGTCGGCGCGGGCGCGATCATCGGGACGATCGTGCTCGTTGCGACCGGGGACGTGCGGCGCAAGGGTGCGCTCATGATCGTCGCGGGCGTCCTCTACGCCATCACGCTCCTCGGCTTCGCCGCCTCCACCTCGTTCGCGCTGTCGATGGCCGTCCTGTTCGTCCTCGGCGTGGCCGACGCCGGCTGGGGGGCGATGCGGAACACGATCGTGCAGTTTGCGGCCACGGATGCGTACCGCGGACGCGTGATGTCGATGATCACGGTGACGAGCCGCGGGCTCACGAACGCGGGGCAGATCGAGACCGGCGCGATCGTGGCCGCGGCCGGTCCGGCTCTCGGAGCGGCGATCAACGCGGTGCTCGTCGGGATCAGCGTCGCGTTCGTCGCGCTGCGCTCGCCACGCCTGCGCAACTTCCGCTCGAGTGCCCATGTGGACGTGGAGGTCGCGGAGGGCACCGCGCCTTAGGCGCCCAGATACGCCTCCAGCGCGACGAGGTTCTCTTCCATCGGCCGCATCGCATCCAACACGAGCCGATCGTCGGCCCACGGCTCATACCGCGACCGGACGTCCACGACCTGCTCCCACGAGAGCTCAGGCCAACCGGGGATGTTCCGGCTCCGCCCATCGACGCGCGACCGGTGCACGCGCTCGTCCGAGCACACGCACTCGACGACGACGAACCGGGCTGCGTGCCGGGCGGCGAGGTCGCGCCACGCACCCCGAATGCGCTCGTTCGGCGCGACCGAGTCGAGGACGACCGGCGTGCCGAGTCTGAGCTGGGACTCCGCGACCGCGCCGAGCTGCTCGTAGCTCGCCCAACCCGCGTTCGCCTCTCGCGTGATCCCGCTCCGCCAGAGGGCCGCCTCGAAGATGTCCTTCGACAGGAGCGCGGCACCGATCGTGCGCGCCGCGTGCTCCGCGACCGTGGACTTCCCGGTCCCCGGAACGCCGCTCACGACGACGAGCGCGGTCACGCGCTCGGCGGTAGCGAGTAGCCGGCGAGCGCGGGCTCGCCGCGGAGCTTCGCGTAGCCCGGCTTGATGCGGTCGTAGATGAGCGCGACGCGCTCGTCGTAGCCGAGGAACGCGCTCTTCATCGCGTTGATCGAGAGGCGCTCGACATCGTGCAGGGTCAGGCCGAGCGTGGCGGAGAGCCGGCGGAATTCCTCGGAGAGCGTGATCGCGCTCATGAGGCGGTTGTCGGTGTTCACCGTGACCCGGAGCTTCTGCTCGAGGAAGTAGCGGATCGGATGCTCGGCGAGCGTCGCCACCGCGCCGGTGTCGACGTTGCTCGAGGGGCAGACCTCGAGCGGGATCCGATGATCGCGGATGTAGCCGGCGAGCTGGCCGAGCTTCACGACCTTGCCGTCCTTGATGGCCAGGTCCTCGACCAGGCGGACCCCGTGCCCGATGCGATGCGCGCCGCAGTACTGGAGCGCCTGCCAGATCGAGGGAAGGCCGAATGCCTCGCCGGCGTGGATCGTGATGCTGAAGTTCTGCTGACGGCAGTACTGGAAGGCCTCCAGGTGCACCTTCGGCGGATGGCCGGCCTCCTCGCCGGCGATGTCGAAGCCGACGCAGCCGCGATCGCGGAACGCGACCGCGAGCTCGGCCATCTCCAACGAATCGGTGCGGTCCCGCATCGCGCAGACGATCTGGCGCAGCAGGATCGGGTGGTCGCGCTCCGCGCGTTCAAAGCCGCGTGAGACCGCGGCGACGACCTGCTCGAGGTTCATCCCCCGTTGGGTCGAGAAGACCGGCGCGTAGCGGATCTCGGCGTACACGACGCCATCTCGCGCGAGATCCTCGCCGCACTCGTAGGCGACGCGCTCCACGGCGTCCGGGGTCTGCATGACCGCAATGGTGTGCGCGAATCCGCGCAGGTACAGCGGCAACGAGCCGGACGCCGCGCTCGCGTGGAACCAGCGGCCGAGCTCGGCCGGATCCGTGGTCGGCAGACCGTCGTACTGCAGCTCCTTCGCGAGCTCGACGATCGTCGCGGGCCGCAGGCCGCCGTCGAGGTGGTCGTGGAGGAGCACCTTGGGCGCGGCCCTCAGGATCTCGAGCGGGAGCGTCGTCAGCCCTTCGCCGCCGCGGCCGTGGGCGCCTTCTGCCCGGTCGCGACGGCGAGCGCGATGCGGGTCATCCGATCGACGGCCGCGCGCATCTCCTCGTCGCTGATCCGGGTGAACGTGCCGTCAATGACCATGTCCGACACCAGCAGCAGGCACCCGCCACCTACGCCCTTCAGCGCGGCCACGGTGAAGAGCGCGGCCGCTTCCATCTCGACCGCGAGCACGCCGCGCTTCGACCAGCGCGCGTACTGGCCCGCGTCCGGGTTGTAGAAGAGGTCGCTCGACGCGACCGGGCCGACGTGCACCGGCTGGCCGATCGCCTCGGCCGCGTGGACGGCCGCGTGGCTCAGCTCCCAGCTTGCGGTCGGCGTGTGCGGCTCGCTGCCGACGAGGTGGGTCGCGGTCGAATCCGCGGACACGGCCGAGATCGCCACGATCGTGTCGCCGAGCTTCTGGCCGAGCTGGAGCCCGCCGCACGTGCCGACGCGGATGAGCGTCTTCACGCCGAGCTGGATGAGCTCCTCGAACACGATCGTCGCGCCGGGGCTGCCCATGCCGGTGCCCTGCACCGAGACCCGCGTGCCCTCGAACGTTCCGGTGTACCCAAGGAGACCGCGCTCGGCATTCACTTGCTTCGGATCACTGAAGTACGTCTCGGCGATGTACTTCGCGCGGAGCGGATCTCCGGGCAGCAGGCAGGCCTCGGCGTAGTCGCCGGGCTCGGCGCGCAGGTGGATCGGCATCGTGGCTCCTTATTCGCCTTTGAACAATTGCGAGTTGCCCATGTGCGGCCAGACGCGCTCCTGGGCGATCGCGAGCAGCTGCTTGGTGTGGTTGCGATCGTGGTGGATCCACTCGTGGAGCAGCCAGCGCACCTTCAGGTCACCGACCTTCGGATGGACGCCGCTCCGATCGAGGTCCGCCGGCTTCAGCGACCATACGAGGGTCACGGAGTCGTGGCGCAGGCCCATGAATTCCATCCACACGCTGTCGGTGACCCGTGCGCAGTCGTTCCGTTGCTTCTCGACCGCGTCCTGGTCCCACGCCTCGAGCTTCGGGGGGGCGAGCTCGCCGGTCACGTGCGTTTCGCCTTCCGCGGATCCATCCCCGCGACGATAGCCCAGCCCGATCGCGCGACGGTGCCGAAGACGATGTCGTCCGGGCGAACCGGTACGCGGTTCAGCTCGCGCCCGGTCGCGGCGCGGATCGCGGCGACGATCGCCGGTGTGCTCGAGATCGTGGGCGGCTCGCCGACGCCCTTCGCGCCGTACGGAGCGTCGGGATGCGGGTGCTCGATGACGTCGGCCACGACCGGAGGCATGTCGAGCGCGGTCGGCAGCAGGTAATCGGTGAACGACGCGTTCTTCACCGCGCCGTCCTTCAGGATCACCTCCTCCATCACCGCCAGGCCGAGGCCCTGCGCGATGCCGCCCTCGAGCTGACCGATGACCGCGACGGGGTTGATCGCCTTCCCCACGTCCTGTGCCGTCGCGACCTGCACGACCTTCACCAGGCCGGTGCCGAGATCGACATCCACGCTCGCGCGATGCGCCGCGAACAGGAACGCGACGTGGCCGTGGTTCTGGGTCATGTCGTTCAGCGGCTCGGTCGGCGTGTGCCGGTAGGTGAGCCGGTGCTCGATCGGCGTGTCCAGAAGGGCGTCGAGGCGATCGCGCGGGATGCCCCGATCGCGCGAGCGGCGATCGAGCTCCCGGTTGACGAGACCGCACGCGGCCTTCACCGCGGCGCCGGTCATCCAGGTCTGCCGCGACGCGGAGCTCGACCCGGCCGAGCCGATCCGGGTGTCCGCGTTGTCAACGACGACACGCTCGATCCCGAGCTCGGTGCGCGCGATCTGCAGCTGGATCGTGACGACGCCCTGCCCCACCTCGGCCGCGGCCGTGTGCACATGCGCGATCGGTCCGTCCGCGTCGCGCTCGAGGCGCACCCGCGCGTCGCACGAATCGTCGAAGCCGTGCGAGTAGCAGACGTTCTTGAACCCGGCGGCGAAGCCGACGCCGCGCACGACGCCCTCGCCGAGCGTGAGATTGCCCGCTCCGCCAGGCAGCTCGATGTCCGATGCGCGCCCCGCACGCGGAAGCGGGAGCGCGTTCGCGCGCCGGATGATCTCGCGCACCGGCTCGGTCCCGACCACCGGCTGGCTCGTGATGATCAGGTCGCCGTCCTCGAGCGCGTTCTGCATCCGGAGCGCGACCGGATCCATCCCGAGCTTCGCGGCGAGCTTGTCCATCTGGGCCTCGTAGGCGAAGCAGGTCTGGACCGCGCCGAACCCGCGCATCGCGCCGGTCGGCGGATTGTTGGTGTACGCGCCGACGGTCCAGACCTCGGCGTTCGGCACCCGGTATGGTCCGGCCGCGAAGCAGGCGGCATTCGCGATGACCGCAGGGCTCGAGGACGCGTAGCCGCCCCCGTCGAGCACGATCGTCGCGCGCACGGACACGAGCGTGCCGTCCTTCTTCGCGCCGTGCCGGTAGAACAGCCGCGCGGGATGGCGGTGCACGTGGCCGTAGAAGGACTCCTCGCGTCCGTAGGTCATGCGCACGGGCCGCTTCGTGGCGAGCGCGAGCAGGCAGAGGTGGATCTGCAGCGTGACGTCCTCGCGCGCGCCGAACGCGCCGCCAACTCCGGACATCACCAGGCGCACCTTCTCTTCGGGAAGCCCGATGCATGGCGCGATCTGGCGCAGGTCCTCGTGCAGCCATTGCGTCGCGATGCGCAGCGTGACCCCGCCGTCGTCATCGGGGATCGCGAGACCGGCCTCCGGCCCGAGCGCGGCCTGGTCCTGCATGGCCACTTCATACTCGCCAGAGACTTCTACTTCCGCGTGTACGGCTGGATCCCCGTGGACCAAGTGCACTGCATCGATCACATTCCCTTTGTCATGGATCGGCTGCGCGTCTGGCTGCAGCGCGGCGATCGGATCGGTGATCGCGGGCAGCGGCTCGTAGGTCACCGCGATCAGCTTCAGCGCATCGCGCGCGGTCCGCGCGTCGTCCGCCGCCACGATCGCCACCGGCTCGCCGATGAATCGGACCGTCGTGCGCGCGAGCGGGGACTGGTCGCTCTGCATGAGGCCGTAGAGCGCCTGGTTCGGCAGGTCCGCGTGCGTGAGGACCGCGCGCACGCCCGGCAGGGCGCGCGCCTTCGCCGTGTCGATCGAGACGATCCGCGCGTGCGGATGGGGGCTGCGCAGCGTCGCGCCGTGGAGCATCCCCTGCACCCAGAGGTCGCTCGCGTACTCGAATTCGCCCTTCACCTTCGGCGGACCATCGGGCCGCTCGATCGACTCGCCGACGGTGCCGCGAACACGTTGCTGGGTCAGCGTCATGTCCGCGCGCCTTTCGCGGCGGCGTGCACCGCCTCGAGGATCTTCCCGTAGCCGGTGCAGCGGCAGATGTTCCCCGAGAGCGCCTCACGGATCTCCGCGTCGCTCGGCTCCGGGTTGCGCTGGAGCAGCGCGTTCGCCGCGACGATGAGGCCGGGCGTGCAGAAGCCGCACTGGACGGCGCCGGCGGTCAGGAACGCCTGCTGCAGCGGATGCAGCCGGCCACCCTGGGACAGGGCCTCGACCGTCTCAACCTTCTTGTCCCCGCACACGGCCGCGAGCACGAGGCAGCTGCACACGAGCGCGCCGTCGAGCATGACCGAGCACGAGCCGCATTCGCCCTGCTCGCAGGCGTTCTTGCTGCCGGGGAGCTCGAGCTCTTCGCGGAGGAACGTGAGGAGCGACTCCCCGTCGCGCGCGTCCGCGGCCCGCGCCGTCCCGTTGACCGTCAGCTTCACCTGCATCAGGCGGCCTCGCTCGTTCCGGCGACCCGCGCGAGCGCGCGGGCGCCCATCACGGCGAGGACGTGGCGGCGGTACGCGGCGGTCCCGCGCACATCGTCGATCGGCCGCGCGGCGGCCGCGACCTTCGACCCGAACTCCGCGCATGCGGCGTCGCTCGGCGCGAACGGCCGCCAGCCCGCCTCATCGAACAGCCCGGCCGCGAACGCCTCGGCTTCCGGCGCGCGCAGGATCGTCGGGCCGCACGAGCCGAGGCCCGTGCCGATGCGCTTGCGCGCGCGGTCGGCCACGAGGGCGAGACCCGCGACCGCGATGACCATCGCGTTCCGCGTCCCGACCTTCATGAACACCTGGGCCGGGCCGGCGTCGTCCCACTCGATCGCCGTCACGAGCTCATCCCGCGCGCGCACGTTCTTCTTCGGACCAGTCATGAAGTCGGCGAACGGTACGGCGCGAGCCGCTCGGATGGACCGAAGATGGATCTTCGCCTCCAGCGCCGCCAGCACCGGCAGGGCATCGCCGGCGGGCGACGATGTCGCGACGTTGCCGCCGATCGTCGCGGCGTTGCGGATCTGCGGCGAACCGACCGTCCGCGCGGCCTCGCGCAACGCCACCGAGCCGCAGTCGCGCTCGAGCATCGTCGTGAACGTGACGCCGGCGCCCATCCGCACGCTGCCTTCGATCGAGAGACCCCGAAGCTCCGCGACCCGATCGATCGCGATCATGGCCTCAGGGCGCTTGCGGCCGAAGTTGATCTCGACCATGAGATCGGTCCCGCCGCAGATGAGGTCGGCCGCCGGTCGGTCCGCGAGGAGCGCGAGCGCGCCGTCGAGGTCGCGCGCGATATCGACGTTCACTGATGAGGGACTATAGGAGCGTGCCTCGGCGCAACATCAACGACGTCCTCGCGTCCGCGCGGTCCGAGCTGCGCCGTCTGACGCCGCGCGAGGCAGCGGCCGCGATGCGCGAGGGCGCGACGCTGGTCGACACGCGGTCGAACGACCTGCGCCTCCGGGACGGCGTGATCCCCGAGGCGATCCACGTGCCGCTCAGCGTCCTCGAGTGGCGCGTCGACGCGGCCTCCGGTCATCCGAGCCCGGCGCTCGCAGGCCGCACCTACCGGCTCATCCTCATCTGCGCGGACGGGCACTCGTCGAGCCTCGCCGCGCTGCGACTGCACGAGCTCGAGGACGCGCTGTCCGACCGGCCGGCCGGCCTGCCCGTGGTTCCCGAGCGACGCTGGCTGCCTGACTAGCGCGCGAGCCCGAACAGCGCCTGCAGCGCGCCGATGATCCCGGGAACCCACACCAGGACGAACGACGCGAGGACGACGAGCGCGAGCGCGCGGAACAGCGGACTGCGGCGCGACCGCTGCGGCCCTGGGTCGGCGAGGAGCTCGCGTGCCGCGGCGGCGTCGGTGGTCGCGACGGCGACGCGGAATGCCCCGGGTCCGAAGCCGAGGCCCGCCGGCGCGATCTGCCGAGGGATGCCGGCCTGCGAGTCGAAGCGGACCCGGACGGCGATGCCTTCCGCGCGCAGGCGGCCGGCGATGAGCTCGGCGATCGGCTCGCTGTCGACCGTGGCGACGATCACCTCCTCCACGGTCAGATGCCGGCGCGCTGGACCAGCGAGGGGAGCGCCTCCGCCGCGTACGCGCGGACGCTCTCGGGATCCAGCGTGACCGGGACGCCGTCACGCACGACGACGCGGCCGTCCACGATCACGTCGCGCACCGCGCGCGACCCGCCGCCGTACACGATGCGCGTCGCGGGATCGCCGCCCGGTCCGGCGAGCCGATCGGGATCGAGCACGATGAGGTCGGCCTTCTTCCCCACCTCGAGCGTGCCGATGTCCGCATCAAGCCGCATCGCGCGCGCGCCGTCGCGGGTGCCCATGGCCAGGACGTCCCACGCGGTGAGCGCGCCGGGCCCGTGCAGCGATGCCGCGAGCAGGGCGGCCAGCCGCAGCTCGTCGAAGCCATCCAGCCGGTTGTTGCACGCCGCGCCGTCGGCGCCGATGCCCACGGTGATGCCGCGGTCCCGGAGCGCGCGGACATCGGCGACGCCGCTGCCGAGCTTCAGGTTCGAGGATGGGCAGTGCGTGATCGAGGCGCCCCGCTCGGCAAGGATCGGGATCTCACGCTCGTCGAGGTTCACGCCATGCGCGATGACGCTCCGCTCGTTCACGAGGCCGACGCTGTCGAGATATGCCGTCGGCGCCTGGCCGGTCGCCCCCTCGATGAGCGTCCGTTCCGCGACGTTCTCGTTCGAATGGGTGTGGACGAGCAAGTCGAGGCGCTTCGTGATGTCACCGACCGCTTCGAGCAGCTCGCGCGTGCACGAGAGCGCGAAGCGCGGGGCGTACGCGTAGCCGATGCGACCGTCGGCCGCCTCGTTCCAGGCCATCGCGAGCCGCGCGCTCGCGTGCAGCGAGTCATTCGTGGTCTCGCGAAGACCCTTCGGCACACCGTCGCCGGCGTCCATCATCGTCTGCCCGAACCGCGCGCGGATGCCCGACGCGACGAGCTCCTCCGCGATGACGTCGCCGCCGTGCGTCGTCCCCATGTCGAGGATGGTCGTCGTGCCCGTCGTCAGAAGATCGAGCAGTCCCAGCCGAGCCGTCGCGCGCAGCGATGCTTCGTCGTGCGCCGCTTCGAGCGGCCAGATGCGGTCGCGCAGCCACTCGAGGAGCGAGCGCTCCTCGGCGAGCCCGCGGAAGATCGTCTGCACGAGATGGATGTGCGTCTGCACGAGACCCGGCATGACGTAGCAGCCGGACGCGTCGATCGTCTCGCCATCCGCCGTCGCCGCGATCCGATCACCGTCGACGAACAGGTCACGCACCGCGGGGGCATCACCTGGACGCATGGAGAGGACCGTGCCGTCGGCGATCCTCATGCCGCGCGCTCCGCGGCGATGAACCGGCCATGGCCGGGCGGCGTCGGGAACTCGCCATCGCGGTAGACGGTCGTGCCGCGCACGAGCGTCCGCACGACGGCGCCCGTGAACCGACGGCCGACGTAGGGCGTGAGGCCGCTGCGCGTCTGCACCGCGGCGGGCTCGAAGGTCCACTCGCGACCGGGATCGAAGAGCACGATGTCCGCATCCGCGCCCGCCGCGATGCGGCCCTTGCGCCCGCCGAGCCCGAACCGCTCGGCCGGCTTCGCCGCGAGGCGCCACGCGACGAATCCGGCGATCTTGCGCTCGTCCATCCCGTTGCCGCGGCGACGCGCCTCGGTGAACACCGCCGGCAGAAGCGACTGCACCCCCGACACCCCGCCCCACGCCGCGAAGATGTCGTCGCGCCCCTTCTCCTTGTCCGCCGCCGGGCACGGCGAGTGGTCCGACGCGACGAGATCGATCCGGCCGCCGAGTAGCGCGTCCCACAGCGCCTGGCGATTCGCGGCGTCGCGGATCGGCGGCGCGCACTTGAGGAGCGGCCCCTGCTCGGCGACGTCGGCCGCGTCGAAGGTGAGGTAATGGGCGCACGTCTCGACGCTGACATCGGTCCCCGCCTGGCGCGCGAGACCGATGGCCCCGAGCACGCCGGCCGCGGACATGTGGACGACGTGGAGCCGCGCGCCGGTCTTCCGGGCCGCGGTGCACGCGCGGGTCACCGCTCGCACCTCGGCGACCGCCGGCCGCGAGGCGGCCCACGCGGCGGGATCGCGCCCACCGGCCGCGCGGACCGCCGCGGTGGCGGCGCCGACGACCTCCGCGTCCTCTGCGTGCACCGCCACGAGCAATCCGGACCCGGCGGCCGCCGCGAACGCTGCGGCGAGGTCGTCGTCGGTGATGGCGGGGAACTCCGCGACGCCGCTGTCGCAGAGGAACGCCTTGACGCCGACGGCGCCGCATTCGGCGAGCTCGCGCAGCGGCCCGGGCGCCGTGCCGACCAACCCGCCCCAGAGCGCGAAATCCACCAGGGATGCGCGCTCCGCGACCGCGCGTTTCGCGTCGAATGATGCGCCGTCGAGCACTGGGGGCAGCGAGTTGAGCGGCATGTCGATGACCGTCGTCACGCCGCCGGCCGCGGCCGCCCGGCTGCCGTTCGTCCAGCCCTCCCAGTCCGCGCGTCCCGGGTCGTTGAAGTGGACGTGCGCGTCGACGACACCGGGCAGCGCGAGGAGTCCGGTCGCGTCGATCACCTCATCGGCGGAGGACGCCCCGGGCTCGACCAGCGCGCTCACCCGGCCGTCGCGAATGAGGATGTCGCGGGCGTACGCGCCGTCGGAGATCACGATCGCGCCCCGGATCGCGAGATCCACCCGGGCTACGCGAGCTCGATGGTGAAGTCTTGCGCGCCTTCCCAGAGCGTGAGCCGTCCGAGCTCGGCGAGCTTGTCGTTCCCCTCGATCACGGTCGCGAAGTGATTGCCCGCGAGCTGCCCGACCCTGCTCGAGAAGTGGGTCGCCCCGTAGGGGAACAGGATCTCGGTCTCCGAGATGCCGCCCGGGTAGATCAGCACCTGGCCGGGCGCGGGGTGGCTGGTGTGGTTCTCGAATGCGAGCCCCGCAGGGCCGCCGACCTTCGTGTCACCCATCGGGACCCACGTGGACTCGCCGCTCCAGCGGCAGTGCACCAGCTTGCTGCGGAACGGGAGCATGGCGCGGATCGCGGCAACCGTCCTGGGCGCCTGCTCCTCCTCGAGCCGCGCGCGGAACGTGAACGGCCCGGCGGTGATCTTCAAGGTCGTCATGGGCCGCAGGATAGTCGCCCGTAGCATGGCGCCGTGAGCGACGGTGCGGTGCGGGCATTCCTGTTCGCGGACCTGCGCGACTACACCGCGTTCGTGGAGCGCGAGGGTGATCGAGCCGCCGCGGAGCTGATCAGCAGCTACCGGACGCTCATCCGCGACCATCTGGCGAAGCATGAGGGCGCCGAGCTCAAGACGGAGGGTGACTCCTTCTACATCGTCTTTCCCTCGCCATCCCGCGCCGTGGCCTTCGGGGCCGAGGTGTTCCGGGCGGCGCACGCGGACGGAGCCCCGCGGATCCGCTTCGGCGTCGGGATCCACGTCGGCGAAACCGTGCCGCTGGACGGACAGTTCGTCGGCTCCGCGGTGAATGTCGCCGCACGCGTTGGAGCGATGGCCGCCGACGGGGAGCTGCTCGTCACCGACACGGTCCGCGGCCTGATCCGGACGAGTGGCGATTTCTCGTATGACGACCGCGGGACGGTGACCCTCAAGGGCGTCTCAGAGCCGATGCACCTCTATGCGGTCGAGTGGCGGCCGCAGCAGGAGGCGCCCCGAGCCGACGTCCCGGCCGTGGCCGACGCGCCGGTCGGTCTCTTCGTCGGCCGTGACGCTGAGCTTGCCGCGCTCGACGCCGCGACGCTGGCGCTGATCGACGGGCGGGGCGCGATCGTGCTCGTGGGCGGCGCCGCGGGCTTGGGGAAGAGCCGGCTCATCCGGCAATGGTCGGCGAGCGGGCGCGTCACGGCGCTCGTCGGCGCCTGCGGCGCGACCGACGCCCGACCGCCCTACGAGCCGTTCATCGGGCTGCTGCGGCGGCTGACCCGCGCGCCGAGCGAGGAGGCGCGCCTCCGCCGGGTCGCCCCTGAGCTGGTCACGTTCCTCCCCGAGCTCGCGACCGGTGAGCGCCCGCGGCAGGCCGACCGCGACGTGCTGTTCGGTGCGCTGCTGCGGCTGGTCCGCGATCTCGCCCGTGGCGGGCGGATCGCATTGGTCGTCGAGGACCTGCACTGGGCCGACGAGGGGACGCTCGCGCTCCTGCGCTTCCTCGCGTCTCTCGCCGAGACGACCCCGTTCCTGCTGATCGGGACATATCGCGACGACGAGCTGCCGCGCGGCCATCCCCTCCGGCCGGTGCTGGCCGAGCTCGGGCGGCGCACCGACGTGGTCGAGATCGCGCTGCGGCCGCTCGCGGCGACCGACTCGGAGCAGCTGCTCGCGCAGGCGCAGGGCGCGACGGTCATCGGCGGCCCGGAGCGCGAGCGCATCGTCGCGCTCGCCGAGGGCAACCCGCTCTTCCTCGAGGAGCTCGCCCGTTCCGCCGGACAGCCGAACGAGGCCCTGCCGCTCACGGTCGCAGAGGCGGTGCTTCGCCGCGTCGCCACGCTGGACGAGGACGGCCGCCGGCTGGTCACCTACGCCGCGGCGTCCGGCCAGCAGGTCGGGTTCGACCTCCTGCAACAGGTGCTCGGCCGGACCGAACGCGACGTGCTGCACGCCGCGAAGGCCGCGATCGGCGCCTCGCTCCTCGTCGAATCCGGCGACGCGGTGGCGTTCCGTCACGCGCTGACACGCGAGGCGATCTACCGCGACCTCATGAAGCGCGAGCGGCGGCTCCTGCACCTCGAGCTCGCGGAGGCCCTGGTCGCGCTGCACGGGGGCGATCCCTCGTGGGCCGCGGAGATCGAGCGGCAGTTCGCCGACGCGGGGGCGGCTGACCGCGCGCTCCCATTCGCGATCGCGGCCGGCGAGGAGGCGTTGCGCCTGCTCGCGCCGAGCGAAGCGGTCGCGCACTTCGAGCGCGCGGTCGACGCGAGCGGTGCGCGATCGGTCGATCGTGCGCGGGCGCTCCTCGGGCTGGGCAACGCCTACCGTCTGCAGCTGCAGGTCACGAAGGCGGTCACGACCCTCAAGGAGGCGGCCGCGCTCTATCAGGAGGCCGGCACGCCCGAGGAGGTCGCGCGCGCGCAGAGCGCGCTCGCTCGCGCCTATCCGTTCGGCCGCGACGAGTGGGCGGCCTGGCGCGCCGCGTGGGACGCGCACGAGTCGGCGGGGCAGACCGGCAACCTCGTGGTGATCGCGACGTCGATCGCCGATCGCGCGTTCGAGTTCATGGACGACGCCGAAGCTGGGCGGTGGGCCGCGACGGCACTGGAGCTCGCGCGGCGATCGGGCTCGCCCGAACGGGTCCGAAGCGTCGAAGCGGACCTCGTCATGCACCTCACCCACCCAGCGGGATGGCACGTGACCGTGGAGCGCGACCTCGCGCAGCGTCTTGATCGAGCCCTCGATCGCGATGAGAACGTGTTCACGGCGTACCGCCGCTATCTCGACAGCCGGTCGCGAGAGGCGGATGCCGACGAGCGCCTCGCGCTCCTCGCGCGCGCGCGCGGATACGGCGCCTCGCACGCCCCGGGCGTGCCGCGCACCTTGACGTTCCGCGCGGGACCGCCCTGGATGCTCTGGCTCGCCGGTCAGTGGGACGACCTGACCTGGCTGTGGGCGGAGCTCCAACGTCGGTTCGCCGGCGACGACGTCGCGGACATCTTCCCCGACACCGGACCGCTGGCCGAATCGGTGCGGCTCGAACGCGAAGGGCCCGACCGGGCCGGGGCGGCACTGCGCGCGGCCACCGACCGGCAGGCACGGAGCGGCACCTGGCATGCCCAGGTCGCCTCGATCTCGCATCGCGCGAACCTCGAGCTCGCGGCGGGGCGGGCCGGCGCGATCGCGGCGGAGCTCGCGGCGCTATTCGCGAGACGAACGCCGCAGGCGCTCGAGCTCCCGCCGTTCGTCCTCGCCGCGCGTGTCGTCGCGCCGGCCGCGTTGCTCGCCCGCGACGGCGCGTGCCTGGCGCCCTGGCTCGCGGCCGACCGCTCGCTCCGCGACGAAGGCCCGATGTTCGCGGCTGCCCTCGATCAGGTGCGCGCCGCCGAGCTGGCGATCGCGAACGATGCGACAGGTGCTCGGACCCTGCTGGCCGAGACGGCGGCGACCTATGTTCGGTTGGGCTGGGACCACCTCGCCGCGGATATCGCGTGGCAACGCGCGGCGGTCGGCGATCCAAGCGGGCTCGCCTCGGCGCGGACGTTCTATCTTTCGCGCGGCGCGGACTGGCGCGTGCAGTGGCTCGACCGGGAGGGCTGGCGATGAATGGGCGCTTCCACCACATGGACATCTACGTGGCCGATCTCGATCGGACCGTCGGGTTCTGGGGACCCCTGCTCGAGGCGATCGGCTGGTCCGCGGCCGCGGTGCGGCCGACCGTGCGCAGCTGGCGCGGGGCGGGCACCGAGCTGTTCTTCGTGCAGGCGGAGCCGGAGTTCGTCGCGCAGGGCTATCACCGGAAGCGTGTGGGCTTGAACCACCTGGCGTTGGCGGTCGATGGTCGCGCGGAGCTCACGCGATTCCGGGATCTGGTGGTCACCCGCGGGGCGCGGATGCTGTACGGCGGTGAGATCGAAGAGACCGCGACGCAACATCGGTTCTTCTTCGAGGACCCGGACCGGATCAAGGTCGAGGTGCTGGCCGAGCGCTAGCATCCGGACCGATGGCGGCATCGCTCTCCACGCACGTGCTCGACACCGCGATCGGTCGGCCCGTGTCCGGCGTGCGCGTGTCGCTCTATCGCGGGACCGAGCTGGTCGCGCGTGGAGACACGGACGCGGACGGACGCATCGCGGCGCTCGGTCACGACCTTTCGGCCGGCTCGTATCGCCTGCTGTTCGCCGTGAAGGGCCCATTCTTCGAAGAGGTCGCGCTACAGGTGCGGCTCGAGGACGGCCACTACCACGTGCCGCTGCTCGTCACGCCGTTCGGCTGTGTCACCTATCGCGGTAGCTGAAGCCTTCGAGCGCGCGCCGATCCTCGCCATACGCGTCGGCGAGGGCGGCGACCCCGCGGCGATCATCGCCCGGGCGCGCGACGTCCTCGCGACCATGAGCGAGACCGAGCGGATCGCGGTGCTCGACTCGCATCCGCGGATCGGCGCGACGACCGGATCGTCGAAGCGGTCCGAAGCGGAGCAGGGCGCCGGCGCGACCGACTCCGTGACGCTCGAGGCGCTCGTGCGGCTGAACGCCGAGTACGAGCGCCGGTTCGGCTTCCGATTCGTCGTGTTCGTCAACGGGCGGTCCCGCGCGGACATCGTTCCGGTGTTGAAGGCCCGGCTGCGACGCACCCGCGACCTGGAGCTCGCGACCGGGATCGTGGAATTCCTCGCGATCGCGCGCGACCGGCTGGAGCGCGGCTAGGGCGCCGGCGCCCCGCTCCGGACCCAGCGTCCGATGAGCTCCCGCTCCGCATCCGTGATGTTGGTCACGTTGCCCAGGGGCATGGCCTTCGTCACCACGACCTGCACGTAGGCGCGCTGCGCGTTCGCGACGAGCTCGGCCTGCGTGTCGAACATGACGCCGTTCGGCGCGGCGAGGATGCCCTGGTGCGTGGGATGAGCGGAGTGACACGTGACGCAGCGCGCCTCGAAGACCTGCCGCACCCCCGGGAAGTCGGCGGCGGTCAGCCCGGCGGCGCCCTCGGGCTGCGGCGCGAGGACGATCACGAGCACGGCGCCGGCGACGACGGCGGCAACGATCGTCCGCCGCATATCGCGGCCCTGGTGCCGCAGGTTGAAGGCGTGGCGAACGAGCGCGCCGAGACCCATGAAGCCGAGCAGGACCAACCAGCCGTTGTCGTGGCCATAGGTGAACGGGAAGTGCTGGCTGATCATCGCGAACAGCACCGGCAGGGTCAGGTAGTTGTTGTGGACCGAACGCTGCTTGCCGCGGATCCCCGGTCCCGGATCCGGCTCGCGGCCGGCGGCCGTGGCGGCGACGAGCGCGCGCTGCCCCGGGATGATCACGAAGAACACGTTCGCGGCCATCCAGGTGCCGAGCGTCGCGCCCACCTGGATGAACGCGCCGCGCGGGCTGAACAGGTACCCCGACAGCGCGGCGATGACCACGGTGAGCCCGACGAGGGTGACGGTGAGCGCGCGCTCGTTCGCGGCGAGCGATCGGGACAGCAGGTCGTACGCGAGCCACCCGAAGAGCAGGATCGCGAGGCTCGCGACCACGAGCTCCCAGCCCTGGAACCGCGGACGGCTTGGGTCCATCAGGTACTGCGTCGGATCCACGTAGTAGAGGAGGACCATGAGCGTGAACCCGGTGAGCCAGGTCGTGTAGGCCTCCCACTTGAACCACGCGAGCGGCGCCGGCAGCGTCCGCGGCGCGATGCGGTACTTCTCCACGCGATAGAAGCCGCCGCCATGGATCTCCCACGCTTCGCCACCGACACCCTCGCCCACGGCTCCGTCGCGCTGCGGCGGCCGCAGCGAGTGATCGAGCGCGATGAAGTAGAACGACGCGCCGACCCAGGCGATGGCCGCGGTGATGTGCAGCCAGCGGACGATGAGGTGCAGCCAGTCCCCGGCGTACGCGAGGACGTCCATCTACAGGACCGGCACTAGACCCGGTCGATGAACGCGGTGCGCTGCGCGCTGATGAAGCTCGCCGGGTCGGGGTCCATCGCCTTCCGCTCGGGCGATTCGTAGTACGCCTTGTTCGCCGCGTCCCAGCCCTCGGGGCCGTCGTGGCTCACGATCCAGACGAAGTGCCCTTCGCTCGGGAGCTTCCAGGCGCCCTCGATGACGAAGCCCTTCTTCTGGCGCAGCGGGCGCACCTTGGCGCTCCACTCCTCGGCGAACCGATCGAGCTGGCCGGTCTTGATCGTGTACTCGCGGAGCTGCGTCGTCTTCATCGCCGCACCAGCCGCCATGCGCTCGGCAGCGCGAGCGCCGCGAGGACCATCTTGAACAGATCGCCCGGGATGAACGGGAGCAGGCCCGCGTCGAGGAGCGGCACCGGCAGCGGGAAGCGCGCGAGCCAGGCGAGCCCGCAGGCGTAGATCGCGACCTCGCCGAGGAACATCGCCGCGAGCGCCGTGCCGAGGTGGCGGTCCCACCCGCGCTCCGCGGCCGAGCCGACGAGCGCCGCCGCGAGGGCGAAGCCGATGAGGTAGCCGCCGGTCGGGCCGACCATCGTCGCGACCCCGAATGCGCCGCCGGCGAAGACCGGGAGGCCGATCGCCCCCTCGACCAGATACGCGATGACGCTCGCGAGGCCGAGCCGTCCGAGCGCCGCCGCGACGAGGAGCACCGCGAAGGTCTGCCCGGTGACGGGCACGGGACTGAATGGGAGCGGAAACCGGACCTGCGCCGACAGCGCGATCAACGCGGATCCCGCGAGCACGAGCACGAGCTTCCAGACCAACGAGCCGGGAAGGACGACGAGCGCGATCGGGCGGCGGGCGGCGATCACGCCGGGAGCCTAGCGCTCGCCATCGGGCGATGCGTGCGGCAGCGCGACGCCGATGACCTCGCGGATGGACGAGAGCCCGTGCGTGCGGACGTAGGCCGCGAGGCCCTCGATCACCTTCAGCGGGGCCAGCGGGTCGGCGAACGTCGCGGTGCCGACCTGGACCGCGGACGCGCCGGCCATGAGGAACTCGAGCGCGTCCTCGGCGTTCGTCACGCCCCCGGCGCCGATGATCGGGATCGAGACGGCCTGCGCGACCTGATAGGTGATGTGCACGGCGATCGGCCGGATCGCGGGCCCCGACAGGCCGCCGCTCCCGGTGCCGAGGATCGGCCGCCGCTTCTTGGTGTCGATGCGCATGCCGAGCACGGTGTTGATCGCGGTGATGCCGTCGGCGCCGGCTTGCTCGATCGCGCGCGCGACCGCGACGACGTCGGGCGCGTTCGGCGTGAGCTTCACGATGACCGGCAGATCGGTCTCCTGCTTCACGGCCGCGGTCACCTGACCGGCCAGATCGGGATCGAAGCCGAACAACATCCCGCCCTTGACGTTGGGGCACGAGATGTTCAGCTCGTACGCGACGACGCTCTTGATGCCGGCGAACTCGCTCACCACCGTGACGTAGTCGTCGACGCTGTACCCCGCGACGTTCACGATCACCGGCACACCGAGCTGCGCCCAGGCCTTCGCGTACTTCTTCGCGACGCCCGCGGCACCGGGGTTCTCGAGCCCGATCGAGTTCAGGATCCCGGATGGCGTCTCGGCGATCCGGTATTGCGGGTTGCCCGGACGCGCGAGCACCGTCGTGCCCTTGTTCACGATCGCGCCGAGCCGTGAGACGTCGATCAGCTCGGCATACTCGATGCCTTGCCCGAAGGTGCCCGACGCGGTCAGCACCGGGTTCCGAAGGCGCAGGCCGCGGGCCGCGTCGACCGCGAGATCGACACCGTCCTCGGGCCGCTCCGTCGAGCGGACCGGCGTGACGACCGCGGAGTCGGACAGCTCGACCCGCGAGAGCTGCTCCGCGAGCGGCGACGGCGTGCGGGCATCGGTGTCGGCCTCGCCGGTCGCGGCCTCGACGATCGACGCGCCGTCGACGTCGGCGAGCTCGACGCTGTCGTCTTCGTCATCGGCCGCGCTGATCTCTTCCAGGGTCTCCTCGATCGCGCGGCTCACGTTGACCGGCCGCTCCACCTTCTTGCGGGGCCTGCGCCACGGCATCAGGCGGAGCGCCCCACGGTCGCGGGCTCGCCCTCGGCGAAGCGCATCTCGCCCAGGGCGAAGACGGGTCCCTCGCGGCACACGCGCGCGTTGCCGCCCGCGGTGACGACGATGCACGCGCGGCACACGCCCATCGCACAGCCCATGTGCTGCTCGACCGCGATCTCCGCGTCGAGGAGCACCTGCCGCCCGGGGAAGACCGCGCTCGCCCGAGCGGCTTCGTCGCGCATCCGGCCGAGCGCCGCGAGCATCGGCCACGGACCGCAGGCGCAGAGCTGATCGGCCCACGCGAGCAGCGGACCCAGCGCGTCGGTGACGCGGCCGGTGATGCCGAACGAGCCGTCGTCCGTGGTGGTCACGTACTCGACCGTCGGCGGGAGCAGCCGCGACGGCCAGAGGTACTGGATGGAGCGGCCGCCCATGACGAGCGTCACGTTGCGCCGCGACGCTTCGTGCTCCGCGAGCACGCGCATCGGGGCGATGCCCGTGCCGCCGGCGACCAGGAGCAGGTTCATGGTGGCCCGCCGGATGACGAACGCGGTCCCGAGCGGGCCAAGGAGATCCAGGTCGTCGCCGGGACGGCGCGACGCGATCCACTCGCCGCCATCACCGAGCGGCTTCACGATGAGCTCGATCTCGCCGGCCTGGCGATCGATCCGGTTGAACGAGTACGGCCGCCGCAGGAGCGGATCGAACCGCGCGCCCGGCCGGACGTGCACGAACTGGCCGGCCCGGGCCTGCGCGGCGATGCCCGGTGCCGCGAGGTTCAGAACGACCCCGAGATCGCCGATCTCGCTGCGTGCGAGAACGCGACCGAGTTCCAGGATCACGACGGCTCCGCAACGGTCTCGCCGAGCGCTCGACGGACCGCGCGGATCGCGGCCATCAGAACATCGCCCGAAACCGCCGGCCCCAAGGGGCCGCGCGACAGGAAGTCGCGGTCGATCGTCGTGAGCTCCTCGCAGAACAGGACGCCGTTCTTCCGTAGTCCGCCGGTGCCGGCATCGATGCGCACGTGGGTCGGTCCGTCAGCGCCCTTGGAAAAGATGGGGACGACCATCACGTCGTCCGCGATGCGATTGCGGACGTCCGCGGACACGACGAGCGCAGGACGGGGCTGATGCGGACCGTCGGGCTGCCCCGGAATCCGGACTGACCAGATCTCGCCTCGCGACGGCGTCGTCACGCGGGGCCGCCAAGCCGCTTGCGCGCCGCGGCACCACGAACACGTCGCCACGCCACGCGCTCCTCGCCGTAGTTCGCGGCGTCCTCACGCAGCTGGCGCTCCATCGCGAGCGCTTGCTGCCGCTCGTTCCAAAGCCGGAGCGCGTCGTCGATCACCGCGCTTCGATCCATCCCGGGCGTCGCGGCGACATGGGCGTCGACGGCGGCTATCAGGTCCGGATCGAGCGTGGCTCCCACCTTGATCCGCCTACGGACAGTGGACATTGTGTCCGACACTATAACAGACACTTTTCGTCACCGGAGCGCGGCCCCAGCGGCGAACGTGTAGCCGTCCGGATCCTCGAGGAGCACGTCGCGCCAGCCGTGCGGCCAGTCGCGCGCACCGAGGAGCACGGTCACGCCGCTCGCGCGGGCCCGGCGCTCGGCTGCGTCCGGGTCGATGCCGAGGAGCCGCGTCTCCGCGCCGAGGCCGCGCTTCCCCGACTCCGCCAGGCGCGGCGCCCAGGGCTGCGTCTCATACGTGTGGTCCGCGTGCAGCATGACCTGCGTCGTGCCGAGCTGGAGCGCGGCCATGTCGGGGTCGCTGTAATGGAGGGTGAACCCAAGCACATCGCGGTAGAACGGCACGCTCGTCGCGACGTCGCGGACGATGAGGTTGAGCGACAGGCCGGCGAGCGTCTTCCCATACGCGTCCGCGGTCATCCACGGCGTCCCGGTGCGCTTCCTGGTCACGCGACGATCGGCGCGCTGCGGTACTCGCTCAGCGGCGCGACGCTGTAGCTCTGCGCGCTCGCCCGGAGCGCGGTCACCACCGCGAGCGCGGTGTCGAGCGACGTGAGGCAGGGGACGCGTGCCTCGACCGCGGCACGCCGGATGAGGAACCCGTCGCGGTCGACGGTCTTGCCCAGGGTCGGCGTGTTCACGACCGCGGCGCACTGCCCCGATCGGATGATCTGCAGGATCGTCGAGTCGCCGTCGCCGAGCTTCGGCACCTCGGTCACCTCGATACCGAGCGAACGGATGAGCGCGGCGGTCCCGCTGGTCGCGACGAGGTCGTACCCGAGCCAGTGGAAGCCTTCGATGATGTTCACCACCTCGGCCTTGTCCTTGTCCGCGACGGTGATGAGCACCTTCCCGCTCGGCATCGGCGCGAGACCTGCGGCCACGAGCGACTTCCAGAGCGCCGGCGCGAACGTGCGGTCGATGCCGATCACCTCGCCGGTGCTCTTCATCTCCGGTCCGAGGTAGGTGTCCACGTCCAGCAGCTTGGCCATGGAGAAGACCGGGGCCTTGAGGGCGACGAGGTCGCCCGACGGCCAGAGGCCGTCGGCCCGGGCGTAGCCCTCGGCCGCGAGGGTGCTGCCCGCGCCGATGGCCACGGCCAGCTGCACCAGCGGGACGCCGGTCACCTTCGTGAGGAACGGGACGGTGCGGCTCGCGCGAGGGTTGACCTCGAGACACCAGACCCTGCCTTCCTCGACGATGTATTGCACATTCAGGAGCCCGCGCACCGGCAGCGATGAGGCGATCTTGCGGGTGAGCTCGACGATCTCGTCTCGCTCGGCCGGGCTCAGATTCGACGCGGGATACATGGCGAACGAGTCACCGGAATGGACGCCGGCGCGCTCGATGTGCTCCATGATCCCCGCGACGAGCGTGTCCTCGCCGTCGCTCACCGCGTCGACCTCGACCTCGCGCCCGCGCAGGTACTTGTCGACCAGCACCCGCCCGAAGCTCGCCTCGAGCGCGGAAGCGAAGTACCGGTCGAGGTCATCGGGCCCGTACGCGATCTCCATCCCGCGGCCGCCGAGCACGAACGATGGTCGCACGAGGACGGGGTAGCCGATCCCATCCGCGATCGTCCGCGCTTCGCCGAGCGAATCCGCGGTGCCGCCGGGCGGCTGCGGGATCCCGAGGGCGGTCGCGAACTCGTGGAACCGGCGGCGATCCTCGGCGAGGCCGATCGCGTCGGCGCTCGTGCCGCTGATGTGCCCGCCGATGTCGGCGATGCGGTCCGCGAGGTTGAGCGCGGTCTGCCCGCCGAATTGCGCGAGCACCGAGACGTCGCCGCCTTCGTTGGCCAACACGCTCGCGACCGACTCCTCGTCGAGCGGCTCGAAGTAGAGGCGCGCGGACGCGTCGAAGTCCGTGCTCACGGTCTCCGGGTTGCTGTTGATCATGATCGCCTTGATGCCGCGTTCGCTCAGGGCCATCGCGCTCTGCACGCAGCAGCAGTCGAACTCGATCCCCTGCCCGATCCGGATGGGCCCCGAGCCGAGGATCACGGTCTTCGGTCCCTCGAGCGGCAGCGCCTCGTTCTCCTGCTCGTACGTGGAATAGAAGTACGGCGTCACCGCCTCGAACTCGGCCGCGCAGGTGTCGACCATCTTGTAGACCGGCACGATCCCCCACTGGAGCCGGAGCCGCCGGATGTCCGAGGCCAGCACGCCGGCGAGCGTGGCGATGTCGGCATCGGAGAAGCCCATGCGCTTCGCGCGGCGCAGCAGCGTCGGGTTCGGCGTCTTGCCCTGAAGCTCGTCCTCCGCGAACCGGACGACGTTGCGGAGCTTGCGCAGGAACCAGCGATCGATGTGCGTGGCGTCGTGAACAGCGTCGACCGTGGCGCCACGGCGCAGCGCGGCGAGGACGCGCCAGACCCGGTCGTCGGTGGGCTCGCCGGCGAGGTAGCGCGCGACGAATGCGGCAGGGTCGGCGATGCCGGTCCAGGCCGGCGCCTCGGTGAGCAGACCCTGACCCTTCACCTCGAGCGAGCGAAGCGCCTTCAGCAGCGCCGCCTCGAACGTCCGGTCGATCGCCATGACCTCGCCGGTCGCCTTCATCTGCGTGCCGAGCCGGCGGTCCGCCGTGCGGAACTTGTCGAACGGCCACCGCGGGATCTTCACGACCACGTAGTCGAGCGTCGGCTCGAACGCAGCGGTCGTCTTCCGCGTGACGGCGTTCGGGATCTCCCACAGCCGCTTGCCGATCGCGATCTTCGCGGCCACGCGCGCGATCGGGTATCCGGTCGCCTTCGAGGCGAGCGCCGACGAGCGCGATACCCGTGGGTTCACCTCGATGACGTAGTACGCGGGGGTAGGGGCCCCCGATGGGGCAGGGGCCCCACGGGCCTCGGGATCCTCTGACGGCGAGCGATCCGGATCGAGCGCGAACTGCACGTTGCAGCCACCCTCGATGCCGAGCGCGCGGATGATCTTCAGCGCCGCGCTGCGGAGCTGCTGGTACTCCTTGTCGGAGATCGTCTGCGAGGGCGCGACGACGATCGAGTCGCCGGTGTGCACGCCCATCGGGTCGATGTTCTCCATGTTGCAGACCGTGATGCAGGTGTCCGCGCCGTCGCGCATCACCTCCCACTCCAGCTCCTTCCAGCCGAGGAGGCTCCGCTCGACCAGGATCTGGCCGATCGGCGACGCGCTGATGCCGCGCTGCGCGCGCTCGCGAAGCTCCGCGGCGTCGCCGGCGAACCCGCCGCCGGTCCCGCCGAGCGTGTACGCCGGCCGGATCACGACCGGGTACCCGATGCGCTCCGCGAACGTGACCGCTTCGTCGACCGTGCGCGCGGTCACGGATTCGGGGACGGGCTCCCCGATCTCGATCAGGAGCGACTTGAATGCCTCGCGGTCCTCGGCGGCCTTGATCGCGCTGAGCGGCGTGCCGAGCAGCTTCACGCCGTACGTGTCGAGGATCCCCGCATCCGCGAGCGCCACCGCGAGGTTGAGACCGGTCTGGCCGCCGAGCGTCGGGAGCAAACCGTCCGGCCGCTCCTTCGCGATGATCCGCTCGAGCACCTCGACGGTGAGCGGCTCGAGGTATGTGACGTCGGCGACGCCGGGGTCGGTCATGATCGTCGCCGGGTTCGAGTTGACGAGGATCGTCGTGATGCCCTCTTCGCGTAGCGCGCGGCAGGCCTGGGTACCGGCGTAATCGAACTCGGCGGCCTGGCCGATGAGGATCGGGCCCGAGCCGATGATCAGGACCTTCATCGACTCACGACCGGCGCGCGACCGCGTCGCGCACGTCGTCCATGAAACGATCGAACACAGGCTCGTTGTCGCGCGGGCCCGGCGCGCCCTCGGGGTGGTACTGATACGTGCGGATCGGCAGCGTGCGATGCGCCAGGCCCTCGACCGAGCCATCGTTCAGGTTCCGTTTGCTCACGAAGAAGTCCGAGTGCAGCGGCAGCGAGGTCTCATCCACCTGGAACTCGTGGTTCTGGCTCGTGATCACGACCTGGCCGGTCACGGTGTCCTGCACCGGATGGTTGCTCCCGTGATGGCCGAACGGCAGCCGCGAGGTCGACGCGCCGATCGCGCGAGCGAGCAGCTGATGGCCGAGGCAGATGCCGAGGATCGGCACCGGCCGGCCGCTCCCGCGACCCTGGGCCATGTCGAGGAGGATCTTCACGTTCGCCGCGACCTGCGGAATGGCCGCGGGGTCGCCGGGTCCGTTCGTGATGACGATGCCGTCAGGCGACCAGGACAGCAGGTCACGCATGCTCGACTCGACCGGGAACGCACGGACGGCGGCGCCGCGCTGCACGAGGCTGCGGATCTGGTTCTCCTTCACGCCGGTGTCGATGAGCGCGATCTTCGGGCCGGCTCCGACCGTGCGCTCGATCGAGCCGCTGGCCTCCGCGACGAGCGGACGCAGAGCGAGCGCCGCCGTGGCGCGGGCCTTCGCCACCGCCTCGTTCGCGATGTCGGCGTCGAGCGCGCGATGCGGCGGGACCTGGATGATCGCACCGCGCAGCGTGCCGGCCGACCGCAGTCGCCGCGTGAGCGCGCGCGTGTCCACGCCGGCGATGCCCGGGACGCCGTTCGCGCGAAGGTACGAGTCGAGATCGTCGGTGCCCTCGCGGCACGTCGCGTTCAGCTCCCGCACGACGAGCGCCTCGACCCACGGCCGGCGCGACTCGGCGGCACGCTCGAACACGCCGTAGTTGCCGATGAGCGGATACGTCATGACGACGATCTGGCCGTTGTACGACGCGTCGGACGCGACCTCTTGATAGCCCGTCATCGCGGTGTTGAAGATGACCTCGCCCGACGCGCTCGATGCGTCGCCGAAGGCCTCTCCCCACCAGACCGAGCCGTCCTCGAGTCCGAGCACCGCCGCCCTGCTCATCGGTGCATAACTATACAAGTCTGATGCATAAAGATGCAATTGCCGCTCGAGCAGGAGCGCCTCCCGCTCGGCGAGGGCGGCACGCTTTCGGCCCACCTAAGCCGGCGCCGGCGACAACTGATCGAGCCGGACCTCGCCGTCGACGACGGCGGCCACGACGCGACCGATCAGGCCGCGACCGAGCAGCGGCGTGTTCTTCCCGAGCGACCTGAGCGAGGCCGCCGTCGGGGTCCAGGCCGCGCGCGGATCGATGACCACGAGGTCGTGCTTCGGGACCTCGATCCCGAGGACCCGGGCCGGTCCGGCCGTCAGCGCCTCGACCACGCGATCCCAGGTTCCCCACCCGGCGCCGACGCCCGCGAGGAGGAGCGGCACCGCGGTCTCGAGGGCGGAGATGCCGAACGCGGCCTCCTGGTACTCGACGTCCTTCTTCGTGGAGGCGTGCGGCGCGTGATCCGTGGCGATCGCGTCGATCGTGCCGTCCATGAGCCCGGCCCAGCACGCGCGGACGTCCGCGGCCGTGCGGAGCGGAGGGTTCACCTTCGTCGCCGTGTCGTACGCTGCGCCGCGCGGACCGCCGTCCTCCCACGCGAACGCGCGCGAGCCGGCGACCCACTCGTCGGTCAGCGAGAGATGATGCGGCGTCACCTCGGCGGTGATCGCGAGCCCGTCGTGCTTCGCGCGCCGCACGAGCTCGACGCCGCCTGCGGTGGAGACATGTGACAGGTGCAGCCGGCCACCGGTGAGCTTCGCGAGCGCGAGGTCGCGGGCGATCGCGCTCTCCTCGGCCGCGGCGGGCATGCCGGGCAGGCCGAGCCGTGCCGACACGACGCCCTCGTGCATGACGCCGCCCGCGGACAGCGCGAGATCCTGGGAATGCTCGAGGATCGGCCGGCCGGCCGCGCGCGCGTACTCGAGCGCGTTCCGGAAGAGCTGGGCATCGGCGACGGGCGACCCGTCGTCGGAGAAGGCCACCGCGCCCGCGGCGGCGAGCTCCACGAGATCGGCGAGCTCCGTTCCCTTCCGGCCACGCGTGATCGTCGCGATCGGGAGGACCCGCGCGGCCTTCGCGGCCGCGCCCCGCGCGATGAGCTCCGCGATCAGGCCGGGCGAGTCGATGGCCGGCTCGGTGTTCGGCATCGCGCAGATCGTCGTGAACCCGCCCGCGAGCGCGGCGCGCGCGCCCGTGGCGATGGTCTCGGAGTCCTCGAAGCCCGGCTCGCGCAGGTGCGCGTGCAGGTCGATGAAGCCGGGGGCGGTGAGCAGCCCTCGCGCCTTCGCGTCACGTTGCAGATCGCCGATGACGCTCACTCGCGCGCCTCCGGTGTCCCCGCCAGGAGGTAGAGCAGGGCCATCCGCACCGCCACGCCGTTGGTCACCTGGGTCTCGATGAGCGACCGCGCGCCGTGCGCGACCGACGCGGCGATCTCGACGCCCTCGTTCATCGGGCCGGGGTGCAGCACCGGCGCAGCGGGCCGCATGCGCGCGACGCGGTCCTCGCTGAGGCCCCAGGTCTTCGCGTACTCGCGGATCGACGGCAGCAGTCCGGCGTGCTGCCGCTCCTTCTGGAGGCGCAGCGCGATCACCGCGTCGGCGCCGTCGAGCGCCCGATCGAGGTCGGGCTCGAACGTCGTGCCGGGCGGAAGCATCCCGCAGCGCCAGGCGGACGGGACGAGGGTGGGCGGGCCTGAGAGCGTGACCGTCGCGCCGAGCGGGACGAGCGTGTCGATGTCGGACCGCGCCACCCGGGAGTGCGTGATGTCGCCCACGATCACGATCCGCTTGCCGGCGAGATCGCCGAGCGACGCGCGCAAGGTGAAGGCGTCGAGCAGCCCCTGCGTCGGGTGCGCGTGCCAGCCGTCGCCGGCATTGATGACCGCGGCGTCGGTGCGCTCCGCGACGAAGTACGGCGCGCCCGAGGCCGCGTGGCGCATGACGATCACGTCCCCGCCGAGCGCCGTGAGGGTGCGGACCGTGTCGAGGAGCGTCTCGCCCTTCTCGACCGACGAGCCGCTCGCGGTGATATTCGTGACGTCCGCGGACAGCGCCTTCGCGGCGAGCTCGAACGACACCCGCGTACGGGTGGACGCTTCGGCGAAGAAGAGGATCACGGTCCTGCCACGCAGGGCGGGCGTCCGGCGGATCGGACGGCCGAGCACCTCGACCATCGCGGCCGTCGTGTCGAGGACGTGCTCGATCTCGTCGCGCGACCAATCGTCGGTCGCGAGGACGTGGCGCCGCTGCCAGTTCACACCGTCACCGCGGCGGGCACGAGCTCGACCACGTCCGTGCCACCGGTCTCCACCAGCTGCACCCTGATGTCGTCCGTGATCGCGGTCGGCACGTTCTTGCCCACGAAATCGGCTCGGATCGGCAGCTCGCGGTGGCCGCGGTCGACGAGCACCGCGAGCCGGATGGCGCGCGGCCTGCCGTAGTCGACGAGGGCGTCCATCGCGGCGCGGATCGTGCGGCCCGTGAACAGGACGTCGTCGACGAGGACGACGATCTTGTCATCGACGGAGAACGGGATGAGCGATTCGCGGACCACCGGCGCATGGCCGATGCGGGTCAGGTCGTCGCGATACAGCGTGATGTCGAGCGAGCCGAGCGGCAGGTCGATGCCCTCATTGCTTCGGATCGCCTCGTGGAGCCGCGCGGCGATGAGATCGCCGCGCGCGCGGATGCCGACGAGCGAGAGAGCGGGAAGATCGCGGTCTCGTTCGACGATCTCGTGCGCGATGCGCGCGATGGCTCGTCGGACATCGTCGGGCGCGAGGATGATCGACAGCTGCGCTCTCCCTTTCCGGCCTCGCAGGACCGGTCGTTAAAGGTGGACGCGTGTACCGTCAGTATATGCGTCCGCTGATCGCGATCGTGGCCGTGCTGGCGCTTGCGGCGATCGCCACGCTCGCGAGCGCCGCGCGTTCGGGCCCGGTCGCGCTGCCGCCGCTCCCGACCCCGACGCTACGGGTGTGGGACTGGCCGGCCGCGGCGCCGACGGACCGGCCGATCGCATCACATCCCGAGCTGCTGTCCGGATTCATCATCCCGGTGGGAGGCGCGGACGTCCCGACCGATGACCTGTACCTCCCGAACTCCCCACGCGAGTACCGCGCCGGCTACCACGAGGGCATCGACTTCCCGGTGAGGGCCGGGACCCCCGTGCTCGCGGCGAAGGCCGGCACGATCGTGCGGATCGACAACGCGTACACGGAGTGGACGGTCGCGGACGAGCAGGTCGCGTTCGCGGACGCGCAGGCGCTCGGGTACACGCCGGCCGCGGTGCTCGACCGCATCCGCGGCCGTCAGGTGTGGGTCGATCATGGCGCTGGGGTCGTGACGCGCTACGCACATCTATCGGAGGTCGCCCCGCTCGGTGTCGGCGACGCCGTGGCGCAGGGCGAGGTCATCGGCGCGGTCGGCAGCTCGGGCTATCCGGAAGGCGGGCCACACCTGCACTTCGAGATCCGCGTCGGCGAGGACTTCTACGGCGACGGACTGCCGCTCCCGCAGCTCCGTCACGCGATCGGCGCCGCCTTCCGCTGAGCGCCAACGCACCGGCCGCCTGATGGCTAGTACCGAAGAACGGCGCGTGAGCCCGATGGAATCGCGACCGACGCGCCATCGGGACCGACGAGGTAGACATCGCCCTTGTCCTCGGAGCCACCGACGAAGCCAAGCCCCACCGCGAAGTGCGCGCCGCCCGGTTCTGGGAAGTAGCCGCCGTACGGCGTGCCGGTCGCGCTCCAGATCCGGCGCGCGCCTTCCAGTCGACGATCGCGACCGAGTTCGCTCCCCCGAGCACACCGATGAGCAGCGAGGCGTCGCCCGAAAAGCCATGCCCTTCGAAGTTGGGCAGCGTCTGCAATGCCGTTGGACTCTCCGCCGTGCGGATCGTCGTCGTGGGCGGGTCCGCGTTCGTGCGGCGCACGGAGTGCGCGAGCAAGGTCCCATCGGCGCTTGCCGCCAGCCATGATCCGGCAACGTTCGCGCCGAGGTCCTCGGAGCGGATCAGGGCACCCGTCGAAAGACGGAAGACCCACAGGTGTCCGGCGAACAGGCCCTGACCGAATGACGCCACGATGGCGCGATCGCTCGTCGCGTCGCACGCCAACACCGGGTAGCTGGCGTTGTCGCCGTAGATCCCGTAGCCAGTGGCGACGATCCGCGGCGGTTGTCCCGGGACGACGGTCTGCAGCTGCATCAGCGCGCCGGTCTGACGGGTCTCCGGCATGGCCCGGCACAGGAACTCGCCGTCGCGCGACCACGTCGGCAGCGACCCATCCTGCCAGGGAAGCGTGCCGAGCTCGCGACCGTCCGCCGCATAGATCTTGCCGTTCAACACGTAGCGCCTCCCGTCCGGCGATTGCCAGACAATGGCCTTCAACGGGACCTCGCCGGCCAGGACGCCGCTCGTCGCGTCGCTCCACGTAACCGCCCGCAAGCGGTTCTCGGCAGCAGCCTGAAAGAGGAGATGCGAACGGTCGTCTGCGGCGAGCCGTCCGTCGCTCAGCGCCAGCCGGCCGGCGCTCGGCGCGGGCGACACGTTCGTCGTCGGCGCCTGCGGAGCGGGAGCGGGGCTCGCCGCAGACGGCGTCGGCGATATCGGAGCCAGCGGCGAAGCGACGGGCTGGCAGCCCATGACGGCGCAGGCCGCCAACGCCAGGGCGAGAAGCATCCGCCTCATGCGTTCAGTGTGAACCGACTGACCGACGCGCCAATCACGCCGTCGGCACGCTCACGTGATTGTGAATCAGCTGTGCGTCAACAAGACGCTGCGCAAGAACTATTCAGCACAAGGCTCGGTCAGTTGCCAACATTGTTCAGCCGCGACAGCCAGCCGACCAGCGCTGCATAGTCTCTGAGGCTGATTTGATGCTCAACCGTCTCTTGAAACCTCCGCGCATCCTGCGTGAAGTAAGACGTCGTGATGAGAAGCCCGGCTGTCGCTCGCTCCTGCTGAACCACGCCGTATAGCGATCGGACGAAGCGCACGCCTACGGACTCCGAAGGCGAGTATCTCTTGGCTTCAACGACGTAGAGAAATGAGCCCAGGTCATCACGTTTAGCCGCGTATAGATCCTTTCCGCTCAGGACGGACGATCCGGGTGCGACGGTCTGCTCTAGGG
>DATCOD010000018.1:0-3170 GCA_036564905.1 Candidatus Limnocylindria bacterium
ATGGCGCGGATCCCGATCGACCCGGAGATCTCGCGCTTGGCCGATGCCGGTGGCATCGAGCAGTACGTGTCGCCCGAGTTCGAGGAGCTCATGGCGAACTTCCTCTCGGTGGCCCCAAAGATCCCGCAGCCCGTCTAGGCCGACGACTTCCTGCGCCGCCAGGCCCACAGCACGACGGCGAGCGCGGCCAGCGGCGTGATCGCGCTCAGCTTCTCATCGGCGCGCGCAAGGGCCACCGCATAGAGCAGCCAGGGCAGCGCGTCGAAGACCAGCGCGATCGCGACCAGATGCCAGACCCGCGCCGGTCCCCGGTCCGGTGCGCCCCCGAGGACGACCCCGGCGGACACGAGCAGCGCCACCTGGTCGTACGACCAGCCGTGCGGTGAGCTGAAGATCGAGACCGGGACCGCCGCCGCGATGAGCCAGGGCAAGGCAGGTCGCGCGGTCCAGGCCCAGCGGATCAGGATCGCGATCGTGCCGAGCACCGCGGCGACCGACGTGATCGTCGCAGCCGGTCCGGCGGAGACCAACCGCCCCAGGGTCCACCCCGTCGCGTTGCTGAACTCCGTCGATTGCAGCACGGTCGCCGATCGCCACCAGCCAGCGATCCAACCGGGGTCGAGCGCGAAGGACGCGCCGGCCAGGAGCACGGCCACGGCGAGACCGGCGCCGACGAACGCCGTTCGTCGCGCGGCCGGGAGTCCGACGAGCAGCGCCAGCGCCACGATCGCGAACGACTGCGGCTTAAGGAGCGTGAGCGCGAGGAGCGCTCCGCCGAGGGCGGCTCGTCCGGTCAACGTCGCGGCGACCGATCCGGCGAGCGCCGCGGACACCAGACCGCTGATGTTCCCTCCGCCGGCGACGATCCAGAGGGGTTGCGCGTCGGCGGCGACGGCGAGGAGGACCGGGAGATCGCGGCGTGGACGCGCGAGCACGACGCGACCGAGCACGACGAGCCCGGCGAGCAACGCGGACAGCTGGAGCACGAGCCACGTCGCCGCCGCCGCAGCGAGCGGGAGGAACGCGAGTGGCACGAGTGGCACGAACGTCCAGAGTGGATAGGGCGTCAAAAATCTGGGAGCGCCGGTGGACGGCTGGGGCGGCGAATGGAGCGCCTAGCTGCCGATCCGGTCATAGAACGCGGCCCACCACACGAGGTCGTATGGCGAGGCGCCCTCGCGGAGCGCCGTCGCGCCCGCGTAGAACTGCACGAAGTCGGTGTCGCGGTAGGTGCGGCCCGGCCACCCCAAGAACGAGAGTCCTGCGCTGGCGATGAGCATCGCGGCGACCAGGACCGCGAGCCCGCGGGCCATCACCGGTCGAGGGTAGGGGCTCCAGGCCTCACACTGCACTCGCATGCTCGGTCTCGCGAGGCGCTACGCGCACGCCGGGCCGGCGCTCTGGGTGCTCGCGGCCACCACCATCGCGAACGTCTTCGCGTACGGCTACCAGGTCATCATGGCCCGGCTCCTCCGGCCGGACGAGTACGCCATCCTCACGGCGCTGTTCGGGATCCTGCTGCTCGAATCGCTCTCGGCCCAGGTCATCCAGTCCGCGACGGCCCGCATCGCGGCCCAGTACCGCGCGCGGAGCGACGAGGCCGCGCTCCACGTCTTCGTCCGGCGCTGGAGCCGGCGGATCCTCATTGGTGCCGGCGCGCCGTCGCTCGCGATCGTCGTTGTGTCGGGCCCCGTGGCGCAGGCGCTGTCGCTGCCGGCGCCGTCGGTCGCGCTCCTCGGCGTGGCGCTGTTCCTGTCGGCGCCGCTCACGTTCACCGGCGGACTGCTCCTCGGGCTCGCGCACTTCGGCTGGTTCGGCTGGTACTTCATCGCGCAGGCCCTCGTGCGGCTCGCGGTCGGCGTCGCGCTCGTCGCCGCCGGATTCGGCGTGGGCGGCGCGTTCGTGGGCGCGGTGTCCGCGCTCGCGGTCGCGCTCCTGCTCTCGCTCGTGCTGCTCGCTCCGCTGTTCCGCGCCGCGCGGGGCGCGGTCCATCTGGTCGCGCTCCGCGAGACCGAAGGCCGGTTCTTCCTGTTCGCGTCGGTGATCATGCTCGCGTACGCCGGGCTCACGAACATCGATGCCGTGGCGAGCCGCGCGCTGCTCTCAGCGGGAGACGCGGGCGCGTACGCCGGTGCCGTGACGATGGCGAAGGTGATCCTGTTCGCGCCGATCGCGCTCGGCTTCATCCTCCTCGAACGGACCGCGCGCGATCACGCGCGCGGCCTGGACACCGACCGCGGCCTCTTCCAGGCGATCGCGTTCACGCTCCTGACGAGCGGTCTGGTCACGGTGGCCTACCTCGTCGCGCCCGCGTCGTTCACCCGGCTGGTCGTGGGGGAGCAATATCCGCTCGCCGCCGCGCTGATCGGTCCGTACGCCGTCGCCGCGCTTCTGAACGCGCTCCTGTCGCTCTGGATCGCGCACTTCATCGGGCGGGGCGAGCTGCGGGTCGGGGTGCTCCTGGCCCTGGCCGTCGCTCTGGAGATCGGGCTCATCCTCGCGACGCCCCACGACGCCGCGACGCTCGTGCGGGTCGTGCTCGGGGTGGCCGGCGCGACCCAGGTCGTGGCCCTTGGCACGTACTGGTGGGAGCGCAGCCGGCGCGTGATCGCTCAGCGGGGCTAGGGTTCGTCCGCGTCAGGCCGAACGCCGGGCCGACCTCGCGTTCGCCGTGGGGCTCACGCTCGGGATCCTGCTCGCGGTGCTCGCGCTTGCGGTCGCCGGGCTCATCGTCCGTCCGCTTGTCGTTCGAACACGAAGAGGTTGTTCAGGCCGAGCTGAAAACGGCGGTGCCTGAGGAGCCGGAAACCGGCCGGCTCGAAGATGGCGCGCGTCTGGGCGGTGTCGAACCCGTGATGCTCGTGGAGCGACATCCCGTCCGCGAGCCCGAGCCGCTGCAGGAGCTCGACGATGCCGTCGACCGCGGGCTCCGGGACCGTCGCGATAAGCCGCCCTCCGTCGCGGAGGAGTCGCGCCGCTGCGGCGCCGACGGCCGCATAGGACGACATCGGCAAGTGCTCGAGGACGGCGAGCATCGTGATCGCGTCGAACCGCTCGTCCGGTGCGTCGTCTGGGAAGAGACCCCGCACGAATCTCACGCCGTCGCCTCCCATCGTCTGGCGCGCGTCAGGATCGATGCCGACGCCGCCCTCGATCCTGCCCTGTAGGAC
>DATCOD010000019.1:0-23097 GCA_036564905.1 Candidatus Limnocylindria bacterium
GATCATGATGACACCTGCCATGATGACACCCCAGCGGGCCGACTCCTCGAAGCGCAGCTGAGTGATTCCGACCTGTGTCGTACGCATGAGCGTTTGGTTCGTGATGAGGAGCGGCCAAAAATACTGGTTGTAGGTCGACAGGAAGCCGTACACGGCCACGGTAGCGAGCGCGGGACGCGACAGCGGGATCACCATCGCGCGCAGGAAGCGGAACGAGCTCGCCCCATCGATCCGCGCCGAGTCCCAGAGCTCCCGCGGGATCTGCAGGAACGCCTGCCTCAGAAGGAAGGTGCCGAACGCGGTCGCCATGAACGGGACCGCGAGGCCCTGGTAGGTGTCGAGCCAACCGAGCTGCAGGATCGTCATGTAATTCGGGATGATCGTGGCCTCCCACGGGATCATGAGCGTGCTGAGGAAGGCGAAGAACAGCATCGACCGGCCGCGGAAGACCAGGAACGAGAACGCGTACGCCGCGAGGCTCGCGGTGAGGAGCTGCCCGATGACCACCGCCGTCGAGACGATGAAGCTGTTCAGCAGGTAGCGGCCGATCGGGATCGAAGCGAGCACGGTCTCGTAGTTGATCAGCGTCGGGGCGGTCGGCAGGACCGGTGGCGGGAAGGTCGCGATGTCGGACTCGCTCATGAGCGAGTACGAGAGGGCCAGGAGCAGGGGGAACGCGACGACGATCGTCACCACCGTAAGCAACGCGTAAGCGCCGACCCGGTTGGGCCGGAACGGTCGCCTGCGCATCGCGATCGCCTCGCTCACTGCGACGCGGTCCGCGCGTCCAGCTCGCTCGTCAGTCCGCGGCGACTGCGGTCGCCGCTCCCTACCTCGCTCACTGGTAGTGCACCCGGCGCTCGACCACCTGGAACTGGACGAGCGTCAGCACGAGCACCAGCGCGAACAGGACGACCGCCTGGGCGCTCGCGAAGCCGAACTGGAAGTTCTGGAACGCGTCGAGATAGATGCTGTAGACGAGCGCGCGGGTCGCGTCGACCGGCCCCCCGCGGGTCAGCAGGTGGATCTGGGTGAAGGTCTGCAGCACGCCGATGGTGTCGACGACGAGCAGGAAGAACAGCGATGGCGAGACCATCGGGATGGTGATCCGGGTGAACATCCGGAGCCCCCGCGCGCCATCGAGCGACGCGGCCTCGTGGATCTCCTGGGGCACGCCCTGGAGACCGGCGAGCAGGACGATGATGTTCGTCCCAAGGGTCAGCCAGATCGTGGTGATGGACACCGCGATGACGGCGATCTCCGGCTGGATGAGCCACTGTGGCCCGGCGATCCCGACGAGCGAGAGCACGAAGTTCAGCAAGCCGAGGCTCGGGTTGAACAGCAGCAGCCAGATCAGGGATCCCACGGCAGCCGAGATCGCGATGGAGCTCGCCATCATCGTGCGGAACGCGTTGATGCCGCGGAGCTGCTGATTGAGGAGGACCGCGAGCACCAGGCCGAGACCGATGCCGACCGGCACCGTGTACAGGACCAGCAGCGCGGTCGCGACGAGGCCCGAGTGGAAGATCGGTGAGGTGACGAGCTCGATGTAGTGGTCCAGGCCGGCGAACGTGGTGATCGCGCCGGTCGAACGGGTGTTGAACAGGCTCAGATTGAAGGTCCTGATGAGCGGCACGAACACGAACGCCGCGAACAGGATGAACGACGGAGCGAGGTAGGCCAGCCCGACCGCGAGCGAACGCCCGTCCCGGGCGGTGAAGCGCATCACGCTCGCGGCATCGTACAGGCGGGGCCGGTCAGCGGCTCGAACAGGCGATCGTCCGTAGGATGCGACGGGTGAAGTCACCGCCGTCCTCGCGCGCGTTGGCGCGCGCGTGGTTCGACATCGGCACGCAGTCGGTCGGCGGCGGCACGAGCACGCTGTTCATGATCCGGCGGGTCTTGGTGGAGCGAATGGGCTGGATCACGCTGCGCGAGTTCACCGAGGCGTGGGCGCTGTCCCAGCTGAGCCCCGGCATCCACCTCGTCGCCCTCGCGGGGCTCCTCGGCCGCCGGATCGCCGGTTTGCGCGGTGTGCTCGTCTCCGTCGCGGGGATGATGGTGCCGGCCGCGGTCATCACCGCGGTCGCGACCGCGTTCCTCGCGGGGATCGCCCAGCATCCGCTCACGATCGCCGCGCTCGCGGGCATCGGCCCCGTGGCCGGCGGTATGACGATCGGGTTCGCGCTGACCCTCGCCCAGCCGGTCGTGCGGCGCGGGCGGCGCGCGATCCTCGATCTCGCGGTCGTCGCGGCCGCGTTCACGATCCTGCTCGGCGGGTTCGCGCAGACGATCCTCGTCATCGTCGCCGCGGGTGCCTTCGGCGCGGCCCTGCTCGGACGCGAGCGGCCGACGTCGAGCGGCGCCCCGATGAGCTGATCCATCCGATGTGGGAGCAGCTCCAGCTCTTCTTGATCTTCCTCAAGTCCTCGGCGCTCGCGGTCGGCGGGCTCGCGTCGCTGCCCCTCCTCAAAGCCGACCTGGTCCCGCAGTACGTGACGAGCGCCGGCATCGTGCAAGCGCTGGCCATCGGCCGCCTTGCGCCAGGTCCGAATGGCCTGTACATCGTGAGCCTCGGCTACCTCGTCGCCGGATGGACGGGCGCGCTGTACGCGCTCGTCGGCGCGACCATCGCGCCCCTCGTCATGCTCCCCGCGACGGCGCTCGCGCGCCGCTGGCTCATGTCCGCGTGGTTCGGCGGTCTCGTGCGCGGGGTCTCGCTGGCGACCGCGGGTCTGCTGCTCGCGACAGGCGTGACGATCGTGGGCAGTGGCGGCACGCAGCTCTGGCAGCTCGCGCTGGTCGTCGCGACCGTGGTGGTGACGGTACAGGGGAAGCTGCACCCGGCCACGATGATCGTGGTCGGCGGCGCCGTGGGGCTCGTGCTCGGTCGCTAGGCGACCTGCGGAGTCCAGCAGCCCACGATGCGCCGCGGGGCTCGCCGGGTGACCGGCCCGCCGGGCGCCTCCGGGGGCACCGCTGACGGGATGTAACGATCGGGGCTACTGTGGGCGGTAACGCGTTGCTCAAGTAAGAACGGAGTCGAAAGTGAACGGCACAGTCAAGACCCTCACCGATCGCGGCTATGGCTTCATCGCGCAGGCGGACGGCACGGACCTGTTCTTCCACCGCTCGCAGGTGGCGGGCGGCGGATTCGACCGGCTTCAGGTCGGTCAGGCGGTCACGTACGAGAAGGGCGTGAGCTCGCGCAACAACAAGGAAGAGGCGCAGAACGTCACGCCGGCCTAGCGCCCGCTGATAACAACGCATTCCGTGGAAGATCCCGGGCACTCGGCCCGGGATCTTGCATTTCATGCCCGACGAGCCCGAGGCGATCGGCCTGCTCGAGGACCAGGACCGATCGCGCTGGGACCGGAGCGCGATCGCCGACGGCATCGGGCTCCTCGAGCGCGCCGGCCGGATGCGACGTGCGGGCCCCTATCAGGTGCAGGCCGCGATCGCGGCCTGCCACGCCGAAGCCGCGTCGTGGAGCGCGACGGACTGGACGCAGCTCTTCATGCTGTATGAAGGTCTTGCCTGGATGACCGGATCATCGGTGGTGCGCTTGAATCGGGCGATCGCGCTCTCGCACGTCGCCGGAGCGGGGCGCGCGCTCGCGGAGGTCGACCGGTTGAAGGACGAGCTGGACCGCTATCACCTGTATCACGCGACCCGTGCCGCGCTGCTGCGCGAGCTCGGCCACGCCGCCGACGCTCGCGACGCGGACCGCGCGCGCTCGGCCTCACGGACAACCCCGCGGAACGAGCCTTGTTGATGGAGCGCATCGGCGCATGACCGCGGCGTGCATCTTCTGCCGCATCGCGTCGGGCGAGCTTCCCGGCAATGTGGTGCACCGCGATGACCGGATCGTCGCGTTCCTCGACCGGGCGCCACTCTTCCTCGGCCACACGCTGGTCGTGCCGATCGCCCACGTCCCCACCCTCGATGAGCTCCCGACCGAGCTCGTTCAGCCCCTGTTCGAGACGGTGCGCCGGCTGTCGGTCGCCGTGCAGCGCGGGCTGGGCGCGAGCGGGTCGTTCGTCGCCGTGAACACCCGGATCAGCCAGACCGTCCCGCACGTCCATGTGCACGTCGTGCCACGGACCGAGGGCGACGGTTTCTTCTCGCCCCGGCCGATCTGGAAGCGCCGGTCCTACGCGGACGACGCCGAGGCCGCGGCGTACGCGGCGCGGATCCGGGCGGCACTCGAGGCCGACAGCCGGTAGCACCGCGATCTCGGCCCGGCATTTCACAAGCTCTTTACCGCTTGGAGCGCTCTTCCCGCAACCGGGGGAGGGGCTGATGCGATAGCACATACACAAGATGGACACAGTGACCAACGCCCCCACCGATCCGGCGCCCGCAACCCCGGCCCGCGGGCCGGGGACGGCCGCCCGACGCGTCAGCCGCCGGACCGTGGTCATCGGCGCAGGCGCCGCCGCCGGAGGGCTCGCGATCTCGCGGGTGCTCGGGCTCCACGCGCTCGGACCCGATCCGCTCGCGCTCGTGAAGGGGACCTCGACAGCGGTCGTGAACACGAAGGACTGGGTCAGCCCGCTCGACAAGCCGGAGGCCCAGGTCGCGCAGCTCCTTCGGCGCGCGACCTTCGGGATGACGACGGCGCAGTACGACGCGGCGTTGAGCGACGGATTCAAGAAGACGGTGGACCGGCTCGTCGAGACGCCGGCCGCATTGCCGAAGGAGCTCGCCGGCGCGGAGGCCGCGTCGCAAAAGAAGCCGATCAATGTCGGAGCGCTCCAGTCGTGGTGGCTCGACCAGATGCTGTCGACGCCGACGCCATTCGCCGAGCGGATGACGTACTTCTGGCACGGTCACTTCACGAGCGACTTCCGCAAGGTCACGACCCAGGCCCCGTACATCTACTGGCAGAACCTGACCTGGCGGAAGAACGCGCTCGGTGGGTTCCGCGACATGCTGTACCAGGTCACGGTCGACCCAGGCATGCTGCGGTACCTCGACCTCGGGCAGAGCACCGGCCGCGCGCCGAACGAGAACTACTCGCGCGAGCTGATGGAGCTGTTCTCGATGGGCGTCGGGACCTTCACCGAGGACGACGTGCGCGCCGGCGCCAAGGCCTTCGCGGGCTGGCGCGAGCCACTCACGCAGCCGATGGTCGACGCGCTCGTCGCGCGCGCCCAGCAGCAGGGCCGCAAGGCACCGAAGAACCTCGTCGCGGACACCGTGAAGACGGGGATCTTCGACCCGAACCGCGCCTACAAAGGCGCGGTCGCGTTCCTGGGGGTGACGAAGCAGTGGGACACGAACATGGCCCTCGACCGGATCGTGCAGCAGGACTCCGTCGCGCCGTACATCACGGGCAAGGTGCTGCGTGAGTTCGTCATGCAGGATCCTCCGGCCGATTACGTGAACCGGATCGCCGCGGGCTGGAAGAAGAGCAACTACGACATCAAGACGCTCATGCGCGACGTCTTCATGAGCCCGGAGTTCCTTCAGCCCGTCGCGTACCGGTCGCTCGTGAAGTCGCCGACCGAGGTCATGGTCCACCTGGCGCGGGCACTGGACGCGCCGCAGCTCTCGCGGTCGATCGCGCAGTCGGGTGCGGGCATGGGCCAGGCGCTGTTCGACCCGCCCGAGGTCGGTGGCTGGCCGAGCAACGCGTCGTGGGTGTCGAGCAACAACGTGCTCACGCGGGTGAACTTCGTCGTCACGACGCTCGGTGGCATGCAGAAGCTGCCGGCGTTCGCGAACGCGCACCAGACGCACATCGACGGGATCGTCAGCGACCAGACCGCGCAGCTGCTGAACTCGGCGAGCGACGACCAGACCCGCTGGCTCATCCTTCTCGCCTCGCCCGAGTTCCAGCTGAAATAGAGGGGATCGAGATGAGCATGCAGAACGTCGGCATCGACAAGATCTCGCGACGGGACTTCTTCCAGAAGGGCCTCGTCTTCGCCGCCGGCGCCCGCGGGCTCTCCGCCGGGTACGCCGCGGTGCCGGACGTGTTCGCGAAGGCCGTCTACAGCGCGAAGGCCGCCGGGGTCACGAACGACAAGGTCCTGGTGATGATCCAGCTCGGCGGCGGCAACGATGGCCTGCAGACCGTTATCCCGATCAGCGATCCGAAGTTCCGCGACCTGCGCCCGGGCCTCGGCAAGGAGGCGGACACCGCGTTGCCGATCGATAAGGACCACGGGCTGCACCAGAACCTCAAGGGCATCAAGTCGCTGTACGACCAGGGGAAGGTCGCCGTGGTCCAGGGGGTCGGCTACCCGACGCCGAGCTTCTCGCATTTCGACTCGATCCGGGTCTGGGAGACCGCCGACCCGACGCGCCGGCAGCAGGACGGCTGGCTCGGCAAGACGATCGAGAAGAACTACGACTCCGCGGGCCACCCGCTCGTCGGATGCGCCACCGGCACCACATCGACGCCGGGCATGCTCCGCGACCTGCAGGCCACGCTCACCGTCATCAACGACCAGGCGTCGTTCAAATTCCAGGGCAACGCCGACAACGTCGACTCGGTCATGGGCACCCTCTACACCGGCACACCCGGGATCTACGGCGCGCTCTTCGACACGGCCATGTCCACCGTTCGCGACACCGTGGCACAGCTGAAGACCTCGGCGGCCAAGTACGTGCCGAAGGCGAGCTACTCCGACAACCAGAAGCTCGTGTTCAGCTCCAAGAATCAGCTCGCCGCGGCGCTCCAGCTCGCGGCCGAGCTCATCGTCACCGGCACGGGCGTCAAGGTGCTGCACGTGACCCTCGGCGGGTTCGACACGCACTACACCGAACAGACCCGCCACGGTGACCTCATGGGCTACCTCGACTCGGCGGTCACGGCGTTCCACCAGGATCTGACGGCGTACGGGATGGCCGATCGGGTGCTCATCGCCACGTGGTCCGAGTTCGGCCGCCGGCCCCAGGAGAACGCGAGCGGCGGGACCGATCACGGCACCGCGGCCCCGGTGTTCCTCATCGGCGATCCGGTGAAGGGTGGGCTCTATGGCGAAGGTCCGAGCCTCGCGAAGCTCGACGCGTCGCAGAACGTGAGCTTCAACGTTGACTTCCGGTCGGTGTACCAGGAGATCCTGAGCTCGCACCTCGGCCTGGATGGCCAGGACGTGCTCGGCGCGAGCTTCGACCCGATCCCGTTCATGCGGACCGCGGCGAGCTAGCCGTGTCCGCCTGGTCGCTGAAGCTGTCGGCGGTCTGCATCACGCTGTTCATGCTGGTCGGCTCGTACGACTACGCGCAGGGGCACCTGAAGAATCCGACCGCCCCCCTTCAGCCACCGGTCGCGGACCGGCCCACGGCGACCGGGGCGCCGGCGGCGACCGCGAGCCCGGCGCCGACCATCGGCCCGCTCCTGCGGACCCGCCCGGGACAGCGCCAGCCGGCGATCACGCCCGGTCCGCGGCTGACCCTCGCGCCCGGCGTGCAGACGGCGACCCTCGCCCCGATCACGCTGACGCACACTTCCTAGCGCATGGACCCGCAGCTCTTCGTCTGGATCGTGGCGCGGGCCACCGGGGTCGCCGCGTACATCGCGCTCTGCCTCTCCATCCTCTCGGGCGTCGCGCTGCGGACCTCGGTGCTCGACTTCCTCGCGAAGAATCGCGCGCTGCGCTCGCTCCACGACTTCATGACGTGGGTCTGGATCCCGCTCGGCTTCGCGCACGTCGCGACGTTGCTCCTCGACAAAACGGCCAAGATCACGCCGGTCGACCTGATCGTCCCGTTCCAGGTGAGCTACGCACCGCTCGCCATCGGTCTGGGCACCCTGTCCCTCGACATCCTGGTCCTCATCACGGTCACGAGCTGGCTACGGCGGAAGATAGATGACCGGCTCTGGCGATGGATCCACCGCTCGAGCTACATCGCGTTCGTGACGCTCTTCCTCCACGCGCTGCTGTCGGGGACGGACTTCAACTCGCCGGTCATCTCGTCGATCTCGTGGTCCGCCGCGCTGGGCATCGGTCTCCTGGCCGCCTCACGGATCGCGTTCGGTAGGCTGACCGAATAACGGATCGGGGCCGCGATCACCGGTCAGCGCGCTGTCACATTCCCCGGCTCGGCGGTGCTTGAACAGATGTACGCATGGAAGCGGAAGCCGTGGCCTTGATCGAACGACCGTGGGCCATGGTGACCGCGATCCCGGCCGCGTTCGAACAGCTGTTCCGTTCGGAGTACGCCCGCGTGGTGCGCATCGCCTACCGCGTGACCGGCGATCAGGGCGAGGCCGAGGACGTGGCGCAGGACGTGTTCATCGGGTTCTACCGCGCGCATCCGGCCGACGCGCCGTACGCCGCGCCGTGGCTGCATCGCGCGGCCGCGCACACGGCATTGAACGCGGTGCGCTCGCGGACCCGGCGCACGGCCCGCGAGGAGCGCGACGCCGCCGGGCGCGAGACGGTCGCGGACCCGGAGGACACGGCGCTCGAGCGCGAGCGCGCGCGCGAGGTCCGGGCGGTGCTCGCACGGATGCCGCGCGGCGCGGCCGAGCTCCTCGCGCTCCGCTACAGCGGGCTGAGCTACAGCGAGGTCGCCGCGGCGACCGGCACGAAGATCGATCAGGTCGGCACGCGCCTGCGGCGCGCGCACGACGCATTCCGCAGGGAGGTCTTGAATGGACAGCATCGATAGCAACGAAAAGCTCTTGGCGATGCCGCCGATCACGGTGGATGCCGAGCAGGGATTGACGCGATTCGCGGAGACGGTGCAGCGCACCGGAGCGCGGACCGCGCGTCGGGCCATGCCGCCGTTCTTGCTCGCGAGGCCGGCGAAGTGGCTCGCGGCAGCGGCGGCGGTCGTCATCGTCGCGACGACCCTCACGATGACCGGCGTCGCCGATTCGATCCTTCAGATCTTCGAGGCGAAGCAGTTCGCCGCGGTCACGGTGACCACGACGGACCTGCAGACGCTCGGCGAGCTGGCGCAGTTCGGCACGCTGACCTGGTCTCCGAAGCCGGACCCGCACCAGGTGGCGAGCCTCGCGGCGGCGACCGCAGAGACCGGCCTCCCCGCGATCAGCATCACCCTGCCCGCTTCGGTGACCGCGGCCGCGCGCTACGGCGTCGTGCCGCGCACGACCGCGACATTCGTCTTCGACGCCGGTCTGGCGCGGACGAGCGCGGCGGCGATCGGGCGCACGGCGCCGCCGATGCCCGCGAAGCTCGACGGCAGCACGCTGGTCTTCACCGGCGGTCCCGCGATCCTCGTCACCTACGGCACCGAGAGCCAGGGCAGCGGCATGCTCGTCGTGGCCGTCTCGAAAGCTCCCACCGTCGGGTCCGATGGCGCCTCGGTCTCCGAGATCCAGGCCTATCTGCTCTCGCAGCCAAGCGTGTCACCGGCCCTCGCCGCGCAGATCCGCGCCATCGGTGACCCGGCCTCGACGCTGCCGATCCCGATCCCGGTCGGGCAGGCCGCGGCGAAGACCGTGAGCGTCCATGGCACGAACGGCCTGTTCATCGGCGACTCCACCGGGCTCGGCAGCGGCGTGCTCTGGCAGCAGAACGGTCTCGTGTACCTGGTCGGCGGCACGCTCACCGAAGCGGAGACCCTCGCGATCGCCAATAGCCTCCGTTGAACGGGGCTCGGCCGAGGCCGGCGACGCCGGGCTCGGCCGTACGAACGTGACCGCGCCTGCGATCCGCACCGAGGAGCTCGCGAAGCGCTACGGCAGGATCACGGCGCTCGCGGGATTGACGATGTCGATCCCCGCGGGCGACGTGTTCGGGTTCCTCGGACCGAACGGGGCCGGGAAGACAACGGCGGTGAAGCTGCTGCTCGGCCTCGCCCGCCCCACCGCCGGCGAGGGTTGGGTGCTCGGCGCGCCGCTCTCCGATCGCGGCGCCCATCGCCGCGCGCGCCGCGGCGTCGGCTACCTCCCGGAGCTCTTCCGCTACCAGCACTGGCTCTCCGCACGCGAGGTGCTCCGCGTCCATTGCGAGCTCATCGGTCTCGAGCGCCAGACCTGGAACGCGGAGATCAAGGATGCGCTCGGCCTCGTCGGGCTGAGCGACCGCGCCGACGATCGCGTCGGCGGCTATTCGAAAGGCATGCAGCAGCGGCTGGGCCTCGGCGTCGCGCTCCTCGGCCGGCCGGCGCTCGTCCTCCTTGACGAGCCGACCAGCGCGCTCGACCCGGTCGGGCGACACGACGTGCGCGAGGTCATCCGGGCACTGAAGGCCCGGGGCACCACCGTGTTCCTGAACTCGCACCTGCTGACCGAGGTCGAGCAGGTCTGCGATCGCGTGGCGATCGTCGACAACGGCCGGGTCATCCAGGTCGGCACGCTCGATGAGCTGCTGACCACCGATGCCGTCCGCGTGCGCGCGACCGGACTCGACGGCGGGACGGACGACGCGTTGCGGACGTTCGGCGAGGTGTCACGGGAGGGCGAATGGATCGTCGTGCGCGGCATCGCCGCGGACCGCGTCCCGGAGCTCGTGCACGCGCTCATCGAGCTGGGGGGCCGGGTGTACGCGGTCGAGCCCCGCCACGAGTCGCTCGAGGACCGGTTCCTCAGCCTGCTCGAGAAGCCGCACGCATGAGGTGGCTCGTGATCGCGCGGCTCGTCATCCGCGAAGCCGCGCGGCGGCGCCTGTTGCTCGCGCTGCTCGTCCTCACGCTCATCGTCATCGCCCTCACCGGCTGGGGCTTCTCGCGGATCCCGACGATCACGCAGCGCGGCGCCCCGCTTCCCGACCTGCAGGTCAAGCTGGTCGCGTCGCAGTTCCTGATCGTCACGATGTTCATGTTCAGCTTCGTCCTCGCGATGGCCGCGGTCTTCATCGCCTCACCGCAGATCAGCGGCGATGTCGAGTCGGGCACCGCGCTCGCGATCCTCTCCCGTCCGATCAGCCGGGCGGAGTTCGTCGCCGGCAAGTGGATCGGGCTCGCGGCGCTCGTCTTCGTGTACGCGGGCAGCGCCGCGGCGATCGAGCTCGGTGTCGTGAACGCGGTCGTCGGCTACATCCCGCCCGAGCCCGTCTCGTTCATCGCGTTCGTGATCGCCGAGGGCCTCGTGATCATGACCCTCGCGCTCCTGCTCTCCACGCGTCTGTCGGGCATGGTGGGCGGCGTCATCGCCCTCGTCCTGTTCGGGATCGCCTGGATCGGCGGGATCGTCGGTGGCATCGGCGCCGCGTTCGACAACGCGGGCATCACGCACGTCGGCACCGCGACCAAGCTCATCCTGCCCACGGACGGCCTCTGGCGCGGCGCCGTGTACGCGCTCGAGCCGCAGGCCCTCGTCGCGACGGGCGCGCAGGCGGGTCCGGCCGCGGCAGCGAATCCGTTCTACGCGTCAGCCTCCGCCCCGCTCTCGTTCGAGCTCTACGTGGTCGGCTGGGTCGCGGCCGTGCTCGCCCTCGCGGTGTACTCGTTCCACACACGCGAGCCGTGAGGCCGCCGGTCTAGTCGGCGGGCCGGTCGTCCGCCACGATGAACGTCTTCCCGGATCCGACGACCGCGAGGTGGGTCATATCCAGGCCCGGCTTGGCGCCGTGCCAATGACGCTCTCCGGCGGGGATGAACGCGACGTCGCCCGCGCGGACGGTCCGCTCCTCGTGCTCGGTCGCGACGATGCCCTCGCCCGCGGTCACGATGAGGATCTGGTCCGTCGTGTGGGTGTGGAGCTTGTTCCGGGCGCCGTCGCGAAAGGTGTGTTCGTTCAGGTGGAGGTCACGCGCCTCGTCGCCGATGACCGGCTGGGAGTCCACCGCGCCGAGGAAGATGTCGCCGGCGTTCCGGACGCGCTTCTCGGGGGACAGCCGTTCGATGCGCACGGCAGCAGACTAGCCGCAGCCGGCCGGCGGTCGGCTAAAAGGGTCCGGCCTGCTCCGGAGGAGCGAACAGGTCCGCCGGCTCCTGCCACCACTGATCGACCAGGCGACCACCCGCACGGGAGAGGAGCGCGGCCAGCGTGTCCGCGGGCTGTCCGCCCTCGGCGGCCACGATGACGACAGATCCGGCGTCGAGCTCGGCGCGGTAGCGCGTTTGGACGTCGCTCGGAAGGCGGTGGATGAGGCGATGGAGGATCTTCGTCGGGCCGTGCTCGTCCTTCCCGGGGTACCAGGCGCGCTCACTCGCGATGCGCGCCGCCTGGGACCGGTCACGCGCGACGACGGAGATCTCCTGTGGCCGGACATCGGACTCGGCGAGGATCGTGATGCCCTTCTCGGCCGCCGCCTCGTCGTCGAACGATGCCGCGGCGACCATGCCGCCGGCGACATCGGGGAGATACGACGAGACGGCCATTACGCGCGCCAGAGTAGGACAGGGATGCGCATCTCGTCGGGCGTCATCCCACCGTGCGAGCCGCGGTGCAGCACGACCTGGCCGTCGACGCGCACGACGGACGCGCCACGGTCATCTCCGATCATCGCGATCACCTCGCCGACGCGCGCGCGGACGAGCGACGGATCACCGCGTCCGAAGAGGCCCGTCTCGATCGCCTCGTCGCGATCGATCAGGAAGAACGTCCGGGGGTAGGCGTGCTCGAGATACGCCTTCACCTCGGCGGCGCGGTCGGTATGGAGGAACACGACCCGCGGCTCACCCGCGATCGGGTTCCGGAGGAGCGCCCGCAGCTCGAGGTCCGCCTCGAGATCGACCAGCCGCGCCGGGTCGACGCTCGCGTGTCCATGGTCGGCGGTCAGGATGACGAGCGTGTCGCCACGGTCGCGATCGCCGAGCGCGCGCTCGAGATCGCGGTCCAGCAAGGCCGCCTCCGCGGCATGCTCGGGGCCGCGCGGACCGTACCAGTGCGCGACCGTATCGACGCCCGCCCAGTACGCGTAGATGTACAGCGGCGAGTCATCCTCGGCCCGGCCATCGAGCAGCTGTCGCACGCGCACGCCCATCGTCGACGGCAGCAGATAGCCCATGTAGGTCGCCTCGGCGGCGTGCATCCGGGTCATCGCTTCGTTGCGGAAGATCTCCGGCTCGACGACGTACGAGCGCCCGCCGTGGTCGCGGATGGCCTTGTGGATGGACGGGACCTTCGCGTACGTCCGCGGATCGATCGTGCGGTCGTCGAAGAACGAGCCGCGGCGCTGCGCCGCGGGCCCCCAGCGAAGCATCTGCGCGACCGTCGCGAACTCCTCGAGCCAGAGGAAGTACGCGATGTTGCCGTGTTCCTGCGGCGTGCGGGCGGTCTGCATGGTGGTGACGGCGGCTGCCGTGGTCGACGGGAAGATCGTGGTCGCGTCGATGAGCTGCGCGGCATCGTGCCGCGCCGCTCGCTCGAGGATCCGCGCGAGGAAGGGCGTGTCGCCGGCCTTCGCGAGGCGCTGGAGCTGATCGCTGCCCAGGCCGTCGCAGAGCACGACAAGGATGCTGCGGACCCCCTCCAGGAGCGCCGGCTCGATGCCGCGCAGCGGCGGCGGATCCTGTGGTCCGCGCGCGCCGCAGAGCTCGAGGACCGTGGAGGCCACGTTGACCAGTCCGCCGCCGTCGTAGTCGGGCAGCCGGAAGCCGTGCGCGACCAGCCGGTCGCGGAGCGCGTCAGGCACCGGCGACGAATCGGCGGCGGGCGCGCGCGAGCTCGGCGGACAGGCCGGCCGGGACGGTGATCGGCGCGGAGCACGTCGTGCCGACGCAGACGTACGCCGCGACACGATCTTCTGGATAGCCGCGCTCGGCCAAGAGCGCGGCGTCACGGCCGGGCACGAGCCACTGACGCGCGCCGGCCGGATCGTCGCTCTCGAGCGCGATCTGCCAAAGGGCCTTGGCCACTGGATCATCCGCCGGGCCGACCACGACCGCGAGCCGGGGCTCGCTGAGCGCCCGGGCCACCGCCGACCCGAACGCGGCGGCGAACTGGCCCCACTGCCGGTACTCGCCGACGAAGCCGCGCAGCGCGCGGAGCGCGCTCTCGTGCCACTTGTCGTCGCCGGTCAGCACGGCGAGCCGCAGCAGCAGCTCGGCCGCGGCCGCGCCGTCCTCGATCGGCTTCTCACGCATCGCGAGACGGCCCGGCGCAGCGCGCTCCGGCGCATCCCAGAAGCCACCGGCCGCCGCATCCTCAAGCGTCCGGCGCATCGCGCCGGCCATGTCGCCCGCGGCTGCGAGCGCTCCCGGATGCTCGCCGGTCTCGTATTCGTCGAGGACCGTCGCGATGGCCGCGGCGTAGTCGGCGAGCAGGCCGCGCAGCTCCGGACCGTCGCCGCGATCGAAGTGCGCCAGGGCCGTGCCGTCCCACATCCGCGACCCGAGCGACCGCATCACCGCCACCGCGCGGTCGTGCGGCGTGTGGTCGTCCAGCGCGTTCGCGGCCGAGAGGTACGCCGCGGCGGCGAGCGCATTCCATCCGGCGTATACGCGGCGGTCGACGAACGGCGCGCCGTGCGCGGCGCGGCCGGCCGCGTCCAACGTGTAGTAGTGCTCGTCGGCGTCCTGCGATCCGGCGAATGCGTTCACGTCGGCGCGCCAGAGGATCGTGTCCATCCAGCGCATCACGTCGCGGACGATGCGGTCGTATCCGGCCGAGGGGAACGTCCGGTGGGCCTCGCTATAGATCCACAGCAGCTCGGCATTGTCCTCGAGCATCTTCTCGAAGTGCGGGATCCCCCACTGGCGCGTCGTGGAGTAGCGGAAGAAGCCGCCCTCGAGCGGGTCGTACATCCCGCCCGACGCCATGGCCGCGAGCGTCGTGTGCAGCATCCGAGCGACGTCGTCGTTCATCGTCCGCCGGTACTCGTCGATGAGGAAGCGCAGGAGCTTCGGCTGCGGGAACTTCGGCTCACGGCCGAACCCGCCGTACTCGGGGTCGTACTGGCCGCGGATCAGCGCGGCGATGGCGCCCACGATCCCCGGCTCGAGGTCACCCGCTCGCTGCTCGTGCGCATGCGCCTCGTGCTCCTTCAGCTCGCGGAGCCGCGGCTCGAGGTCGGTCCGCTTGTTGCGCCAGACGTCGGCGATCTCGGCGACGTAGGTGCGCATCGCCTCGGGCGGGATGTAGGTCGCGCCGTTGAGGATCTCGCCGTCCGGCGTGAGGAACGCGGTCGTCGGCCAGCCGCCCAGGTTGTAGCGGCGGTTGACGTCCGGGCGCTCGTCGTTGTCGACGCGGATCGGGATGTACCGCTCATTGATGCCCGCGATCACCGCGGGATCGCTGTACGAGGTCTCATCCATCACGTGGCACCAGTGGCACCACACCGCGCTGATCGCCAGGAGGATCGGCTTGTCCGACCCTGCGGCTTCGCGGAACGCCTCGTCGCCCCAGGCGCGCCAGGCGATCTCGTTCGCACGATTCGGCCGCGGTGAGAAATGGAAGTCGCTCAACTCCGCGTGGCCGCCGGCGTCCCGCGGCCTTGGGCGTCCCCGCCCGGCGGGCAGGTCACCGGGGCGGGGTGGAGGGCGAGAAGGGGCATAAATCGAGTGTATGGAGGGTTGGGGCAGCAGTCGGAGCCTCTGGAATCAGGGGGCCGGGGCCTCTAGAATGAGCGTCGGAACATCCGCAGGAGGACCGTCTTGGCCATCGACACCAACCCGCAGGAGACCGGCACCAGCGACGCCATCGTGAGCCTCACGGCCAAGGCGTCCGAAAAGCTCAAAGAGATCATCGCGAAGCAGGGCCGCGCAGACCTGGCCCTCCGCGTGTACGTCACCCCGGGCGGATGCTCCGGGTTCTCGTATGGCATGACCTTCGCCGAAGGGGTGGAGGAAGGTGACGCGGTCGTCGACCACGACGGTGTCAAGGTCGTCGTGGACCCGATGAGCGCGATGTACGTGAAGGGCAGCGAGATCGACTTCGTCGACGCTCTGATGGGCGGCGGCTTCGCGCTTCGCAACCCGAACGCCGTGTCGAGCTGCGGCTGCGGCCAGTCGTTCAAGACCGCGGGCGACTCCGGCACCGCGAAGGCCTGCGCGCACTAGACATCGCAGGGGGCGAGCCCCCTGCCATCCCCAGATACCGAAGTGGACGTGAAGAGGGCGGCGGAAGCCGCCCTCTTTTGTTGTCGCCAAGCGCCTCCGCGCCGCCCACGACCGATCGTGCCGCGAGCGGGGTGCCGCCGGCCCCACGGCCACTAGCATCCGCGCATGCGCGGAGAGGGCTCGTTGCTCGGCATCGCGCAGATCGCGATCGTCCGGTTGCGCGGCCCCGTCACGGCCACGCGCGATCGCCAGTGCCGTGATGGCCGCGTATATCGCCGTCATCATGGTCGTTCGCGAGCCGCAGATGCCACGGGCGCACGCCATCCGCGTGCGGAACCCATGAGGGTCAGGGCCAAGTGACCGACGCCTATCGGCCGGACCTCTGGCACGACTTCTTCGTCGTCACCGGCGGTGCGGCGGCCGCCCTTGCCGGTCTGGTGTTCGTCGCCGTCACGTTGCACCTCCGCGCCATCACCGGGCACATCGGACATCGCCATCGCGCGCGCACGATGCTCGCGTCGCTCGGACAGATACTCATTGCCTCGCTCATCGTGCTCGTCCCGACCCTGAGTAATGTGACGGCCGGGGTAGCGCTCGCTGTTGTGGCCGGCTGGCTTCTGTACGCGACGTTGAAGAGCACGGTCCAGATCGCTCCGGTGCTGCGCCGCTGGCGGACCGATCCGGTCGCCCGCACGATCGCGATCCGTACGATCGCCGGCGACGCGTCGATGATCGTTGGGTTCGGCGGGGCGATCGGTGTCCTCGTGGGCTACGGCCCTGGGCTGACCCTCGTCGGAGCGGACATGATCGTGCGATTTGCCTTAGCCGTCGCCGGAGCGTGGCTCCTCATCGTCGCCGTCGGTGACGATCCGCCAGGTGTCCCCACGCGCGGCTGACCGAAGGCAGCCGCGGTCGCGACGACCGCGTGACGAGCGGCGTGCTCGTCAGACCATGAGTTTGCGCGTGTCGGCCCGGTGGCTCAGGTCGCACGCGCCCTTCGCGCTGGGGACCTGGTGTGCGATCCCTTCCATGAGACGATGAAGAGGCGGCGAGGGCCGCCTCCGTTCAGTTCCGAGCGGCCAGCCGTCGGAGCAGCGCGTGCTGGTCGCCGGCGAGAATGAGCTCGGCCGTGAGCGGCAGCCAGGTGAACTCGAACCAGAAGTCGCCGTTGCCTTCTTCCGCGAGGTGGGACCACGCGGCCGGCAAGCCTGGTGGTGGATCGAGCTCGAACACGTGGCGCTCATGGATCTCGTGCCGCTCCACGCCGGCGAAGGTATCGTGGAATTCGTGGTCGTATGTGCCGAGCTCGGCGACGACGCGGGATCCTCGCCTGCCGCTCTCAACGCCCTCCGCGTTTCGCCCAGTCCTCGCGGAGGATCGCCCAGACCATGAGGTCGTCGAACGCGCCCTTCGCGTAGACGACCTGGCGGGCGATCCCTTCGAACCGGCAGCCCACCTTCTCGGCCACGCGCCACGAGCCGATGTTCCGCGGATCCATGCGGATCACGACCCGGTTCAAGGCCATCCGGCGGAATCCGAAATCGACCATCGCCGTCACGGCCTCGGTCACGAGGCCCTGGCGCCAGTAGGGCTTGCCGATGACGTACCCGAGCTCGGCGGTGCTGTGCTCGATGTCCCACGAGCCGTAGCCGCCGGTGCCGATGAGCTTCCGCTCCGCCTTCAGCTCGAACCCCCAGCTCGCCACGCGCTTCTCGAGATACGCGTCGAGCACCCGACGGACGAACTGGCGCGTCTCGTCGGGGGAGGTGTGCGGCGCCCACGAGGTGTACCGCGCGACGTCCGGATCGCACGCGTACGCATAGATGTCGTCGACGTCGCTCGCGCGCATCCGCCGAAGGACGAGCCGGTCCGTCGTGACCTGGGGCAGCTGGCTGAAGACGTTCTCGATCTGCATCAGACGCCGTGGTTCACGCCCGGACGAGCCGCTGCGGCGGCTTGTCGTTGACGCGTTTCAGCTCGCCCCGAGCCTCAAGGTCGAGCTTGATCGCCATGGCGCACCAGGCCGTCGATGCCGCGGGGTCCCAGCCTTTGGCCTTTGGCAGCCGTGTCCCCATCTTCGCGAGGTACGCGTCGAGGGTGATCCCGGGCGCGCTCCGCGGCACGACGGTGAGCGCCGTCCGCCGGAGCACCGCGTACCGGTCCGCGACGACGCACGGGCCCTTCTTCTTGGGATCGGGATCGCGGAGCTGGATCCGTTCGGCCGCCGCGCGCATCGGTGTCCTCCCTGACCTTGAGGAGGTGATGCTATCGGCGGGGGTTGACGCGAGACCGTACTATCCGCAGGACATCGTATGAGGGAGAGTACGTATCGGGTCGTCCCGGCCGTCGACAAGGCGGCGCGGCTGCTTGCCGCGCTCAGCCAGGATGAGGGCCTCGGCATCTCAGAGCTCGCGCGTCGCATCAACGCCTCGAAGGGCACGGTCCGCGACATCCTGCTGACGCTCGCCTCGCACGATCTGATCACGCGTGACCGGGACGGCCGGTTCCGGCGCGGCGGTCAGCGGTCCGACCTCACCCACCTCGCCCGCGGGCACCTCGAGGCCCTCCGCGACGCGTTCGGCGAGACCGCGCTGCTCGGGATCGTGACCGACGGCGGCGTCGAGATCGCCGCCCGCGCGGAGCCGAGCACCGATCTGCACATGAGCGCCCCGCTCGGGCGCCGCCTGCCAGCGAACGTCGGCGCGCACGCGAAGGTCCTCACCGGCGGCGCGGACATCGGCCTCGATGACGAGGAGTACCTTGCCGGCGTGCGGGCGGCCGCGGCGCCGATCGTCGACGCGCACGGGCGGCGCATCGCCGCGCTGATCGTGGTCGGATCCAAAGAGCGCCTCGACCTGCGAACGCTGAAGCGGATCGGCGAGGCCTGCGCGCGCGAAGCCGCCTTGCTGACCGCGCAGCTCGGGCGTCGGGAGAAGGTGGCGTGACCAAGGAGCTGCTGCGGCTTCAGGTGAACGGCGAGCCGCACACCGTCGCGGCCGAGCCCCAGCACACCCTCCTCGAGGTCCTCCGCGAGGAGCTCCAGCTCACCGGCACGAAGCACGGCTGCGAGCTCGGCGAATGCGGCGCGTGCACCGTGCTCGTCGACGGCGTCCCGGTGCTCTCCTGCCTCACCCTGCCGGCGCTGCTCAGCGACGGCGCGGAGGTCACGACGGTCGAAGGCCTCGCCGTGGGCGCGACCTTGCATCCGCTGCAGACCGCGTTCGCGGAAGAGGGCGCCGCGCAGTGCGGCTACTGCACGCCTGGGATGCTCATGGCAGCCAAGGCGCTGCTCGATGGGAATCCGCGCCCGTCGCGCGACGAGATCGCGCAGGCGATCTCCGGCAACCTCTGCCGTTGCACCGGCTACACGGCGATCTACGAAGCGATCGAAAAGGCAGCGAGGGCGACATGACGGAGGGTGGAACGGACGAAGTCCCCGCGAAGAGCAGGAACCGGACCCACCACGTCGAGGTCGTCGGCCTCGGTCGCGACCTGCCGATCATCACCGTCCCGGGTGGCGTGCGGCTCGCGGTGTTCAACATCCTGGGGGACATCGAGCTCACGAAGGCCGCCGGAAGAGAGCTCGCCGCGCGACTGCACGCTCGGCAGCCGGACCTCATCGTCACGACCGAGACGAAGAGCGTGCCGCTGGCCTACGAGATCGCGTCGCTCCTGGAGCTGCCCTATGTGGTCCTCCGCAAGACCTACGTCTCGTACATGGGCGAGGTGCTCGAGACGAAGTCCCAATCCATCACCACCGGTCACCCGCGCACGATCATGCTCGATGCCAAGGATCGCGCGCTCTGCGATGGCAAGCGGGTCGCGATCGTGGACGATGTCATCTCCACCGGCAGCACGCTCGCGGCCATGCGCGAGCTCATGGTGCGAGCGGGCGCGCAGGTCGTGGCGGAGGCCGCCGTGTTCACCGAGGGCGACGCCGAGCTGTGGAAGGACGTCATCGCGCTCGGCCACCTCCCGCTGATGGAGCAGCCGAAGTGAGCGAGCGGTCGAACCTGTCGATACTGGGCCGCCGCCTCCCGAAGACGAACTCGTGGGCCCACCTCACCGGCCAGGCCAAGTACGCCGACGACATCGTGCTCCCGCGAATGCTGTACGGGCGGCTCCTGCGATCGACCCAGGCGCACGCGCGCATCAAGAGGATCGACGTCTCGCGTGCGCTCGCGTATCCCGGCGTCGTCGGCGTCGTCACCGGCGCGGACATGCCGGAGAAGATGGGGATCATGCCGTCGACGCAGGACGAGACGGCGCTCGCCGTGGACAAGGTGCGGTACGTCGGCGAGCCCGTCGCCGCGGTCGCCGCGCTCGACGAGGACACCGCCTTCGAGGCGCTCTCGCTCATCGACATCGATTACGAGCCGCTCGAGCCGATCCTGAGCATCGAGGAAGCGCTCGGCCGCGACGACGTCAAGATCCACGACGAGAGCGCCCGCGGCAACGTGTTCAAAGAGGTCCACCTCAGCTTCGGTGACCTCGAGGCCGGGTTCGCGAAGGCCGATCACATCCGGGACGATTGGTTCTTCTTCGAGGGGAACACCCACGCGCCGATCGAGTCGCACAGCTGCGTCGCGAATGGTGAGGCGAACGGGAACGTGACCCTCTGGACCTGCACGCAGGTGCCGCATTACCTGCATCGCGAGCTCGAGAAGGTGCTCGGGGTCCCGCGCGCGCGGATCCGGGTCATCGCGACGCCGAATGGCGGCGCGTTCGGCGGCAAGAGCGATCCGTTCGCGCACGAGTTCGCCGCGTGCCTCCTCGCGCTTCGGACGAAGCGGCCGGTGAAGTTCACGCTCGACCGGGAGGAGGTCTTCTACGCCCACCGGGGCCGGCATCCGGTGAAGATGCATCTGCGGACGGGCGTGACCAAGGACGGCGAGATCACGGCGGTCCACTTCCAGAGCTGGCTCGACGGCGGCGCGTACGCGTCGTACGGGATCGCCACGACCTACTACACCGGCGCGCTGCTCACCGTCACGTACCGCGTGCCGGCGTACAAGTTCGACGGCGTCCGCGTCTACACCAACAAGCCCCCCTGCGGGCCGAAGCGCGGGCACGGCACCACGCAGCCGCGGTACGCGTTCGAGGCCCAGCTCGACAAGATCGCGACGGACCTCGGCCTCGACCCGCTCGCGTATCGCCAGCGGATCCTCCAGCCCGCCAACTCGCGCACGGTGAACGACCTGCGCATCACCACGATGGGCCTCGGCGAGTGTCTGGAACGCGCCGGACGGCGCACGGACTTCAGCGCGAAGCACGGCAAGCTCCCTCCGGGCAAGGGCATCGGCATCGCCGGAAGCGCGTACATCTCGGGCGCGGGTCTCCCGATCTACTGGAACGAGATGCCCCACTCCGGCGCGACCGTGAAGATCGATCGCGGCGGCGGCGTGACCGTCTACTGCGGCACGGCGGAGATCGGCCAGGGCTCGGACAACATGCTCGCCTCCATCACGGCCGAGACCCTCGGCGTGCTGCCCGAGGACGTGCACGTCGTCTCGGGCGACACGTCGCTCGCGCCGGTCGACCTCGGCTCGTACAGCTCCCGGGTGACGTTCATGGCCGGGAACGCCGCGAAGGACGCGGCGCTGAAGCTGCGCGACCAGCTCGCCTCGGTCGCGGCCGAGCAGCTCGGCGTCCCGGTCGAGCGCATCCGCTGCGCGCTCCGCCGGTTCTACGACCACGAGGATCCCGATCGGTTCATGAGCTTCATCGACGTGGCGGTCGCGGCCGAGGGGCGTTTCGGCACGCTCTCGGCGGCCGGCTGGTACAAGCCACCGAAGGGCATCGGCGGGTCGTTCAAGGGCGCCGGCGTCGGCCCGACCCCCGCCTACTCGTATCAGGCCTGCGTCGCGGAGGTGACGGTCGATCGCGAGACGGGCGTGCTGACGGTCGACCGCCTGGTGACCGCGCACGATTGCGGGCGCGCGCTGAACCCGGTGAACGTCGAAGGCCAGGTCGAAGGCGCGGCGTACATGGGGTACGGCGAGATCATCGGTGAGGAGCAGGTCTTCCGCGGCGGCCTGCTCAAGAAGGCGTCGCTCCTCGACTACAAGATCCCGACGTCGCTCGATACGCCGGTGCTCGAAGCGATCATCGTCGAGACCATCGACGCTGAGGGCCCGTACGGCGCGAAGGAAGCGGGCGAGGGTCCGCTCAATCCCGTCATCCCGGCCATCGCGAACGCGGTCTTCGACGCGATCGGCGTGCGCTTCGACGAGACGCCGATCACCCCGGAGAAGATCCTCGACGCCCTCGCGAAGAAGAAGGATCGCGTGGGCCCCGATGGGCTGGACAGCGGTCGCGACCCGAAGGCGTCACTCCGACGGCTCTCCGCCTCGACCGATGCGCGCGAACGGAAGCGCGATGCTTAGGCTCCCGCGCTTCCGGCTGCACACGCCGGCGACCGTCGCGGATGCGGCGCTCCTCCTGCGCGAGCACCGCGCGGCCGAGCAGGACGCCGCGAAGACGGGGACGCCCGGGATCACGGTGATGCTCGTCGCCGGCGGCACCGACCTCTACCCGAACATGAAGCGCCGGCAATTCACGCCCGCGACGCTCATCGCGCTCGGGAGGGCGCTCCCGAGCGCGATCCACGACGGGACGAGCCTGACCATCGGCGCGGGCGCGACGCTCACGGCCGTGGCGAGCGACGCGCGCGTGCTGAACCGGTACCGCGCGCTCGCCGAGAGCGCGCTCGCGATCTCCACGCCGCAGCTCCGGAACATGGGCACCATCGGCGGCAACCTCTGCCTGGACACACGCTGCAACTGGTACGACCAGTCGCTGTTCTGGCGGATGGCCGAAGGGATGTGCATGAAGACCGACCCGTCGGTCGTGTGCCGCGTCGCGCCGTCGAGCCCCCGCTGCCTCGCGGTCGCGAGCGCGGATACGGTCCCGGCGCTGCTCGCGCTCGGCGCGAGCGTCCGAGTCGTCAACGCCGAGGGCGAGCGCGTCGTGCCGCTGGCCGACCTGTATCGCGAGGACGGCATCAGCCCTCTGACGATCGGGCGCGACGACATCGTGACCGAGGTCATCCTCCCGCCCGCGGACGGCTGGCGGAGCACCTACCTCAAGCTGCGGGATCGGGGTTCGTTCGACTTCCCGATCGTCGGGCTCGCCGCCGCGGTCCGCATGGATGGCGGGGTCGTGCGCGAGGCCCGCCTCGCGATCACCGCGGTCGGGTCGCGGCCGCTGCTCGTGCACGCGGCTTCC
>DATCOD010000020.1:0-6198 GCA_036564905.1 Candidatus Limnocylindria bacterium
GGGCCGGCGCAGCCGGGCCCGGGCGTACGCGCGGAGGAGGACGCGCCCATTAGCGAATCTCGGGGCGCCAGACCTCGAAACGCTTCTCGACCCGCCGGACGAGCTCGCCCAGGACGATGCCGAATCCGCCGAGGAGCACGATGCCGAGCATGACCCGGGACGTGTCCAGGAAGGTGCCGTAGAAGTCGATGTAGAACCCGATCCCCTGGTTGGCCGCGAGCTCTTCGGCGACCACCACGCCGACCAGCGCCCGGCCCGATGCGATCCGGATCCCGGTCAGGAGGAACGGGATCGTGCTCGGCAGCACGACCGAACGGAACTCGAGCCACCGGGACGCGCCGAAGCTCTGGGCGATGTCGTGGTGCCGCTCCGCGGCCGCCTGGACGCCGGCGATCGTGCTGACGATGATCGAGAAGAACGCGAGCAGGAACACGAGCATGACCTTGGATTCGAGGCCGATGCCCAGGACCAGGATGATCAGCGGGGCGATCGCGGCCTTCGGCGTCGAGTACACGCCGAAGAGCAGCACGCTCAGGAAGGCGTTCACGCGGCGGAACATGCCGATCAAGAGGCCGAGCGGCACGCCGACCAGGAGCGCGATGCCGAACCCGTAGGCGTACTCGGTGAAGCTGGTCGTGAGGTGCGGCCAGATCGCGCCCGAGCCGAAGTCTCTGACCGCCGCGGTCCAGATCGACGTCGGAGAGCTGAGCAGAGACCGGCGGTACAGGCCGGCGTCGGCGGCCAGCTCCCAGATGATGGTGACGAGGATGAATCCGAGCAGGCCGTAGAACAGTCGCTCGTTGGCGGTCGCGAGCCTCCCGATCCGGCGAAGGGCGGGATACTCCGTGATGCGCGAACGTAGCGCCGCGGTCGCCACGGGCTTAGACCGCCTCCGGCTGGGGCGAGTCGAGCGACACGGATTTCGATGCGAGGAGCTTCCAGATCTGCGCCTCGTACCCCACGAACTCCGGGCTGCGCTTGACGTCGAGCGCACGCGGCCGCGGAAGGTCGACGTGGATGTCCGCGAGGATCCGGCCCGGGCGTCCTGACATCACGATCACCCGGTCGGAGAGGTAGACGGCCTCGTCGATCTGGTGCGTGACGAAGACGACGGTCTTCTTCGCGGCGTTCCAGATCCGCAGCAGCTCGGCCTGCATGAGCTCGCGGGTCTGCGCATCGAGCGACGCGAACGGCTCGTCCATGAGCAGGATCGCGGAGTCGACCGCGAGGGCACGCGCGAGGTTCGCGCGCTGCTGCATCCCGCCCGACAGCTGGTACGGGTACTTGTCGGCAAAGCCGGCGAGCCCGACCAGGTCGATGAGCGGCTGCGCGCGCCGCCGGGCTTCGCTCCGCTTGACGCCGGCACAGACGAGCCCGTACGAGACGTTATCGATCACCGAATACCACGGGAACAGGGCGGCGTCCTGGAACACCATCGCGTCCTCGCGACCCTTCCCGGTCCCGCGCAGCCGGATCTCGCCGGCCGTGGCCTTGAGCAGGCCGTTCACGATCTTGAGGAACGTCGATTTCCCGCAGCCGCTCGGCCCGAGGAGGCTTACGAACTCGCCGTCCGCGACCTCGAGGTCCATGTTCTCGATCGCGACAAGTCGCGCGTCGGACGCCCGGTCGCGGTACTCCATCCGTACGCCGCGCGCGCTCAGCGCGGGCCCACCGTTCACCATCGAGCTAGTTCCCTTCTTCCACGATGTTCATGCTCGGACGCCAGCGCTGTAGGTACCCCTCGACCCGGCCGGCCGCGGTCGTCGTGATCACGCCCATCAGCGTGAAGATGAGGATGCCGAACATCATCAGGTCGCTCTGGAGGTTGTCCGCGGCCGCGCCGATCAGCACGCCGAGGCCCTGGGTCTGCGCGTACAGCTCGGCGATGACGACACCGATGAGCAACCGGCCGAGCGCGAGCCGGATGCCCGTCGCGATGAACGGGACCGTCGCCGGGATCACCAGCGACGTGAACAGCCGGCGGCTCGGGGCCCGGAAGCTGTACGCGACGTCGAGCAGCTGGCGGTCGACCGTGCGGACACCTTCGACCGTCGGCACGATGATCGAGAAGAATCCACCGAGGAAGACGATGATGGTCTTCATCTCGATCCCGAGCCCGACCCAGAGGACGACCAGCGGGATGAACGCGGGACGCGGGATCGCGTTGAAGAAGTTGAGCCACGGGTCGAAGGTGAAGGACACCCGTCGGTACCAGCCGATGAGAAGCCCGAGCGGGACCGCGAGCCCGACGGACGCGATGAAGCCCACGATGACCTCGGTCACGCTGTACTGCACGTCGGACCAGAACCGCGGGAGCTGGGCCTCGTAGATGGCGGCGGCAACGACGTCCGATGGGCGGCTGAAGAAGAACGGGTCGATGAAGCCGGTGAACGAACCGATCTGCCAAAAGACGAAGAAGGCCACCAGGCCGGAGACACCCAGCACGCTGCGCTCATTCCGCCGGTACCAGCGGCCGAGGGGCGACCGTCGCCGCCGGACCCGTGCGTGGATGACGCGGTACGCCGCGGGTCCCGCGGTGCCGCTCAGCGCCGTCCTGTCGCCCACTCCGCGAGCACTGTAGACAAATTCGCGCGCTTTGTATCGCGCTGCTACGCCCTCGGCGAGCGCTCCGTCTTGTCCTGGACCTTCTCGTAGCCGGTCCAGAGCCCCTCGTAGAAGAACCGGACCCCGAACTCGATCCGCAGCGTCCGGGTGCGCGCGTCGGAGTCGTTGAAGTGCTCGTGCACGGTCATCCGCGGGGGCACGTGGACGGCGTCGCCCTCCTGCCAGTCGTGCCGCAGGCCGTCGATCATGGAGTAGCCGCGGCCCTCGAGCACGTACAGCATCGCCTCGGTGTGCGCGTGCTTGTGGCTGCTCGAGCGTGGCGCTTCCTCGAAGATATTCGTCATCGCCGCGGCCCTGGCGCGGAAGCCGTTGGTCTCGTCGCTCGGGCTTTCGCTGCCGCCCATGAGGATCCAGATGCCGGCGTGGCGGTGGGCACCCTTGCCCTCGCCCTTCGGGTGGGCGTGACCGGCCAGGCGGCGCGCGACCTCATCGATCGCGTCCTCGATGTGCAGCGAGATCCGGCGCCCGTCCGGGGCGAACTGCGAGGTCTCGGCCGGATGGCGCGTGGCCAGCTCGCCGCCGTCCTGGGCCTTCTCCTCGAGCTGCTCCAGCCGCCCGAGCTTCACGCGGAAGTCGAGGTCGGTGGTCAGCGCGGAGATGTAGACGGCCGTCTCGCGGCCGAGGTTGACGTGCTGGTGTGCCGCGGCGTACGGGATGTGCAGCGTGGTGCCGGGCTTCCAGTCGTAGCGGGCCCCGTCGATCACGCTGAAGCCGGTCCCGGCGAGGACGTGGATGGCCTCCTCGCCGTGGGCGTGCTTGCCGGTGCGCCAACCGGCCGGGATCTCGCACTTCACGAGCGCGGTGCCCTGGGTCGGGAAGCCCGTGGCCTCGCCGATGAGCATGGCCGCGCGGGAGTCCTGGGGCGTTTCCACCCACTCGAGCTCGGCGCCGCGGGCCACCACCGGCGGCGCGGTCATCCGCGTGGCGAGCGTCGCGCTCCGCTCGAGCCACCCGCGGTAGAAGTCGGTCATCCGGAAGTGACCGCGCTGCGGCCCGCCACGCTGTACTCCGGCGCGTCCTCGAGGTGCATGACGCTGTCGTAGCCGAGGTGCGCGAACAGGCGATTCTGGGCCGAGAGCACGACGAGCGGCTCCTTCGGGTCGGCGTTGAAGTGCTGATGCACCGTGTTCTGCGGCACGTAGAGGAGATCGCCGGTCGAGAACTCCCAGCGCGTCGGCTCCTTCGCGATGCGCGCGTAGTACTTGTCGTCGATCTCGGCCTCGACGTCCCAGTGGAGGCTGTAGCCCTTGCCGGAGATGACGTACACGGCCTCGTCGGCCATGTGCCAATGCTTGCCGGAGCGGCCGCCGACCGGGATCCGCTGCTGGTACAGGTCCAGGCTGTGCGTCCGCGCGTCGGTGCGCCGAGCTGAGAGGATCTCGCGGACGTTGCCGTCGCGCGTGGTCTCCCAGCGCGTGTCGCTCGGTCTGATCACCTTCTGCTTGGACTCCCAGCCGGGGCTCCAGAGCTGCGACCAGTCCTGGCGCGGCCCGAAGCGAGCCTCATTCTCCTTCGCGAAGTTGCCGGAGCGGCCCTGCTGGATCATGCCGAGCACCATCCATGAGGTCTTCGCCTTGAGCACGAGCGCGAGCGCGCGCTCGGTCTTGGACTTGTTGTGGTGCTTGTGCTTGCTGTCGGTGTGGACGATGACGAGGTCGTCCTTCTCCCAGTCGTAGCGCTTGCCGTCGTGGATCTCATAGCCGCTGCCTTCGAGGATGTAGAAGTGCGCTTCGTTCTGGTGGCCGTGGCCGAAGTTCGTCCCGCCGGGGAGGAGCTCCACGAAGTGGACCTGCAGCGACTGAGTGAGGAACTCCTGGTCGCCGGGGCCGAGCATCCAATACGTCTTGGACTGGTCGGGATCGGCGTCTCCGGAGTGGCCGACGGTCGCGTCGTCCACGACCGTGCCCGCGCGCCGGACGCGGTTCTGGCTTCGCTGGAGATCACGGAACTTGCCGAGGCCATAGGTCTCCGAGCCCAGGCCCCGCAGGAATGTGCGTCCGTCTTCACCCATCTCGCTCTTCTCCACCGCCGAATTGGTCCAAAGGTATGACATTTGACCCGTTCATGGCACGTCGACCGTCCGCGGCCGCCGCCCGAGACCTGAGGCCGCTCGCGTCGCGGGGCTCGACAGCGCGACGGCGAGCCAGGCCGCGAGGCTCGCGACCGCGACGATCTGGAACATGTGCCCGATGCCGAAGACCGTCGCGAGCGCGCCGCCGAGGGTGGGCCCGACGATGGCGCCGATGTCGAGGCCGGAGTTGTACACGCCGGACGCGAGCCCGACATCGCGCCCTTCGTTGCGCAGCTCCGCGATCGTCGCGGCGCTCGTCGCGCGCAGGATCCCGCGCGTCAGGCCGAGGACGATGAAGATCGGGATGAGCACGACGAGCGAGGTCGACAGCGGCAAGCTCACCGTCGCGGCGGCCGCGGCGACGATCGCGACGAGCGTCACCATACGGTAGTCCGCGAACCGCAGCAGGATCACGCCGGTCGAGCGGATGAAGATCGCGGCGCCGCTCTTGAACGCGCGGAGCAGGCCAACGACCGCGAGCGAGATGCCGATGGTCGGCGCGAATACCGGGAAGAACGTGTCCGTGCTGTCGGAGAGCACGTTGAGGTACAGCACGATCACGAAGGCGAGCCAGACCCGGCGGTCGAGCTTGCCGGCCGCGGCGAACAGTCCGCGCAGGCCGCGACCGCGATCGACCGGGAAGGGCGCGCCGTCGACCGCGGGCAGCGCGACGACCGCGACGGCCGCCGCGATCGGCAGCAGGCCGATGAACCCGAGCGTGCGCGGGATCCCGATCGCGTCGGCGAGCGATCCGCCGATGACCGAGCCGAGCGCGTAGCCCAACGAGATCGCCGCGGTGTACCAGGCCATCGATGTGCCGGCCCTGCGCCCACCGGTGATGTCGATCGCGAGGGCCAGTCCGAGGGTGCCGACGCTCCCGAACGCGAACCCGAGCACGACGCTGAGCGCGACGACGACGACCGGGCGGCCATCCGCGAACGCGAAGCCGGATGTCGAGAGCCCGAACGCGACGAGCGCGAGCGCGAACTGCCGCTTCGCCCGCTCCGCGCGGTACGCGATCCCCACCGGAACACGCGACGCGAGCTGCAGCGCGGCGAACAGCGAGGTGAGGAGGCCGATGAGTGACAGGCCGTAGCCGTATCCGGCGAGATACGGCGAGTACACGATCTCCTCGGTCCCCTTCGCCGTCGTGATCGCGCAGGCGACGACCAACAGCAGGGCGAACGGACGCCAGCCCGTCCTCATCGGCGGCCGGCCGTCCTTGACCCGCGTCTGTATACCGAATACCTTACGCGCGCACCTTAGCGCGGAGCGGGGAGGGCAGCGATGCCACACAGCAGCGTGGGCCCGAGCACCGCCGGCGTCGCTCCCCAGCTCGAACGGCCCGATGTGCGCAGCATCGAGGAGGTCGTCACGACCGCGCTGCGCGACGCGATCCTCTCGGGCGAGCTCCGCCCGGGCGAGCGGCTGCTCCAGGAACAGCTCGCCGACCAGCTCCGGGTCAGCCGGATCCCGCTCCGCGACGCGCTGCGGCGGCTCGA
>DATCOD010000021.1:0-32873 GCA_036564905.1 Candidatus Limnocylindria bacterium
CTCGCGGCAAAGGTCGACCTCCTCCTGAAGCGCGTTCGCACGGCCGATGGCACGGCGACACCGGCCGCGAACGGGCGCGTCTGCGTGCTCCTGCACGGCAAGGGCGGCGTCGGCACGACCACGATGGCCGTGAACGCGGCACTCGCGCTCGCGAGCACGGTCATCTACCGCGTATCGGTCCTCGACCTGTCGCTCGAGTTCGCCAACGCCGGAATGCTCATGGACCTGCGGCCGCAGCAGACCCTCGCGGATCTCTCGGCCGTTCGGATCGAGGACATGAGCGAGGATCTCTTCGAGCTGTTCGTCGCCCACCACGCGAGCGGCGTGCGGCTCGTGACCGGCTCGGAAAAGCCCGAGCACGCCGAGCTCGTGACCGTGCCGGCCGTGCACCATGCCATCGATCGGCTGCGCGCCACGTCCGACTACGTGGTGGTCGACACCGCCGCGACGTTCACCCAGCACACGCTGGCGGCGATCGACAGCGCGGACGTGCTCGCGGTCGTCACGTCCGCGCACCTCGCGTCGCTGAAGGCGGCGAACGACCTGTTCTCGGTCATCGACAAGCTCGGCATCCCGAAGGCCCGGACGCTCCTCGTGCTGAACCGGATCACATCGGGGGGCCTCCAGACCGACCAGGTCACGCGGTTCTTCGGACGCAAGCCCGACGTGATCATCCCGTTCACGGCGCCATTCGACGATGCGGCCGACGGCGGCAAGCCGCTCGTGCAGACCGCCCCGACGAACGCGGGCTCCATCTCGGTCCGCGACCTCGCGGCGCAGTTCACGGTCGTCGCGCCGATGAGCCGCTAGGAGCCGCGCGCTCCGGCGCGGGCGTTGCGCCGGAACCGCGCGGTCGGCGTATAAACCAAGCATCCGTATCCGCTTTTGGGGCGTCCGCGGGTCGATCGCCGCGGCCGGTCCCGAGACCGCTCGCTACGGCGGCAACACGCCCTGCGTCGAAGCTCGCGCCGATGACGGGACGCTCCTCATCTTCGATTGCGGCACCGGCGCGCGGAAGCTCGGCATCGCGCTCGCCCACGGCGGGCCGGTGCGCGCGCATCTGTTCATCAGCCACACCCATGCGGACCACATCCAGGGCTTGCCGTTCTTCCTGCCCGCATTCCTCGCGGGATCGCACCTGACCGTCTACGGCCCATCCGGTATCGACCGGTCCTTCCCGGCTGCGCTCGGTGGGCAGATGGACTACGCGTACTTCCCCGTGCCGATGGATCAGCTCCCGGCGAAGGTCGAGATCGTCGAGCTGGGCGAGGGCGAGTTCGGCCTCGACGGGCTGCGCATCCGCACGCAATTCCTCAACCACACGGCGCCGACGCTCGGCTATCGGGTGAGCGGCCCGGGCGGCACGTTCGTGTATGCGACCGACCACGAAGCGCACGATGGAACGACGTGGCGTACGGGCCGTGGCGACGGGCTGTTCGACGAGCGGGATCTGCTGCATCCGAGCGACCGGCGTCACGCCACGTTCCTGCGCGATGCGGACCTCGTGATCCACGACGCCCAGTACCACGAGTCGGACTACCCCGCGAAGGCCGGCTGGGGACACAGCACGATCGAATACGCCGTCGACATGGCGCGGGTCGCGAACGTCAAGCGGCTCGCGCTGTTCCACCACGATCCGGATCGCGATGATGCGGGCGTGGACGCGCTCACGCGCGCGGCGCGGCGGCGGGCAGGCTCGATGGACGTGATCGCCGCCGCCGAAGGCGACGAGCTCGTGCTCCGCGAGACCGGCGCCGAGACAGCGGGTGGAGCGGAGGGTCCGCGGGCGCCGAGGATCCAGACCGGCGCCCGGATCCTGGTCGCCGACGACGATCGAGCGGTCCTTCAGGTGCTCGCCACGGTGTTGAGCGGTGACGGATACCAGGTGGTCACCGCCGAGGACGGCGTCACAGCGCTCGAGCTCGCTCGGAAGGACGCGTTCGACCTCATCTTGCTCGACGTCCAGATGCCGCGGCTCGACGGCCTCGCTGCCGCGCGGGAGCTGCGCCTCGAGGCGAGGCTCGCGAACGTTCCCATCGTGATGCTCACCGCGCGGACCGCCGACCGAGACATCGAGGCGGCGTTCGCCGAGGGCGTGACCGACTACATCACGAAGCCATTCGCCGTCGCCCAGCTGCGCGCGCGCGTGCGGTCGTGGCTGTCACGGTCGGCGGCCGTCGAGGGGTGAACCGATCGCCGACGCACCGGGAACGGCGCTAGCTCGGGGTGCCGTCCCGCTGACGGTGGCGCTCGATCGTCTGCAGGAGCTCATCGACATCGAACGGCTTCGCGATGTAGCCGGTCGCCCCGATCTCCTCGGCCCACCGCCGGGCGCTCTCCGCCGCGGTCATCACGACGATCGGATAGGCGAGCTTGCGCGCGCGGAACTGATGCGCGAAGCCCCAGCCGTCCAGGATCGGCATGCGCATGTCGAGCAGGATGAGCCCCGGCGCCAACGCTTCGACGACCTCGAGCGCTTCGGCGCCATTCGCCGCGGTGTGGACGGCCAGACCCTCGCCCTCGAGGAAGTCGCGCAGCATCGCGACGATCTCAGGGTCGTCGTCGACGACGAGGATGGGTCGATTCAGTTCGGCGTTCCTTCTCCGGCATCAGGCAGCGCGACGTGGAACGTGCTGCCCTGGCCCACCGTGCTTTCCACCCAGATGCGGCCGCCATGCTCCTTCGCGATGCCGCGGCAAATGTACAGACCGAGGCCGATTCCCGCGTAGCGGCGGGCGTCGACGTTGCCGGCCCGGCGAAACCGCTCGAAGACGTGCGGCAGATCCGCGGCGGGGATCCCGATGCCGTGATCGCGCACGCTGATGCGGACGAGGTCGGCGTCGTGCCAGGCTCGGACCTCGACCGGATTGTCCGGGCCGCTGTACTTGAGGGCGTTCTCGATGAGGTTGTCCACGAGCTGCTCGATCCGCCGCCGGTCGAAGCTCCCGGTGAGCCGCTCGCCCGCGTCGATGACGAGCCGGTCCTTCTCGGGTCGACTCCGGTCGGCGACCAGCCGGACAAGGGCCGAGACGTCGATCGGCTCACGGCGGACCTCGAGCTTCCCCTCCTCGATCCGCGACGCGTCCAGCAGGTCGTCGACGAGGGTCGACAGCCGCCGCGCCTCGCGGGCGATGCGTGCGACGGCGGGCTGGTGCTGCACGAGCGCCGGATCGCGGGCGAACCGGAGCTCGAGGATCTGGGCCTGGCCGAGCAGCGTCGTGAGCGGGGTCTTCAGGTCGTGCGCCGCGGCCGAGACGAAGTCTTCCTTCAGCTTCGCCGCTTGCTCATGTGCGCGCACCCGGGCCGCCTCGTCGATGAGCGCGCGGCTCTCGAGGACCACCGCCGCCTGATCGGCCAGGAGCTGCGCGAGGGCGACGTCGTCGCTCGAGAACACGGGCTGGTGCTCCGCGAACGCCTCGAGGATGCCGATACGGCGCGAACCCGCGGTGATCGGCGCGACGACGACGGGGCCGATCCCGCCGGCGCGATACGCGCTCGCGTGCTCCGGATATGCGCGCGCGGCGTCGGGGAAGAACTCCGCCTGCTGCGAGGCGAACACCCGCGACGCGAGGAATCCGCTCAGCTCCGGCACCTCGGCGAGCAGTGGCGTCGGCCCATCGTCGAATCGCAGGGTTCGCGCGTCCTGGTCGTAGAGACCGATCGCGGCACGCGCGCCGAACGACTCCGCGGCGCCTTGCTCCAGCGCGCGGAGGATCGCGTCGGTCGTGGGCAGGCGCGGGAGGGTGCTCGCGCGCTCGAGGAACGCGCGCAGCTCCGGCTCCTGCCAGTAGCGGCGGAGCTGCGCCGGCGGCGCGAACCCGAGCAGCCAGCAGATCGCGGCGAACAGCGCGAGGACCTCGGTCGCCCCGGAAACGAGCCCGGCCACGCTGGGTGAGATCGTCATGCCGGCCGCGGTCAGGACCGCGAACCCGAGCAGCCCCATGCCGGCGGCGACGGCCTGGGTCCGCCGCCTCGTGACACCTGACGAGCGGCGCGAGAGCCGGATGAAGCCGAACGCGCCGTACAGCGATGCGACGACGAAGTAGGCGATGAGGAAGAGCGTCGTGGCGGGATCCAGCGGCGGCGGGCTGACGACGACGGCGATGACCGAGGACATGAGGCCGCCGAGCGTGGCCGCGTGCGCCAGCAGCGGCACGCCGGCGAAGTCGGCGAGGAGCCGCAGCATCAGGTACGGGAGCGCCATGATGAGGATGACCGACAGGTCGGAGGTCACCGCGCTGTCGGCGATGCCAAAGAGCTGGCGGACCGGTTGTTGCACGACCGCGAACGCGAGCGCGCCGAAGAAGAGGGCGGTGTCAATGGACGTACGGGTGCGGCTGCGATACGCCGCGGCGGCGACGAGAGCGAAGATCCCGGCGAACAGGACGTTGTTCATGCCCTGCACCAGCTGAAGCGCCGTCACTAGCGCGAATGCTACCGGCCCGACTGCTCCTCGAGCAGCGCGCGGATCGCCTCGCGGCCCTCGACGGTCTTCTCCGGCAGCGGTGCCTGCGCCGGCGGGACGATGATGGCTTGCTCACCTGCCGACTCTCCGATGGGTTGGTGGGGCAGCTCGATGTCCTCCGGTCCACCCGCCGCCCGGATCAACGTCCGCTCGGCGTCCGGTGAGTCCAGACCGATGAGCTTGTCGACGAGCTTCCGATTGCGCATCGAGCGCGCGAGCGCGCCGAGCACGGCGGGATTGCGGAGCGCGTTCGGATCCTGTTGCGCGAGGGGTGTGAGCGCGACCTCCTGCGCGAGCTCGGTCGACGAGATCGTGACGTTCTCCTGCTTGGCGAGCGCGTCCAGCACGAGCAGCGACTTGGCCCGTCGCTCGGCCGTGACCCGCCACTCGACGCGGATCTCGTCCTCGGTCTTCCGCGCCTGCAGGAGGAACTGCTCCCAGCTCAGCCCCTGGTCCTTCACCCGAGCCTGCAGATCCGCGATGAGGTGGTCGAGCTCGTCGGACACGAGGATCTCCGGTACCTCAACGGTCGAGGTGTCGAGCAGGTGCGCGAGCAGCTTCTCGGCCGCGTCGTCGCGAGCCTCGTGGAACGCGGCGTGGGCGAGCTCGCCGCGCACGGCCTTGTCCAGGTCCGCCACGGTCGCCACGCCCACGGTCTTGGCGAAGTCGTCGTCCAGCGGCGGAAGGATCTTCTCCGCGACCTGCGAGACCTTCGCCGTGAACGCGCCGGTCTTGCCGCGCAGGTCCTCATCGGGATAGTCGTCGGGGAACGCGAGCTCGAACTGCTTGGTGTCACCGGCCTTCGTTCCGACGAGCGTGTCGGCGAGCCCTGGGATCGCGTAGTCGCGGCCAAGCTCCAGGTGCGCGTTGCGACCCATCGGCGGCATCTGCTTGCCGTCGAGCTGCACGTCGAGGTCGATCGTCAGCACGTCGTTCTTCTCGGCGGCGCGCTCCACCGGCTTGAGCTCGGCATGATGCTCGCGCATCCCGGCGATCGTCTGCCCGACCTGTTCGTCGGTGATGGGCGTCGGCTGGACGGTCACGCCCGAGGCGGCCGGATCACCGAGCGCGACGTCCGGCCGCACGGGGACCGTGGCGGTGTACTTCAGGCTCTTCCCGGGCTCGAGCTGGCTCAGGACGACCTCGGGATGGTCGAGCCAGTCGATGCGCTCGAGGTCGGCGATCTCCTTGAACGTCTCGTCCACGACGTCCGCCGCGGCGTCCTCCCAGAGGTGGTCGGCGCCGTACGTCCGTTCGTAGAGCGCGCGTGGGGCCTTGCCCGGGCGGAAGCCGGGGATCTTGGCCTGCTGCACGTGCCTCTGGAACGCCCGCTCGCTGGCACGCTCGAGGCGGCCGGCGTCGACCTCGACGCTCATCGAAACGATCGAGCCTGGCTTGCGCTCGATCGTGTGGGTGAACGAGCGCGCGGGGACGTCGGGCTGCCGCTCTGTCGTCATGGAGACATCAAGTTTAGGGCTCTCCGCCCTATGCTGACGAGCACCCCGATGTACTTCTACGAGATCCACGAACCTGACGACGACCTCGGGACGGCCGTGCTCCTGTCGCACGAGGACCGCTTCTCGCCCGAGGAGTTCTTCCGCATGGTCAAGCGGGCCCGGGACCTCGTGAAGGACAGCTTCGAGGAGGCATCCCTCCCCGAGGCCATCGCCAACGAGCTGCAGCGGTCGAGCGGCTTCGTCCACGTCACCGACGAGCGCCTGCTCGCCTCGGTCAGCGTCGGCGACACCGACCAGGACACCTACCTGGTCGCGAACGACGAGAGCGTGCGCACCGTCTACGTCGAAGCCGATGAGACCGAGCCGAGGAGCAATGGTGACCGCCGCAACTAGCGGGCCACGCGTCGGCTTCGTCGGACTCGGGATCATGGGCCGGCCCATGGCCCGGAACGCGCTGAAGGCCGGATTCGCGGTCACGGTCACGAACCGCACGCTCGCCAGGGCCGACCCCCTGAAGACCGATGGCGCGACGATCGTGAAGACGCCGCGCGAGGTCGCGCGGGCCTCCGACATCGTGGTCACGATGGTGACGAGCTCGCCACAGGTCGAGATCGTCACGTTCGGGCCCGACGGCATCGCCGAGGGCGCGCATGACGGGCTCTTGGTGATCGACATGAGCAGCATCTCCCCCGTCGCGACGCGCGCGTTCGCGGAACGCGCGGAGGAGAAGGGCTTTCGGACGCTCGATGCGCCGGTATCCGGCGGCGAGATCGGCGCGATCGAAGCGCGCCTCTCGATCATGGTCGGCGGCGACGCGGTCGACGTCGAGCGTGCGCGACCGCTCTTCGAGGCCCTCGGGAAGACGATCGTGCACATCGGCGGGCACGGCGCGGGACAGGCCTGCAAGCTCGCGAACCAGATCGCGGTCGCGATCAACAACCTCGGCGTCTCAGAAGCGTTGGTGTTCGCCGCGGCGATGGGGATCGACCTCGAGCGCACGCGGCAGGTGATCGCGGGCGGCGCGGGCAGCTCGTGGGCGATGCAGAACTACGCACCGAAGATGCTCGCGGGGGACTTCAAGCCGGGCTTCATGGTCGATCACCAGCAGAAGGACCTGCGCAACGTGCTCGACGCCGCGTTCTCGGCGCACCTCTCGCTCCCCGCGACTTCGCTCGCGCACGCCCTCTACAACGCGCTCCAGCACGACGGCGGTGGGCAGGAGGGCAACCTCGCGATCATCAAGGTCATCGAACGCCTCTCCGGCGTCGAAGCGCGGATCCGATCCTGACCTTCGACGCATCGCTCGCCGGTCTCGCGCCGCTGGCCGATCACGAGCTCGACCGCCCGTGGACCTTCCGTGCGACGACGATGGATCTGCGCTATGCGCTGTATCACGCGATGGAGGAGGAGCTGCGCGCGATCGTCGACGCGCCACGCGCCGCAACGGAGGCTGCCCGCGGCCTGTCGCTCGCCCAGAGCGCCTTCGGCGAGCTTCGCGGACTCCTGGCCGGCCTCGATGACGAGCTGCTCGACCGTGCCCCGGCGCCGGAAGAGTGGTCGCTGCGCGAGGCGCTGGCGCACCTGATCAACGTCGAGCGCTCGTACCGCACGCAGTGCGAGTACGCCGCCGCGCGCTCCGCCGCCGAGCCGGTGAAGATGCCCGACGAGCGGCGGCCGAAGCCCGACCCGGCGCAGACGAGCGGTGGGGTGTCGAACATCCTCGCGCGCTTCGCCGAGCAGCGTGCCGCGACGGATGCGACCCTCGGGGCGCTCCCGGAGGCGACGCTCGCCCGGCCGACGGTCTGGGGCGGCGCCGAGGTCGACCTGCGGCACCGGCTCCATCGTTTCGCGTCGCACATCGCGGAGCACACGAATCAGTGCGAGAAGGCCGTGCGGGCCCTCGGCGCGTACGGCGGTGACGCGCGCTCGATCGCGAAGCGGATCGGCGCGCTGCGCGGGCTGCACGAGCGACGGACCGACGTGGCGCGCCTGCGTGCCCTCGATGCCGCGCTCGCGGAGAAGGCCCGGCTCGCGACCGGGGGCTGACGACCGTGCCCGAGGTGGGACTCGAACCCACACGAGGTTTCCCTCATCGGCTCCTAGGGCCGACGTGTCTACCGAACTTCACCACTCGGGCCCGACGTCACGATGGTAGCGATCGAGGCGGGAGCAGATCCGCATGCCGGCTCGCGTAGTCGTCCCATATCGCGCGTTTCCGCAGCAAACAAGGGTCCTCGCGGTCCGCATACACCCAGGCCAGAAGCCGGATCGAGTCGTGCTTGCCAAAGACCAGCTGGTGAGTCGGGTTTCGACCCGGAGGCACCCGCGTTCCGACCCATCCTCTCAAGCCAAGCTCCGAGCGGAGCTTCGCATGCAGCCAATCGACGTGATCGCGGCTCGCCGATACGAATTGCGCTCGGAACCATTCGTAGTAGTAGTCCGACCGACGAGAGGTATCCGCTCGCCACACCTTGTCGATGATGCTGCCGTCGCCGTCCAGAAGCCCTCGTACCACGTGTGCAAGTAGAGCGGCCGGGACGTCGATCGCCCCCAACGTCAGGCTCTTCCGCGGCGTCAGTCCGGCTTGCTCGAGCCACCGATAGAGGACCGCATCTTTGACCTGGAACCGGTAGATCTCGCGTCCGAGGCGAGTTCGGCAGATGCGGTACTTCGCCTCTCGACCGAGACAGTGAAGCAACGTCTCGACGAGCTGGGCGTCCTGACTCACGAACGCGATCGCTCGTCCCTGCTCGATGAGGCATCCATCGGTCGCGATCAGACCGACGGCGTACGCCATCGCCGGCGTCCACTCGTACGACGTGGGCCGGCCGGAGGCACCGCGCCAGCGGCACAGCTCGATCGGTGTTCGACGCTGATACACCAGACCGACATGCGCGGCGGCGGCACGCGCGACGCGCGGATCGGACTCCGCCGTCTTTCCGCGCGCCCATCCTTTGCCGGCCCCCGTCATTCTCGGAACATGCACAGGTCGCCGGCGTCGCGTCTATAAGGACGGACCACGCGCGTCGCGGCGCAACTGTCCCGCGACGATCCGCCGAGACCGACCGGGCGCCGTGACTGGCGGCGGCATCCTCGGTACATTTGCCACTGTGCGTCAGCCAGGCGGCCGACCGGTGACCGGATGAGCGGCGACCCCATGAAGCTCGTGAAGTTCGTCTGCGCCGCGAAGGCGCACGCCGGCGGGCGCAGTGAGTCCGCGCTCACGATCCACGAAGGCGCGTGGGCGATCTGCCCGATGGGCGGCGATGCGACGGGCCACGACTGGCAGCCGAGCGACGGGCTTTCCCTGACCGACGCGTTGCGCTTCGCGCCGCGCCAGCAGGCACGCGAACGTGCCCCCGGAGGCCCGGCGCAGGCGACCACGCCCGAGGCGACCACGCCCGAGGCGCCCACGACCAGGGGCAAAGCGAGGCCGCGCTGAGGCAGCTCCACCGGAGCGGTGAGGGCGATCGCGCCTCTCGGCCGCGGATCCTGGTGATCGACGACGACGACGCACTCTGCGAGACCATTCGCGAAACGCTTCGCGATGAGTACGCGGTCGCGTCCGCGCCGCACGGCGCGGCGGCACTGGATCTGCTCAAGGCGCACGAGCCCACGCTCATCCTGCTGGACCTGCGGATGCCGATCATGGACGGCTGGTCCTTCGTGCAGCAGTACCGCCGGGTGGCCGTGGCGCCCGCCGCGATCGTCGTGATGAGCGGGGCCGCGGACCTGCCGAACATCGCGCAGCAGCTCGGCGCGGATGGCCATTTGCAGAAGCCATTCGACTTCGACGGGCTGCACGCGGTCATCTCGGGACACCTCGCCGAAGGCTCACCGCCGACGCCGCCGCTGAGCTGATCGGGTCCGCGGCGTCGCGTCGCTAGAAGGTGAGCTCGGTCCCTTCGCGCGCGACGATCACTTCGAGCCCGGCACCTTGCGCGTCCGCCGCGTGCTGGGCCTCGATGCCGATGCGATCCAGCGCATCGTCGGTGCGATCCGGATCGTGGTGATAGAGGATCAGCCGCTTCACCCGGGCCCGCGCCGCCACGTCCAGCGCGCTCGAGACCGTGGAGTGCCCCCAGCCGGCCTTGAAGTCGCCGTCGAGGAACTGCCCGTCGTGGATGAGCGCGTCCGCGCCCGTCGCGAGGTCGATGACCGGGTTCGCCTGACCGCTGAATGGATCCTCGGTGTCGGTGGCGTAGACGATCGACTTCCCGTCCGCCTCGATGCGGTACGCGAGCGCGGGCGCGGGGTGGAAGATCGTCGTCGCGCTCACCTGATAGGGACCGACCATGCGCGTCGAGCCGCTCGCGAGCTCGTGCACCTCGAGCTTCACCGGCAGACCGTCAAGGTCGACCGGAAAGAACGGGTCGTCCATCCCGAGACCGAGGAGCTCGCGCAGCGGACGGTGCTGCATCGGGCCGTACAGCCGCAGCGTGCTCTTCGCGTCGTACGCCGGTCGGAAGAACGGGATGCCCTGGATGTGATCCCAGTGCAGATGCGAGAGCAGCAGATCCACCACGAGCGGCGAGGTGCCGTTCAGCTTGATGCCGAGCTCGCGCAGCCCGGTGCCGGCGTCGAGCACCAGCAGGTGGTCGCTCGAGTCGCGGATCTCCACGCACGCGGTGTTGCCGCCGTAGCGAACGGTCCGCGGGCCCGGGGTCGGGATGGAGCCGCGGGTCCCCCAGAAGCGGATCTTCACGAGCTGGCCGCCGGCGTCGAGGATTTCTGATCGCGCTCGGACAGCCCGCTCGCCGCCTCGGCGATGCTGCCCATGCCTTCGTCGCCGGCCTTCGGCCACGTCGATCTGAGCTCGTCGATCGTGCGCTCGAGCTCGGGGAGCGCGCGGTGCACCGCCGCCATCACCACCGGGTCGAGGTGCGCGCCGGCCATGCCGTCCATGATCTCGAGCGTCTTCTCCACGGAATACGCCGGCTTGTAGTACCGCGGTGCCGTGAGGGCGTCGAACACGTCCGCGGCCGCGACGATGCGCGCGCCGATCAGGATCTGGTCGCCGCGCAGGCCCTTCGGGTACCCCGTGCCGTCCATGCGCTCGTGATGCTGGGCCGCGATCTCGGGGACCTCGCGCATGTCGGGCGGGAAGTCCAGGTAGCCGAGGAATTCCGCGGTCTTCTCGGCGTGCGCCTTCATGTACGCGAACTCGGCATCGTCGAGCTTGCCTGGCTTCTGCAGGAACCGATCACGCACCGCGATCTTCCCATAGTCGTGGAGCAGGGCCGCGGCCCGCAGGCGCTCGAGATCCTCGAGGGAGAGTCCGGTCTCGGCCCCGATGACCGCCGCGTAGCGGGTCACGCGCTTGCTGTGACCGGCGGTCTGCTGATCTCGCGCGTCGACGGTCGTCGCGAGCGTTTCGATGAGGGACAGCCAGAGGCGCTTCTGCGCCGTCACGAGCTGCGCGTTCTCCACGGCCACGGCGGCCGACGATGCGAGCGATCCGAGCGTGATCTCGTCCTCGATCGTGAACGGGCCGACCTTCTTGTTGACCGCCTGGAACACACCGATGACCGCGCCGTCGTGTCCGGTCATGGCGATGGTCAGGAGGTTGCGGGTATGGAAGCCGGTCCGCTTGTCGCTCTCCGGGTTGAACCGGGGATCGGCGTACGCATCGGGGATGTTGATCGTCTCGCCGGTCTGGGCGACGGCGCCAGCGATGCCGACGCCGATCGGAAAGCGGATCTCGCCGACGCCCTTGCCGGTCGCGACGCGTGACCAGAATTCCTGACGATCACGATCGACGATGTAGATCGTCGCGCGCTCCGCGCCCACCATCGTGACGGTCGCCTCCGCGATCAGCCGGAGCAGCGCGTCGAGGTCCGTGACGGTCATGAGGCGCCGGGTCACATCGAGCAATGTGTCGAGGTCCCGCCGCCCGGCACCGCGGCGGCGTTCGGCGGCGCGGCGGTCGCGCGCCTCCTCGCTCCGCCGATCCGCACGCTCGGCGGCTCGACGCTCGGCGGCACGACGGTCGAACGGCTGCCTGCTCACGACGGCTCTTCCAGTGGGATCTGCGCGAGCACCGGGCCGACGCTCTCGGCGATGCGCTCGAGCAGCATCTGGTCGCGCCGCTCGAACGGTCCGCTCCGCTTGTTCAGTACCTGCAGCACGCCGATGACGTTGCGCCCGGTCGTGTTCCAGACCGGGACCACCAGCATGTTGAGCGTCCGGTAGCCGCTCCGAAGGTCGACGTTCCGGTCGAAGCGCGGGTCGGCGTACGCGTCGGGGACGTTGATGGTCTCGCCGGTCATCGCGACCTGGCCCGAGATGCCCGTGCCGAGCGGCAGGCGGATCTCGATCGCCGTCCGCGACGCGATCCGCGACCAGAGCTCCTTCTTCTCGTGGTCGACGAAGTACACCGTGCAGCGCTCGGCGTCGGTCGCCTGGGCGCACAGGTCGATGAGCCCACGGAGGAACGCCTCGCGGTCGCGCTGTACCGCCAGGTGCGTCAGCTTCATCAGCACGAACGCGACCTTGTCGTCGATCACCATCGGCGGCTCAGTGGTAGCCGGCGACCGTCGCGGCGCCGATCGGCCGCTCGGGCGCCGGGGCCGGGTTCGGATTCACGAGCGTCCCGATGCTGTCCACCTGGTAGCACCGGATCGGTTCGGCGCGCCCCTTCACCTGGACGGCCCCGAGATCGACGGAGACGACGTCGTCCCCGAGCTCGGACAGCGTCTCGGCGCTGACCGCGACCTGGTCGCGGCGGGCGATATCGCTCGAGGTGAGGCGGGACGCGACGTTGGCGGTGTCGCCGATGACCGTGTATTCCATCCGGCCCATGGCTCCGAGGAAGCCCGCCACCACGTTGCCGGTGTTGATCCCGAAGCCGAACGACACGTCCGGGCCGCCGGTGCCACGCTCCTTCACGATCCATTGCTGGATCTCGAGGGCGGCCTGCACCGCTTTCCGGGCCTGATCGACGACCGGAAGCGGGGCGCCCCACAGGACCATGATGTTGTCACCGTTGTACTTGTTCACAGTGCCCTCGTAGCGATTGACGACATTCACGATGCCATCGAAGTAACGGTTCAATGTGTCCAGTAGTACGCGCGGGGTCATCCCTTCGCTCATCGTGGTGAACCCGCGGATGTCACCGAACAGTACGGTGACGCGCTTCTCCTCGCCGCCCATCGCCAGCTTACCGCTCTCCTCGATGTCCATGATCGTCCGGGCGATCGACGGCGTGACGAACCGGCCGAAGGTCGTCTGGGTGCGCCGCACGGCACGCTGCTCCTCCACGAGAAGATAGCCCAGCGCGATGACCCACCAGAACGACGTCGGGACGAGATAGCCGATCGACGGGATGGCGATCGGCCCGTCGCCGATCTGCCCGCTGGTGGCCGTCGAGAAGAGCACGAACCGGGCGTAGCTGTACACGACCAGGGCGACGATGGCCCCGAGGAACCCATAGAGGCGGAACCGCGCCACGAGCAGGATGCCACCGAGCGTGGCGACGACGATCTCCGCGAGCGTGATGGCCGCGCCCTCCCTGGTCTGCGGGAACCGGTTCGTGAAGATCGACGACGCGGTGTTCGCCCAGATCTCGACTCCCCACATCTTCTGGGCACCGCTGTTCGGCACGGGGTAGTTGTCGGGTACCGCCGAGATCGAGTGCGCGCCGACGAAGATGGTCCGGTTGGCGATGAGCTCGCGCGGCACCTTGCCGGCGACGACATCGGCCAGCGAGACGACGCAGACCTCGGTGTTGTCCGCGCACGGCTTCGCGTCGGGTGAGCGCGCGCCGAGGTCGCTCGCGGGCGGGGCCGCGTAGTAGATCGGCATGTGCCCGGTCTGGTCGATCGGCATGACCCGATCCGGGAGCCCGGCGCGACCGGGCAGCACGAGCAGGTCGCCCTGCCGCTTGATCGAGGACTCGTCACCGGTCACGAACTTCGCGGCCAGGAGCGAGCGCGCGGTCGCGACGAGCGGGAGCGAGTAGTAGCGACCGCTCGGGGTGTCCACCACGAGCTCCGCCTTCCGAACGCGGCCGTCCTCGTCGGCCAGCACATTCACGGCGGCCAGACCGGCCGCGGCCTGGCGCAGGATCGTGATCGGGACCTGCTCGGCGTTGTATCGCACTGCGCCGTCGACGTCGAGGTGCGCTCCGGCGCCCTGCATCGCGAGGATCACGTTGCCGGAGTCCTGGATCGCGAGCGCGAGCGCGCGGTCCTGCTCGGGGCTCGGCGACTCGTCGTAGAAGCCGATGTCGAATGCGACCGCGCGCGGACCCATGGGCTTCAACGTCGTGAGCAGATCGACCCAGGCTTGCCGCGGGACGGGGTACTTGCCGTACTGCGTGACCGTCTTGTCGTCGAGCGCGATGATCGTCACCTGGTTCGAGAGCCGGCCCGGCGCGTTGGTGATGAACGTGTCGTACGTGACGGCCTGGAGGCTCGAATCGAGCAGGTTGATGTTGAACGAGAACGCGCCGATGAGGATCCCGAGCACCGCAAGGGCGGCCAGGATGGCGCGCTGACGCTGCCGCCGGCTCGAGAGCACCCTTCCCCCTTTTGGCCCCAAGCCTCAGCGGGAGGCGGGCGGGGCGCGAGTCATGCTAGCGGCTGGCCGCCCTGCGGAGCACGTCCCGGAGCACCGCGATCGAACGCGCGTAATCGGCCAACGCGAGCCGCTCGATCGGCGTGTGGTCGTAACGCGCGTCCCCCGGGCCATACGCGACCATCGGGCAGCCCCACGCGGGCAACAGCACATTCATGTCGCTCGTGCCGGTCTTCTCCTTGAACGTGGTCTGACCGCCCACCGACACGATCGCGCGCGCGAACGCTGCCGCGACCGGTGTCGTGCGGGCGGCGCGGGCCGGCTCCTCGGACGCGATGCGCTCGATCGTCACGTCCGCGTCACCGTCGTGCGCCTCGGCGACGGCGCGCGCGGCCTCCTCGAGCTCGTCGGTCGTGATGCCGGGGGGCACGCGATACCCGACCCGGAGCTCGGCGCGCTCCACGAGGCCGTCGCCCGCGGCCGCGTGCATCCCTTCGAGCCGGCAGTCGAGCCGCGCGAACGGCCGGGCGTCCGCGGTGCGGGCGGTCGCGGCGCCGTCGAGGCGCGCCCACAGCGCGAGCGCTTCCTCACCGACCGTGGGGCCGGGCGACGCGCCGTGCCGCGCCTCGCGCGCGAGCGAGATGCCGAGGACGAGCCGGCCCTTGTACGCGACGGTCACGCCATCCCATCCGGATGGCTCGCCGATCACGCACCAGTCCGGCGCGGGGAGCGTCGCCCGATAGCGCGCGCCCTTGCTCGTCGGCGACTCTTCCTCCACCGCCCCCACGACGGTGACCCTGAGGCCCGCGACCGGCACGGTGGCCGCCGCGACGAACGCGGCGAGCGGTCCCTTCGCGTCCACGGCCCCCCGGCCGATGAGCTCGCCGTCCTCCACGCGTACCGGGATCTCCCCCGCCACCGTGTCGATGTGTCCGAGGAGCACGACGTGGGCCGGTCCGTCGCCGATCTCCCCGACGGCGTTGCCGGCCGGGTCGACGGACGCGCGGAACCCGCGCTCGGCCATCCGGGCGACCAGCCACTCGACCGCGTCGTGCTCGTGTCGCGAGACCGACGGGATCGCGACCAGCCCGCCGACGAGGGCGACGTCGTCGGGCGCGAGCTCGGCGTCGTCCTTCATCACGCGGCGGTCAATGCGAGCCGTGTCGCCTGGAGGACCGCGTCGATCTGGGCCGCCGTGATCACCAGGGGCGGCAGGTAGCGGACCACGGTCGGCCCGGCGCCGAGCGCCAGCACGCCCTGGTCCTGCATCGCCTTCAGGGTCGGGCCGGCGTTCTCCTTGAGCTCGATCCCCTGGATGAGGCCGAGACCGCGGACCTCGCGCACCTTCGGCGAGCCGATCGCGATCAGTCCGTCGTGGAGCTGCGCCCCACGCTCGGCCGCGTTGCGGGCGAGGCCGAGCCGAAGATGCTCGTCGATCGTCGCGACCGCCGCCGCGCACGCGAGCGGGTTCCCTCCGAACGTCGTCGAGTGCGACCGCTTCGGCAGATCGCCCAGCGCGCGCGAGAACGCGATCGCTCCCATCGGCATGCCGCCGGCGATCGACTTCGCCAGGCAGAGGACGTCCGGCACGATCCCGAACTGCTCGATCGCGAACATCGTCCCGGTCCGCCCGAATCCCGTCTGGACCTCGTCCACGATGAGGATCACGCCGCGCGCGCGGCAGAGGCGCGCGGCCTCGGCGACGAACTCCTTCGTCGCGGGTCGCACGCCGCCCTCGCCCTGGACGAGCTCGACGATGAAGGCCGACGTGTCACCCGTGATCGCCGCGTCGAGGGCCTCGGTCTTGTTGAACGGGATGTGGCTGAATCCCTCGAGCAGCGGACCGAAGAGCTCGCGGTACTCCGGCCCCCAGGTCGCGGAGAGCGCGCCCATCGTCTTGCCGTGGAACCCGCGCATCGTCGCGACCACCTTCGTGCGCTTGGTCGCGACGCGAGCGAACTTGAGGGCGCCCTCCACCGCCTCGGTGCCGCTGTTGCAGAGGAAGAACCGGTCCAGCGGCGCCGGGAGGATCCGCGCGAGCCGGTCGTACAGCTCGGCGCGCCGGTCGTTGTAGAAGAGCTCAGTGCAGAACGAGAGGGTGCGCGCCTGCGCCGCGAGCGCGTCCGCGACCGCGGCGTTCCCGTGGCCGAGGTTCCCCGAGCCCTGACCGCCGACGCAATCGATGTACTGGCGGCCCGCGTCATCCCAGACCACCGCGCCGTCGCCGCGCACGAGCGCGATATCGCGCTTCTGGTACAGGCCCGAGGTGTGCGCGCCCTCGCGCGCGATGCTGTCGGCTGACGTTCCTGGGCTGGCCTCACTCATCCGTGGATCACCGTGCGCACCTGCGGGTCGCCCGCGGCGCTGCGGATGACGACCTCGCCCACGCCGCCCTCGATCGCCTCACGCGCGGCCAGGATCTTCTTCTTCATCCGGCCCTGGGCGTACCGCTCGGCCTCGTCGAGCGTCGCCTCCGCCAGGAGCGAGCTCGGATCGTTCACGTCGCGAAGCAGGCCGGCGACGTTCGTGAGGATGAGCAGCGCGTCCGCTTCGATGGCCACCGCGATGCGGGCGGCGACGCGATCGCCGTCCACGTTCACCGCTTCGTTCTCGAGCGACAGCGCGAGCGGCGCGACGACCGGCACGCGGCTCGGGCCCATGAGCTGCCGGAGCAGCGGGACGTTCACGGCCTTCACGGTGCCGGTGTAGTCGTCGCGCAGGATGATCGTCTTTCCGTCCTTCACCGATCGCACGACCTTCCGCTCCGCGACCAGCAGCCGGCCGGAGAGTCCCGACAGACCGACGGCGTCGACGCCGCGCGCCTGGAGCTTCTCGACGTAGAGGAAGTTCTCGACACCGAGCGCGGCCATCGCGAACAGCTCGAGGGTGCGGCGGTCCGTGCGGCGGCTCTGATGCCCGGACGGGGAGACGACCGTCTCGACCGGATGACCGAATGCGGCCTGGAGCTTGTCGGTCTCCGCGGATGCTCCGTGCACGAGCACGATCTCGTCCGAGCGCGCCACGTCCGCGACGAGGTCCGCGACGCTGTCTCGGTCCACGCCCGCGGACCCGCCGGCCTTGATCACCGCGCGCAGTGTCACGGATGGAGCCCGGGGAACTCGAGGCCGGCGGTCTCCACGAAGCCGCATGCGACGTTCATCGCCTGCACGCCGTTGCCCGCGGCGCCCTTCATGAGGTTGTCGATGGCGCAGAGCGCCACGACGCGGTCGCCGCGCGGATCGGCCGCGAAGCCGACGTCCGCGAAGTTCGAGCCCGCGAGCAGCCGGGGCTCCGGGTAGCGGAAGATGCCGGTCCGCTCCTTCACGATCCGCACGAACGGCTCGTTCGCGTAGGCCTCGCGATAGGCCCGCCAGCAGGCCTTGTCGTCGACGCCGCTCCGCACCGGGACGTGCGCGGTCGCCAGGACCCCGCGCACGAGCTCGACGGCGGTCACGGACAGCTGCAGGCGCACGCCGAGCTCCTGCTCGACCTCGGCCGTGTGCCGGTGGCCGACCGGCTTGAACGACCGCACGACGCCCGCGCGCTCGGGGTGATGCGAGTCCTCGCCGGGCTCGCGGCCACCCTCGCTCGACCCGACCTTGCACTCGGCGACGATCGGCCGCGACGCGTCGACGAGCCCGGCGCGCACGAGCGGAAGGAGCGCGAGGATCGTCGCGGTCGCGTTGCAGCCGGCGCCGGTGATGAGCCGGGCCGTCTTGATGTCGGCTCGATGCAGCTCGGGGATCCCGTAGACCGCTTCACCGAGCAGCTCCGGGTGCGGGTGATCGCCGTCGTACCAGGCGGCGTACGCCGCGCGATCGCGCAGCCGGTGGTCCGATGAAAGGTCGATGACCATGGTCCCGCGCGACCGGAGCTCGGAGAGGCGGTGTGCGCCGTTCGGGAGCGACAGGAAAACCACATCGCAGCCGGTCACATCGTCGTAGCGCACGAACTCGAGCGACGTGCGCTTCCGGAGGTTCGGGTGGGCGGCCGTGACCGGCTTCCCCGCCAGCGACTCGCTGCCCGCGACGATCTCGCTCACCTCGGGGTGGCCGACGAGCAGCCGAAGCAGCTCGCCGCCGGCATACCCACCGGCACCGATGACGCCGACCTTCATCACGTGCGCTTCTTCGCGAGCGCGAGAGCGAAGTCGACGACGCGGCCGGGGATGTTCACGCCGGTCGTGTCGATCGAGTTGCGGAACTCCATCGTGTAGTTCACTTCGTTGACGAGCAGCCCTTCGGGCGCTTCGAGCACGTCGATCGCGACGACGCCGCCGCCCACGGCCTTCGCGGCGCGGACGCACAGATCGTTCAGCTCAGGCGTGACCTCGCACTTCGTCGCCTTGCCGCCACGCGCGGTATTCGTGATCCAGTGATCGGAGTAGCGGTAGATCGCGCCGATGCACTCGTCACCGACCACGAACGCGCGGATGTCGCGGCCGGGCTTCGGGACGTACTCCTGGATGTAGTAGATCGAGTGGATGTACGTGCCGAGGACGTCCTTGTGCTCGAGGATCGACTCGGCCGCGTCGCGGTCGTTGACCCGCGAGATGAGCCGGCCCCATGACCCGACCAGCGGCTTCAGCACGGCCGGGTAGCCGAGCTCCTCGACCGCGGCGAGCGCTGACTCAGGAGTGAACGCGAGGCGCGTCCGCGGCGACGGCACGCCGTCACGGATGAGCCGCATCGTCGTGAGGAGCTTGTTGCCGCACACGTCGGCGACCTCGAACGTGTTCACCGTCGGGATGCCCCAGGTCTCGAGCACCGCGAGGGCATACAGCGCCCGCGAATGCTGGATGCAGCGTTCGAGGACGACGTCGACGCCGAGCTCGGGCTTCTTCTCGAGGGCCAGGACGAGCTCGCGATCGTCGATGACCTTCGTCGCGACGCCGCGGCGCTCGAGCTCCTCGAGGAGAAGCTTCTCCTCCACGCGCACGCGCGAGAGGAGCACGCCGACGGTGGGGCTACTCACCCCAGTCTTCTTGGGCCTCCGGTGCGAGCGCGAGCGCGACCGGCGCGGTCGCGGTCACCTCGAGCTCCGCGCCGCAGTCCGGGCAGGACACGATCTCGCCCTTCACGGCGTCGGCACCGACGGACACGTCGCCATCACACTCCGGGCACTTGCTCGTCGCGGGCATCGAACGCGGCCCTCCCTCAGCTGATGCGGGTCCCTCCGGGAGAGTCTAGGGAACTTTAGCTGAGCCGACCCCGCGCGCGGGCCTTGTCCGCGTACATCCGCTCGTCGGCTTTGGCGATCAGCTGATCGGTGAGGAGCCCGTCCTCGGGGAACGCGGCGATGCCGAACGAGACGCGCGGCAGCGCGTGCGGCGTACCGGCCCACATGTAGGTCCGCTCCGGGAGCTCGTGGGTCAGGCGCATCACGAGCGACCGGGCGGCATCGAGCGCGGTCCGTGGGAGCAGCAGGACGAATTCGTCGCCGCCGAACCGGGCGACGACGTCCTCCGTCCGCGCGGTCGTGCGGAGGGTCGTCGCGACCGATCGGAGCACCGAATCGCCCACGAGGTGGCCGGCCGTGTCATTCACGGCCTTGAGGCCGTCGACGTCGCAGAGGATCACGCAGAACGCGTCGCCGTGGCGGCGGGCCTCGGCGGTCTCCGCCTCGAGGCGCTCCACCAGGACGCGCCGGTTCGTGAGGCCCGTGAGGGGGTCGTCGCTCGCGAGGCGCCGGCTCTCCCCGAGGAGGCGCGCGTTCGCGATGGCGATCGCCGCCTGCGCGGCGTACAGCCGGAACAGGCGCTGGGTCTCGGCGCCCCAGTGCCGCGGACGGCCGGAGTACAGGGTCATCGTGCCGACGATGTCTCCGTGCGCGATGAGCGGCAGCGCGAGGGCCGACCTGATGACCCCGTGCAGGCGTGGGTTGGCGTCGGCATGGGTGTGGTACTCGGTCGCGACGGCCGCCTCGCGGGTCCGAAGGCACTCGAGCGCGATGCCGACCAGCTGTTCGCCGGCCGCGTCGCGCAGCTCGGGCATGTTCGACCGGTTGGTCGCGCGAACGGTGTAGCCGCCATCGGGATCGGCGAGCGCGATCATCGCGCCGTCGGTCTGGGTGAGCCGGATGGCGTTGTCGACCGCCAGTTGCGCTAGATCGTCGAGCGAGATCTCGCCCGCCGTGGCGAGGCCGACGTCATAGAGCGCGGCGAACTGCGTGGCGCGCCGCCGCTCGCGGATGCCGAGACGCCAATTCGAGTACAGCGCGAGGCCCGCGCGCAGAGCGAGGACCACGATCGTCAGCGCGATCGCGGCCGCGATGAGCGGGTCGGTGGCGGTCTGGCGGTCGAACTGGCTCGCGATGAGGATCGCGGCCGCGAGGACCGCCACGGCCCCGGGCAGCAGCATCCGGGAGAACTGCACCGCCTCCGCACGAACGAACGGCGTGACCTCGCCGGCCGAGTCCTCGGCCCATTGCAGGCCGGCGATGCTGATCATCAGGATGCCGGTCATCCAGAAGAGGTCGAGGATGCTGCCCGGCGCGAACGACTGGTGCACGTAATCCGGGAGCCACAGCACGAAGCCCACCGTGTTCAGCGACACGCCGAGGAGCAGCGACAGGTGTGCCCGCCGGGTCTGCTGCGGCGGCAGGCCCCAGAACATCGAGAGCGCCGCGCCGGTCGCGGCCACGTAGAGGACCGGATAGGCCAGGCCGACGGCGATCGTCGCCGGCTGGCGGATCATCTCGGGCGCGAAGAGATCGGCGACGTACAGGGCCACGCCGGCGAGCATCGTGAGGACCGCCGCGCCGACGTCCAGCACGAGCGCGTAGATCGCGAGCCGCTGCTCGTGGCCGGCGAGGAACGCGGCGCAGCCGATGACGAAGAACGCCGCCGCGGTGAGGCGTGCGATGTCCGAGGGCGCGGGCGGGGCCACGGTGATCCCCGCGATGTCGTACAGGTCCCAGAACAGCTGCCCGACGGCCCACGCCGTGGCGCCAAGGAAGATGAACGCCCAGGCCACCCGCTCGTTCCGCCGCGGGACGAGGGCGGCGCGGGCCGTCCCAACGACGGCGCCCAGTGCGAACCCGGTCCAGCCGAGATCGGCGATGTAATGACGGAGCTCCCCGGGTCCGGCGATCAGCTCCGCGAGCCAGACGACCGCGGCGCCGGCGAGGCCGACCGCGAGCGCCCGCTGGGAACGCAGGCGCATCCTGACCACGAGCCGCACGCTAGGCCCGCCGCGACCGCCCGAGAAGGGGTCAAGTCGTCCTCACCCGCCGCGCGGCTACCGGGGGAGGACCGCGGACCTCAATTCCGCCGGGACGTGAATCCCCCACAAGTGGGGACCTGGGCGACGAACGACGACCTGAGGGTGCCGTCCGGATTGCGAATGATGATGTTGTAGCTGCCGGGCGCGACCGGCGAGCGAAGGATCGAGTCATAGCCGATGAGCGCCCCGTTGATGATGATCGCCTTCGGACCGCTCGGGCTGCCGATGTCGGAGATCGAGATGAACTCCCGCCCGCAGTACGCCCCGACCGGCGCGTTCGCGGGAGGCGGGGCCACGATCGGCGCCGGTGTCGGAGCCGCCTGCACGCAATCCCTCCCGAAGACGTGCAGCCCGGGGGGCGAGCAGCCACGCCAGATGACGACGTTGTTGGCGTCGATGTCGATCGCGAGCGTCCCTGGTCCGAGCGCGGAGTCGACGTACGTGCAGGACACGTGAGCCGGAACGATGACGTCTCCGGCGTGATCGCACGCCATGGTGTTCAACCGGCTCACATCCGGCCCCGGCGGGCATGTCGCGAGGCTCGTCGCTCCGGAGCAGATGGGCTGCGGCTGCTGGGTCCACTCGGAGCGGACGACGTTCAGCACCTGCGTCACCGTCACGGTACGCGCTGCGTTCGGGACAGCGGCGGCGGCCGCCGCGACCGCTGGAGCACGGGTGGGCTGGGCCGGCGGCGCCTGCGTTGGCGCGATCGGGGCAGCGGCGGCGGCCGCTGCGACCGCACCCATGAGGCCGCCATTCGCCTTCGCGGTGGCCTGCAGCTCGCCGTACGTGAGACCGAGATCGAGCACCGGCTTGACCTGCGTCTCGAAGTCGGGGGTCGCGCCATGCAGCTCAGCGGTGAGTGCCACGTACACGTCATCGACCGTCGCCAGCGGACTGTCGGGAGTCGGGCTCGCTGTCTCCGACGCGGGAAAGGCCGTTCCGATGGCGATCAATGCCAGGACACCGACGAGGGGCGCGATCAGGACGACGCGCAGGACTTTCCGCACGCGCCGCAGCCTACCTGGACTGTGCGTCAGCCGCGGATGCCGCTGCGGGCGATGCCCTGGATGAACTGGCGCTGGCTGAACAGGAACAGCAGGACGACGGGCAGCACGGCCATCATCGAGCCGGCCATGAGCAGCTGGAAGTTCGTGCTCACGTCGCTCCGGAAGATCGTGAGCCCGACCTGGATCGGCCGCAGATCGGGCGAGTCGGTCACGATGAGCGGCCACTGGAAGTCGTTCCAGGCTCGGATCGCGGTGAGCAGGGCGATGATCGCGAGCGCGGGCCGCGAGAGCGGGACCGCGAACCGCCAGAGGAACCGGAGGTGGCCGCACCCGTCCAGCACGGCTGCCTCGTAGAGCTCGCCCGGCAGCTGGAGGAACGCCTGGCGCAGCAGGAAGACGTTGAACACCGACGCGCCGAACGGGATGATCAGCGCCAGGTAGGTGTTGTACCAGCCGAGCCGCTGCATCGCGATGTAGTTCGGGATGAGCGTGACCTCGGGCGGGATGACCAGCGTCGCGAGGAGCGCCCCGAAGATCAGGCGTCGTCCGGGGAGCCGCATCCGCGCCAGCGCGTACGCGGCCAGGCTCGACGTCACCAGCCCGAGCGCGACCTGGCCGACGGCCATGATGCCGCTGTTGAGGAAGTAGCGGCCGAACGGGGCCGAATGCCACGCGTCCGGGTAGTTCGCGAACAGCCAGTCCATCGGGAACACGCTCGGTGGAAAGCTCGTCGCCTCGGCCTCGCTCTTCAGCGAGGTCGAGAGCATCCAGAAGAACGGGAAGGCCGTCACCAAACCGGCCGCGAGCATCCCCGCGTACAGGAGGATCCGCGCCGACCTAGCCCCCATAGACCACCCGGCGCGAGAAGAAGCGGCCGTTCAGCGCGCTGAGCGCGAGCACGACGAGGCCGAGGGTGAAGGCGGCGGCGCTCGCGTACCCGAGCTCGGTCTGGCACCAGAATCGATCGAACACGAAGAGCGCGGCGACCTGGGTCGTGCCGAGCGGATTCCCGCCGCACCCGAACGCTTGCCCCCCGCCGCCCATGACGTAGATGAGGTTGAACGACGTCGTGGCGCCGATCGTCGCGATGAGCAGCAGGAAGTACGTCGTCGGCGAGAGCAGCGGGAAGGTGATGTAGCGGAACAGCTTGAAGCCAGCCGCGCCATCGATCCGCGCGGCGTCGATGAGCTCCGACGGGATCGACGTGAGCCCGGAGAGGAACACCACGGCATGAAACCCGAGGTAGTACCAGACCGTCACGAACATGATCGCGGCGAAGGCCAGGCTCGGCGGGGCGTCGGGCGAGATGATCCCGCCGGGCTCGAGGAGCCAGCGCTGGGGCGGAGCCCCGATCGACGCCAGCAAGCCGTTCGCCGCGCCGTAGCTCGGGTTGAACACCCAACCCCAGACCAAGGCGACGGCGACCTGGGAGGTGACGTACGGCAGGAAGTAGAGCAGCCGGAACAGCCCCCTGAGCCGGAGCCGCTGGTGGAGGATGAGCGCGAGCGCGAGACCGGCGGCCATCTCGAGCGGGACCGTGCCGACCGCGTACACGAGCGTGAGGAGGAGCGAGCGGAGGAAGTCGGGGTCGACCAGCAGGTGCTGGTAGTTGCGCAGGCCGAGGAACGCGCCCTGAAGGATGTCCCAGCGGAACAGGCTCATGTAGAGCACATACAGCGCGGGCCACACGTGGAACGCGCCGATGATGAGCAGCGCCGGCGCGAGGAAGAGGTACCCCTCTATCGCCTCACGCCGGCGCTGCGCTTTGCGCATCCCCGCTACTGACCAGCGAGGATGTCGTTGACCTTCTTCTCCGCCGCGGCGATGGCGTCCTTCGGGCTCGACTTGCCGAGCAATGCCGCGGTCACCATGTCACCGAGGACCGGCTGGATCTTCTGCCAGTCGGCGCTGCCGGGAATGCCGTGGGCGTCCTTCAGCGCGTTGATCGCGACGAGCACCCGATCGTCCTTCGCGGCCGCGGCCTTGAAGTCCGGCGCGTTCTGGGCCGACAGGCGGAGCGGCATGTAGCCGCTCGCGAGGCTCCAGGCGACCGTCTGATCGGTGTCGGTGAGCCACTTCATGAACAGCCAGGCCGCGCGTTGGTGGTCGGCCGGCGTCTTCGAGAAGATGACGAGGTTGTTCCCGAACAGATCCGTGGCCGCGCCCTTCGGGCCGGCCGGCACGGGCGCCATGCCCACCTTGAAGGTGTGGTCCTTCGGCATGGCCTGCTCGATGAACGGCCGGCTCACGCTGGTGGAGATCGCGAACGCCACCTTGCCCTGGGCGAACGGGTTCTGCCAGTCGAAGCCCTGCGTCACCTGGCCGGTCTTGTCGGTGAGCGCGAGATCGGCCTGGTACTGGAGCGCGGCGAGCCCCTGCGGGCTGTTGAACGCCGCCTTCGAATAGTCCGGCGACAGGACGTCGCCGCCCTGCGACCAGAGGTACGGCAGGAAGAACGTGTAGACGTCCGGCGTCCAGGCGAACGGCGTGGCCGACGTCTTGGCCTTCACCGCCAGGAGCGCCTGCTTGAACTCATCCCAGGTCTTCGGGACGGAGACTCCCGCCTGCTGAAGGATGTCCGGGTTGTAGTACAGGAGCGTCAGGCTCTTCGAGAACGGCCAGGAGACGAGCGTCGACTTCCCGTTGACCGGCAGCGAGTTGTCGTTGAGCAATGCCGGGACGAAGTCCTTGAGCTGGTCGCTCGTGAAGCCATCCGGCGAGTCGACGAACTGCTGGGCCGGCGTGAGCGCCTGCGCCTTCCAGTACTGCGCGGTCTGGGGCGGGCCGCTCACCATGGCCATGTCCGGCACGGACCCGGCCTGGATCGCGCTCACGACCTTCTGGTACAGCTGGTCGTAGGTGCCCTGGAACTGACCCTGGACCTGGATCTTGTGCGACGCGTTGAACTTCGCGATGAGCTCGTTCAAACGATCGCCGAGCACCCCGGATTGCCCGTGCCAGAACGTGATCGTGACCGCCGGCTCGGGCGCCGCGGTCCCGGAGCTCGTTCCGCCGTTCGATCCGGGCGCCGCGGCCGAGCTGCACGCGGCGAGGACAAGTGCCACCACCAGGGCGAGCGATAGACGACGCATGGTTCCTACCTCCGCTGTTCGGGGCGCATTCTAGTCACGTGGCCAGCCCCTACCTGCGCCGACCCGGCGGCCCGCTCCGGGTGGTCGGCCACCGCGGCGCGCTGGCCCTCGCGCCGGAGAACACCATCGCCGCGTTCGAGGTCGGTGTTCGCTGCGGGGTCGATCTGGTCGAGTTCGACGTGCAGCGCACGGCCGACGGAGTGCCGATCGTGATCCACGACGACACCCTCGAGCGCACCACGACCGGCACCGGTCGGGTGCGCGAGCGCACGCTCGCCGAGATCCGCGCGCTCGACGCCGGCGTCCGGTTCGGCCCGTCGTTCGCGGGCGAACGCGTGCCGTCGCTCGATGACCTCCTCGGGTGGGCCACGACCCGGACGGTCGGGCTCATGCTCGAGCTCAAGCAGCCGGTCCCGGGAAGCGGCGAGCCGCGCGATGATGCGCTCGTGGGCGCCGCGCTGGAAGCCGTTCGCGCGCACCGGCTCCTCGAACGCACGCTGTTCATCTCCTTCGATCACCCGTCGATCGCACGGCTCCTCGCGCTCGAGCCAGCCGCTCGAAGTGCGCTGCTCACCGACGGGCCCGCGCTCGTCGACCCGCTCGCTCCCGCCCGCGCGGTCAGCGGGACGCTGGGCCTCCACGTCCGGTGGCGCTGGGTCTCGCGCGAGCTCTGCGACGCCGCGCATGCGGCCGGGCTGCACGTGCATGCCTGGGGCCTCGGGCGTCCGATCTCCGCCGAGGTGGTCCGCCGGCTCGTGGGGTTCGGGGTCGATTCCCTGTCGGCCGACGCGCCCGATGAGCTCGTCACGCTGCTCGCCGCGGAGGGGCTGCACGCGACGCCGGTCGCGACCGCTCCGCTTCACGGTTGACCGTAGCAAGAGCGAGACGCTACGCCTCCGAGTCCGGTCGCGTGCGCCCGTACTGATCCGGCAGCGTGCCCCAGCCGAAGATGGGCACGGTCTCGCGAGGCGTGCGGCCCAACTCCTCGATCGGATCCACGTCGCCACGAAGGACGGTGCACGTGTGCTCCCAGCCATCGCCGAGATCGAACACGTACTCGAAGGAATCCCCGACCGCGAGCGCCGCTGCCCCGAGTGTGATCGTGCGGTCGTCGATCTCCTGCTCGCGGCCTCCGAACTCGTCCACTTCAGCCATCCCGGTCACACGGCCATCGGAGAGGCGGAATTCATTGAGGTGCGCGACGTCCCGGCGTGCGAATGCTCGGTCGTCTGTGCCGAGGGCCGGACTTGAACCGGCGACACGTGGTTCTTCAGGTCATGTTCCTAGCGATCTGCGAATTCGGGCCAGAACGCAAGCACGACGACACATGGTTACAGGCGATAACAAATGGTTCAACGGTATGGACGGCGAGCAGGCTTTCCCGTCCTTGGTCATGACGACAGAGCACCCGAAGGCTATCCGCTCAGGTGTGTGACGGCACCGCGATCGGCGCGCGGTGCGACAACGCGCGCCGGGCCCCCGGTCTCGGGGGACCCGGCGGCACGCTCCTACCGCGGTCCTGCTCGCCAGCCCTCGGCCCGCTCGGCGATCACGCGATCAGGGAAGATCCATTTCAGCCGTGGCCTGGTCCCACGGGGTCTCGGTGAACCACCCGCTGAGGGCTGGGTTGCTGGTGATCGCGCCGACCTGCGCCGCGAGATCCTCTTGGGCTTGCGCGTCGGCGGACGAGAACGCGCTCTTCGTTGCCGGGAACGTGTTGGCCTGGAGGAGACCGTCGTAGGTGTCGCCGACCTCCGCGGTCGTGCCCCCGGCGTACTTTATCGCCGCGCTCACCCACTGGCTCTTGTCGGTGTTGAACGTCCGTGCCGAGATGATCCACGCCTCATCCACGGCTTTCGCGAGGTCAGGATGGGCCTTGACCCACTCCGGCGATGCACCCATGAATGAATCCGCGAGCTCCGGAGTGGCCGCCGACATCTTGGCGAGGTCACTGAATCCCGCGTCGGTGAGCTTTTTGACGTTGTCAAAGTGGACGAAGGTGGCGTCGATGTGTTTCGTGAGCATCGCGTCGACCCGCACCGATGCACCGCCGGCGATCGTCACGTTCACGCTCTCGGGCTTGATGTGGTTCTTCGACATGAGATCAGCGAACATCAACGCCTCGAGCCCGTGGACGTTGGACGTGCCGTACGTGTGCCCTGGCAGGTCCTGGATCGTCTTCAGGCCTGGAGCGCCGATGAAGTGATAGTCGAGACGGGGCTGGCTCGGACCGAAGATGACGAGCCCTGAGTTGATGGCCCCGGAGACCGCGATCGAACCGACATCGGCCTGCCCGGCGAGGATGACCCGGATCGCCGCGGGGTCGCCGGTCTGATTGATCACGGTGGACGTGGCGCCCCACGACTGGAGGAGGTCGGCCATCATGGCGACCTTCGTGTCGGTCACCGATGGCGCCGCCCCGACCGCGATACGGATCGTCGTCCCCGCCAGCTTCGGCGGCACGAAGCCCTTAGCCCCTCCGGACGCCGTGGCAGCGGCCGCGGAGCTCGGCCCAGCGGATCCCGTGGAGGTACAACCCGCGATCAGCGCCGCCGCGCAGAGAACCCCGACGATCCTGCTCATGCCGCCTCGCCCGCTAGCTTGCTTCCGCCTCACCATTTCCTCCGCCTTTCATTCGCTATAGCCGCGATGCGTCGCGCGATGGACGACAGCGTCAACCGAGACCCAGGATGACCTCCAAGATGTGGTCGCGGAGGCCCGCGACGGCTAGGTTGCCGAGCAGATCGCCGTGCCGTCGTGGCCTGGGCAGGGGCACACCGATCACCTCACGGATCGACCCGGGCGCGGCGCCCATGACCACGACGCGATCCGAGAAGAAGATCGCCTCATCGACGTCGTGCGTGACCAGGACCGTCGTCGCGCCGGTCGAGCTGATGATGTCGGCGATGTCCTGCTGCAGCCGTCGGCGGGTGAAGGCATCGAGCGCCGACAATGGCTCGTCCATGAAGAGCACGTCGGGATCCCCGACCAGCGCTCGAGCGAGGCCCACGCGCTGCTGCATCCCCCCCGACAGCATGTGCGGGTAATAGCTCGCGAACTCCCGGAGATTGGTGATCTCCAGCTTGGCCGCGACCCGCGCTTCGATCTCGGGCAGCGGGAGGCGCAGCTCCTTCAACGCGAACGCAAGATTGTCCCGAACGGTCCGCCACGGCAACAGCGCCGGTTCCTGGAACACGAAGCCGATGGACGGCGGGACGCCTCGGACGAGCTGGCCGTTCAGGTGGATGCTGCCCTCGTCGTAGCGGACCAGGCCGGACATCGCCCGCAGGAGCGTCGTCTTGCCGCAGCCCGAGGCGCCGATCAGGGTGACGAACTCCCCCTCGGCCACATCGAGGGACACGTTGGCCAGGACGGTCAGCGGTTCGAGCGACCGGTCGGGCCGGCGGTACCGTTTGGCGACGTTGCGGAGCTCGATCTGGGCACGCGGTCCGGCACCCGCGTCGCGCGCGGTACCGGCCGAGGTCGCCGCGTCGCGGACTTCGACCTGCCGCATCCGATCAGGCCTCAACGCGGGCGTGCACACGATCCGCCCAGGGAGCGATCTTCCGGCGGAGCATCTCGAGCGCGACCGTTCCGACGACGCCGACGAGCGACGAGGTGATGATCGCAGCCATCAGCGCCGACGTCTGGAACGCATCACCGAAGTTCTGGATCAATCCGCCCAGGCCCTTCAGGCTCACGTCCATCTCGGCGATGATGACGCCGATCAAGGCCTTCGCCAGGGCGATCCGCAGCCCGGCGAAGATGAACGGCACGGCGAATGGCAGCGCGATATTTCGGATGACCGAGCGTTCGGAGGCGTGGTAGATCCGCGCCATGTCGAGGAGCGTCTCGGGGGTGTTCCGAACTCCTTCCAGCGTGTTGATGATGATCGACCACACCGCGAGCAGAAAGGTCACCGCGATCTCCGACTCGAATCCGATCCCGAACCAGATGACGACGAGCGGGACCAACCCGATCAACGGCGTCGCTTGGAAGAAGTTCACGTACGGGCTCAGCACCGCGCCCGCTCTTTCGCTCCGCCCCATGAGCACGCCGACCGCGATGCCGACGAGCGCCGCGAGGCCGAAGCCGGCGGCGAGCACCTCCATCGCCCGCAGGAATGCGGGTGCGAGACTCCCGTCGGCGGTGATGCGGTAAAAGGAGACCGCGACGGCGGACGGGGTCGCGAGCAAGATCGGATTGATCCCGGATCCGACGATCTGCCAGATGGCCAGGAACGCCAGGACCGAGAGGATCGGCAGCAGGGCTCGATTCGCGGACATCGCGTCCGTCACCCGGCGCGGTACGGAGACGTGCGCGGCCGACGCCAGGGCCGCATCGCGCCCGCCAGCCTGGGATGGCGATGACCCCCGCTTGCCGGCTTCTCGTTTAACTACGTCCACCGCGCCCCCGTGTTCTTGGCCTCGGCCTGCGCCGCCGCTTGTCCTGCCTTGCGCCGAATCCCGCCGGGACTGTACGCGCAATCGCGGATAACGTATACAGAATTTTCCCACCTGCACTCGGACCCAGGCCCCGCGACGGGGCCGTCAGATGACCCCGGTCAGTTCTCGAAGACCGTGTTCCGGCATCATCCGAGGGATCGAACCGTAGGGTTGAGCGAAAGGGGAATCGATGCCAACGCATCGCGATCGACGGTTTGCCTTCACTGAGGACATGAAGCGCGTGGTGCTCGAACAGAAACTTGGCTTCGTGGCTACGGTCTGTCCGGATGGAACACCGAACCTGTCGCCGAAGGGCACCACCTCAGAACTTCCTCACGGGTCAGAGGCTCGATCAGCTTCTTCTGGCGCTTCGGGGCGGGTAGTCCAGCCAGCCGGTCGGTCTCGGTGAACTCCTCGCGGTAGAGCCAGCTACTGAAAGCCTTGAGCGCCCGGTATCCGCCGTGGATGGTCTGCGAGCTCAGCGGCTTCCCTAGCCGGCTCTTACGGGCTCTCTGGGCGCCCAGGAACGCGATTGCGGCCTGGTCGTCTAAGTCCTCAAGCTTGGCGGAATCCGAGAAGCGAATGAACTCACCCAGCATCCGGTCGTACCAATGGATCGTCGCCTCGCTCAAACCCTTAGCCCGGTTCCCAGCTTGAAACTGGGAAAGGAGTTTTTCGAGAGGCACCGCCCCGAGCTTCAAGTCCTGCCACCGCCTGATCCATTTGCCTGCCATCGTGATTCCTCCGGCCCCTATGGGGCGAGTGTCTGGAGGTCACGAATCACCAGTACCGGAAGATGAGAAATCTCCAGTACAGGAGAGGCACCAGGCGGAGTTCGTGCGAGGAAGCGTGATCTGTGAGCCAGGAGGGATTCGAACCCACGACCAAGGGATTAAGAGTCCCCTGCTCTACCGCTGAGCTACTGGCCCTAGGAAAATGCTCGGCTTTCTGCGGAGTTGCGTCAAGCGCGACGCGATCATGACCGGGTGATTCGCGGCATGGCATGAGTCACCCTAAACGGCTTTGCGTCCATAGAACTGCCCGAAGGCATCGGGGACTCGCTTGATCTCCTCCGGCGTGATGTCGCCGAGGTAGCGGTCGGTATGGGCAATGTCGCTGTGACCGGCGAGTTTTGCGATCGTCGCGACATCGACTCCAGCGCGGCGCCAATTGGTCAAGGCTGTGTTCCGTCCCCGGTGGGCCATGAAGTGAATGCTCGCTGGGAGCCGCTTGGCGACTCGGCGGAACACCTGGCCGAACCCGTCGTAGCTGAAGGGGTCGCCATGTTGATTCAGGAACAGCGAGCCCGATGTCTTGCTAGGCCGCCAGTCCTTTATGTAGGTGTCGATAACCGCGATCGCTCGTCGACTGATCGGAACGGATCGGATGCCCGCCTCCGATTTTGAGTCCCGGACCCACAAGACCTCTTGCTTGAGGTCGATATCGTCCGGCCACTGGAGGTTGCGAAGCTCATCCTTGCGTAGCCCGCAAGCGATTACGAGGGTCATGATCGCGACATCGCGTTCGGGATTACGTGAGGCACGCGCAGCTTCAATAATGAGCGGCACCTCCGCGTCCTTGAAGGGCTTACGTCGGCGTTTCGGCTGGGTTGGGACGCTTAGGGCTGCAAGCGGATTCTCAGTGAGGATCTTCGCTATGACGGCCCACGCGGCCAAACGTTTCGCCGCGCCCCCGTCATGGTGTGCAATCGTCCGATGTCCGGCCGCAACTTGCTTGTCCAGATACGCGTTGACGCGGTCGAGCTTGAGGTCGCCAATGGTCGGGCACCAGCGTTCGAGCCGCGCGAACGACTTCGCGTATGTGCGCTTGGTCCACGGCCGGAGTGTGTGCTTCGATCGCAGATAACTCTCGGCGACGTCGGCAAGCGAGGCGTCACACCCGCGCATGACACCCTCTTCTATTGGAAAGGTGCTGTGCAACCCGTCCTTCTTTCTCGGACGGACGGCCCCCGGCGAAAGCGTAGCGACTCATGGCGTCACCGACTCGAGGATGCCGGCGAAATGCAGGATGCCGCGGTCGGCCTCGAGCGGAACCTCCGGAGCCTTGCGCGCTTCATGCTCGGCAAGGTCACGGGCGTGTGAACACCGCGGCGCACCACTCGTCCAGGAACCGAGCTGTGACCTCAACCTTCGCCCCGATCAGGCACACGTTCGTAGACGTGGCGAAAACGACCTTGTGGTCCAAGTCTGACGCGACCGGTGCGCCGAAGCTCGCCATTGCGCTCCATTAGGTGCAACGCCGAGTGCATGGCAAAGAACTTCCCGACCTCGGCGGGGTTGACGAGGAGCATCGTCTCAGCGCATACGGCGCAGGTCTCGACATGTGGGAATGCCTCGATCTCCCCAACGTCGTCCGGTCCCGTAATCGAGATCCGCACCTCACCAACTGGGCACACCAACTCCAACTCGGTCTCGTTCACGGCTCTCGCACCTCAGGATGCGTAGGCATGAGTCCAGGCGCAGCTCGCGTTCTGGCCGCTGGTCCTGACCTATTCGCCGGTCGAGATCCCGGTGCGGGTCCGGACTCGTGACGCATGCGGCACGAGCCCTTCGCCGTGCCTCGAGTACGCCTTCGAGAGCCCTCCCGGTGACTTCGTGCTGATGGTCCTGCAAGGGCCGGCGGGCTGTTGCCTCGATGCGGCGC
>DATCOD010000022.1:0-23421 GCA_036564905.1 Candidatus Limnocylindria bacterium
GGGGAGACCATCCCGACCTCATCGTGCTGGACCTCGGGCTGCCGCGGGTCGACGGTCTCGACGTCACGCGCGCCCTCCGGCGCGACTCGAGCGTCCCGATCGTGATCCTCAGCGGGCGCTCCGACGAGAGCGACAAGCTGGTCGGGCTCGAGCTCGGCGCCGACGACTATGTGACCAAGCCATTCTCCCCGAAGGAGCTCGTGGCCCGCGTACGCGCGGTCCTCCGCCGGACGGAGCGACCAGCGACGTCGACCGATCTGATCCGCGCCGGCGACGTGACGCTCGACGTGCCGCGGCTGCGCGTCACCGCCGGGACCCGGGAGGTCGAGCTCACCCCGACGGAGTTCCAGCTGCTCGCGGCGCTCGCCCGCGAGCCGGGGCGCGTCTTCACCCGATCGCAGCTGCTCGACGCGGTGCACGGCGTCGCCTTCGAGTCGTATGAGCGCGCGATCGACGCGCACGTGAAGAACATCCGCCGCAAGCTCGAGCCCGATCCCCGCGCGCCGCACTACGTGCAGACGGTGCACGGGGTGGGCTATCGATTCCGGGACGACGACCGATGAGCCGCTCGGGCTGGCGCGGCTACGACAGCCGGCCCTCGTGGTGGCCCGAGAGCGAGCCGTTCCCACCCCCTCGGCGCGCGTCATCGATAGCGATGCAGCGTCGCTTCTACATGCGTATGGCGGTCGCGTTCCTGACCGTGATCCTGCTTGCGATCCTCGGCGCATTCACGCTGTTCTGGTCGATCGCCGGGGCCATCGGCTTCGTTCGTTCCGAGGGTCAATCGCCTTCGATCGATCACCCGGGCGGTCCACCGGTGTTCCTTGTTCCGCTCGTGATCGTCATCGCGCTGGTGCTGCTTGGCCGCACGGTACGGGGGGTCACCAGGCCGGTCGGCGATCTCATCGAGGCTACCGGCCGCCTCGAAGCGGGCGGCTATGACACGCGCGTCGCCGAGCGCGGACCACGGGAGATGCGATCGCTCGCTCGGGCCTTCAACGCGATGGCCGCCCGCCTCGAGGCGAATGAGTCACAGCGCAAGCAGCTCCTCGCCGACGTGACGCACGAGCTGCGCACGCCGCTCACGGTCATGCAGGGGAACATCGAGGCACTCGTCGACGGCGTGCACCCGCTGGATCGCGAGCACATCGCCCCGCTCCTCGAGGAGACGAAGGTGCTTGCACGGCTCATCGATGACCTGCGGACCCTCTCGCTCGCCGAGAGCGGCGCGCTCGCGCTGCATCGTGAGCCGGTCGACGTGGCGTCCATCGCCCGCGACGTCGTCGGGGCCTTCGCTGACCAGGCCCGCCGCGGATCCGTCAGGCTCCGCTCATCGGCGGAGGGGCCGACGGCGATCGAGGCCGATCCGGTGCGCGTGCGCGAGGTGCTCGTGAACCTGGTCGCGAACGCGCTGCGCTACACGCCGGCCGGTGGCTCGGTCGGGATCGAGCTTCGCGGCGCTGATGGCGGGGTCGAGGTGACGGTGCGTGACACGGGCACGGGGATCGCGCCGGACGCGGTCGCCGGGATCTTCGAACGGTTCAGCCGCTCGACGGATTCACCCGGCGCCGGTCTGGGCCTCGCGATCGCCAAAGGGCTCGTCGAGGCGCATCGCGGCCGCATCCGCGCGGAGAGCATCCCCGGTCACGGAACGCGGATCGTCTTCACGCTGCCGGCCTAGCCAGGCGAGCTCTGGTCGTCCATCTGGGCGCGCTGGAGCTTCCCGGAGAAGTCGACGTAGATCGACTTCCACTCCGCGTACACGTCCAGCGCGGCCCGACCGGCTTCACGGTGGCCGTTGCCCGTCGCCTTCGTGCCCCCGAACGGCAGCTGGATCTCCGCCCCGATCGTTCCGGCGTTCACGTACACGAGCCCGGTCTCGGCGTCGCGCATGAAGCGGAACGCGTCGTTGACGTTCTTCGTGAAGATGGAGCACGAGAGGCCGTACTTGGTCGAGTTCACGACGCGGATCGCTTCGTCGATGTCCTTCACCTCGATCACCGAGACGACCGGCCCGAAGATCTCCTCCTGCGCGACGCGCATATTCGGCTTCACGTCGACGAGGACCGTGGGCTCGTGGAAGAACCCCTTGCCGAGCGCCCCCTCGGTCGGGATGCGGCCGCCGGCCGCGACGGTCGCGCCCTCCTTCTCGGCGATCGGGATGTAGCTGTGGACCTTCTGTTGCGCGTCGCTGGAGATGACCGGTCCCAGGTCCGTGCTCGCGTCGAGGCCGTGGCCCATCTTCATCTTCTTCGCCCGAGACACCAGCCGGTCGATCAGCTCGTTCGCGATAGGGCGATCCGCGATCACGCGCGACGCGGCGGTGCAGCGCTGGCCCGAGGTGCCGAACGCCGACCACACGATGCCCTCGAGGGCAAGGTCGAGGTCCGCATCCTCCATGACGACGATCGCATTCTTCCCGCCGAGCTCCGCGGATACGCGCTTCAGCTGCTTGCCCGCGATCTCGCTGATGTGCGCGCCGACGTCGCTCGAGCCGGTGAACGAGATGAGATCGATGCCGGGGTGGGTGACGAGCGCGTCGCCGAGCCCGCCGCCCGGACCGAGCACGAGATTGAGCACGCCCTTCGGCAGGCCGGCTTCCTCGAGAAGCTCGACCAAACGGACCGCCAGCATCGGGGTGTACGACGCCGGCTTGAACACGACGGTGTTGCCGAGAACGAGCGCGGGCATGATCTTCCAGGTCGGGATGGCGAAGGGGAAGTTCCATGGCGTGATCGCCGCGACGACGCCGAGCGGTACGCGCGTGGACATGGCCCACTTGTTCGGAAGCTCGGCCGGCACGACGTCGCCGAATTGGCGGCGGCCCTCGCCGGCGGTGTAGTAGGTCATGTCGATGCCCTCTTGCACATCGCCACGCGCCTCGGCGAGGACCTTGCCCATCTCCGACGTCATCTCTCGCGCGAGCTGGTCCTTGCGCTGGAGCATGAGCTCGCCTGCCCGGTAGAGGATCTCACCGCGCTTGGGCGCGGGGTAGAGCCGCCATGAGTCGAACGCCCGGCGCGCCGCTTCGATGGCCCGATCGACGTCGGCTTTCGCCGACTTCGTCGCGGTCGCGATGATCTGGCCCGTCGCGGGGTCCAGGTCCTCGAACGCTTCGCCGCTCGTGGAGTCGGTCCAGCGTCCGTCGATGTAGTTCTGCAGATGCGGCGTGGCCATGTGCTCCCCCCTAGTCGCGCTGCGGTCCTAGAACTGCGCTCCATAAAAGAGCCAGATGGTCAGGCCGCCGACGAAGACGATCCCGAGCACGATGAGCGCGAACGCGACGTTCGCTTGGCGGTCGGGGTCGCTGAAATCCCTCATCCTTCGGATCGGCCTCCTCGCGCGGTGGAGCTGAGGGGATTCGAACCCCTGACCTCTTGAGTGCGATTCAAGCGCTCTACCAACTGAGCTACAGCCCCGAACGGGCCGACGGACAAGCGAAATGCCACTGAAATCACAGCCACCGAGACTTCGAGTGTACGGGCGCAGGCTCGCTGCCGCCAAGCTCGATCCGTCGCGGCGCTCGCCACGGGCATCGCCGGACCTAGGTCAGGCTGTTCCCGATATTGCTGAACATGTTCTGGAGTTGACCGCGCACGAAGAGCATCGCGACGATCACCGCGATGGCGATAACGGCAATGATGAGGGCGTACTCGACCAGACCCTGACCGTCGTCCCTGCGGACGAAGCGCTCGATACCCAACCGACCTCCTTCGTGGCTGTTGCCGGGGGCATCGTAGTCCGCCTGCGACATCACTCGATCTTCAGGACGATCGGGGCGTCGCCCCACAGCCGCTCGAGGTTGTAGAGATCGCGTTCCTCGGGCACGAACGCGTGGACCACGACGTCACCGAGATCGACGAGGATCCACCGCCCGGAGCTGTACCCCTCGACCCCCATCGGCACCAGGCCCGCCGCCTTGGCCTTCTCGACGATGCCGTCGACGATCGCCTGCACCTGGCGCTCGCCCCGGCCACTGCACAGGACGAAGAAGTCCGCGATCGAGGTGACCTCGGACACATTCATGACGAGGATGTCCTCGGCCTTCTTGTCGGTCGCGGCCTCGACGACGAGATCGGCGAGCGCGCGCGGGCTCAGGTCGTTCGCGACGTCGGTCCCTCCGCGCGGTACAGGCCGCGCGCCTCGATGTGCTTCCAGACGGGCTCGGGAACAAGGTACCGCAGCGACCTGCCCCGAGCGGCCCGCGCACGCAGCTCGCGCGAGCTGATGTCGAGCCGGGGCGCGTCGAACCGGACGATCGGCGCATCGCCGACCCGTTCGGAGGCACCCGGCCGCTCCGCGACCAGCAGCGTCGCGAGCGTCGCGATCCGCTCGGGCTCCTTCCAGCGCGGGAAGTCGGCGATCGCATCGCTCCCGAGGATCAGGAAGAGCTCGTCGCTGCCTGAAAGCTCCTCGAGCGTCTCGACCGTGTAGGAGGGACCACCGCGGTCGAGCTCGGCGCGAGATACCGCGAAGCGCGGCTCCCCGGCGACAGCGAGCTCGAGCATGCGCAGCCGGTCCGGCGCTCCGGCGACGGCCCCCCGCTCTTTCAACGGCGATCGCCGCGCGAGCACGAAGACGACGCGGTCGAGCGGGACGGACTCGAGCGCCGCGTGGGCGATCGCGAGGTGCCCGACGTGCACCGGGTCGAACGTGCCGCCGAAGACGCCGACCCTCACCGCGGACCGCCCTCGGTCCATTCGAGGTCCTTGCCGCCGATGCGGACGGTCGCGCCGTTGCTCACGCCGAGGCGGCGCAGCTCCTTTTCGATGCCGTTCTTCTGGAGCAAGAGCTGGAAGTACGCGGCGGCATCTGGGCTCTCCCAGTCGATGCCCCGCGCGAGCCGCTCGACCCGATCGCCGCGGACGCGGAAGCCATCCTTCTCCTTCTTCACCGTCCAGTCGCGCCCACCCGCGCTGAAGACGATCCGGCGCTCGCCGGGCACCGCCGCCGGGAGGATCTCGCGTGGCGCGCAGGCCGCGAAGATGCGCTTCAGCAGGTCTGGTACGCGCTCGCCGGTGACGGCGGACACCGCGATCGCGTTGGTCCCGAGGACCGCGGCGGTCGCGACGGCGCGCTCGCGCGCCTCGAACAGATCCAGCTTGTTCAGGGCGAACAGCCGTGGGCGGTCCATCAGCCCCCGGCCGTACGCGGACAGCTCGGCGTCGACGACCGCGATGTCCGCGATCGGATCGGCGAGCGCGAGATCGACCACATGGACGATGAGTCGCGTCCGCTCGATGTGCCGAAGGAACTCTTCACCGAGCCCCACGCCGGTGTGCGCTCCCTCGATGAGACCGGGGATATCCGCGATGACGAGCTCGCGGTCCCCGAGCCGTGCGACGCCGAGATTGGGCGTGAGCGTCGTGAACGGATAATCCGCGATCTTCGGCGTCGCGCGCGTGAGCGCGGCGAGGAGCGAGGACTTGCCCGCGTTCGGAAGGCCGACCAGCCCGATGTCCGCGATGAGCTTCAGCTCGAGGTCGAGCTCGTGCGATTCGCCGGGCGAGCCGTCTTCCGCGATGCGAGGCACGCGCCGGGTGCTCGACACGAACCGCGCGTTCCCCTTGCCGCCTTGGCCGCCGCGCGCGACGACGATCTCTTCGTCCGGCGTCATGAGATCGGCGACGCGATCGCCGGTCGCGCGATCGACCACGATCGTGCCCTCGGGCACGCGCACGACGAGGTCGGTGCCCGCCTTGCCGCTCTTGTTCTTTCCGCCGCCGTCTCCGCCGCTCTGCGCTTCGAGCGTCTTGCGGAACCGGAAGTCCGAGAGCGTGGTCATGCCGCTGTCGACGTGCAGGACGACGCTGCCGCCGCGGCCACCGTCCCCGCCGTCGGGGCCGCCGCGTGGGACGTGCGCCTCGCGACGGAACGAGATCACGCCGCGGCCGCCGTCGCCGCCCTTCACCACGATGCGCGCGCGATCGAGGAACACTTCTACGCCGCCAGCCGGACGTGCGCCGCGTCGGCGCGCAGCCGATCGAGCATCGCGGCGATCCCGATCGAGGGACCGCCCGGGATCCGCGCGAGGAGCGCATACGGATCGGCGGCGAGGTCCGCGAGCCGGAGCTCGGTCCCCCGCCGCAGCTCGCCGAGCAGCGCGACGAGCGCGGCGACCTCCGTCTCGCGGTCGGTGAGCCCGGGCAGCGAGAGCAGCTCGATGGTGATCGCGAGACCTCGGGCGGCGGCCTCGCGAAGCGCCGCGCGCACGTCGGTCCACCGGAAGCCGACCGGCCGGTGCACGCGCTCGTACGTCTGACCGTCGGCCGAGGCGATCCGCACGACGACGCGGTCCACGCCCGCTTCGGCCGCGCGCCCGAGCGCGATCGCCGAGGCGCCGCTCGTTCGCAGCACGATCTCGCCGGTCGTGACCGCGGCTCGGATCAGACCGATCACCTTCACAAGGTCCCGGATCAGCTCGAGCGGCTCGCCCTCACAGGCCCGTCCGAACGACACGCTCGACCCGCCCGCCTCGAGGTGCGAGATGGCCACAGCAGCCACGTCTGCCGGGGACGCCTTGAACGAGACCGGGTCGAGTGGTGCGCGTTCGAGGAGCCGCCGGAGCGCGACCTGTGGCGCCGCCTGATCGTTGGCCGGCGCGCCGAGCGGGAGCGCGCACTCGCCGGCGCCGAGGAACGCGTTGCCTGCCGCCGCGCACCGATACTCCCGCGCGCAGCGCGCCAGCTGACGCAGCAGCCGGTTCGAGGGCTCGGAACGGAGCCGGCCGGTGATCGTCGCGCCGACCTCGTCGATCGGCGTCACCGCCGGAGTGTGGAGCTGGACGGCGGCGGCCACGAGCTCGCCGCGCGCATCGGCTGCCACGGCCGCATACGGCAGTGGGTCGAGCGGCGCGGCATCACGTTCCGCCTCGATCGAGGGGATGTGCGTCCGGACGTAGCCGGCCGGAAGGATCGCGGAAAGCGCCCAGCGGGTCGGCCCCAGGGACCGCGGCTCTGCGCGGCGGTCGAGACCCATGGCCGCCCGGTCAGGGAGTGGCACGAGCTGCGCGCCGTCAGGGAGGGGGATCGCACGATCGAGCGCGACCGGCAGGGCCCCGTCGCGCGCGGTCGCGCCGTAGTCGGCTGACACGAACACCCGGCCGGAACGATCGCTGTGGACTGCTTGGTACACCGGCCAAGTATGAGAACCATCCTTGGGACCGGTCGGCCGCACTACCGGCGCGGCGAGCGGGCGGATTAGGGCTGAACGAGCAGTGGGTTGACGAAGTGGCCGTCGATCTTGGTCTCCCAGTGGACGTGCGGGCCGGTCGTCACCCCGGTCAGTCCGATCGCGGCGACGATCTGCCCGGCGGCTACGGCGGTGCCGACGGGGAGGTACGCCGCGCTCAAGTGGTAGAAGCACTCCTCGAGGTTGCCGCTGCGTACGCAGATGTGCAGGCCGCCGATCGCGACCCACCCGTTCTGGCTGATGACCCCGTTGACCGAGGCCGCGAGCCCGCTGCCATACGGCGCGGCGATGTCGACGCCGGTGTGGCCCGCCCAGAAGTACTGGCTGATCCAGCCCGCGACCGGCCACGCGAGGTAGCCGCCCGCTTTCGCGGAGGAGGCGCTCACCGCGGGTCGGGCGATGACGGTCGCGTTGGCCTCCGGCGGAGGCGGCAGTGTCGGAAGCGCTGCGTTCTGGACGAAGATGAGCTGGCCCGTAGCGAAGCGCTCGGGCTCGAAGTAGAGGTGGTTGTAGTCCCTGATCACGGCCGGATCGACCTTGAATCGCGCGGCGACGGACTCGACCGTGTCGCCGGCGGCGACGGTGTAGAGCGCGCCCTCGAGCGGCGGGATCATGATCCGCCGCCCGACCTGCAGGTGGTACGGGTCGGTGATCCCGTTCGCGAACGCGATCGCTTCGGCGGTGAGACCGTAGAAGTTCGCGATCGTCCAGAGGGTGTCGTCCGCGGACAGCGTGTACTCCTGGATCGGCCGTGCCCCTGGAGCCTGCACGGTGATCGGCTCGCGACCGGCGGCGATCGTTCTGCCACGTGCTTGCGTCGCGCTGCGAGCGACCTGCGGCTCCCCATCGACCGGAGCGAGGCTCGTCGAGCCGATCGGCTGGTTGAAGGCGGACGTCTGCGCGGCGGGGCGAGCGGCGGCGCTGGCCATGAACGGCAGCGACATCACGACGGCCGCGACGAAGAGATTGACCAGGACGAACAGCGCGCGACGACCCAGCTGACGCGTGCTGATCAGGGCGAAGCGCTCGATGGATCCGCCGGCCTTGTGGGCGAGCTGTCCGAGCTGGTGCCGCCCGGACGGCTTGGCCGACGACTTACTGAGCGTCGCCCTCAATACCCTGTCCTCCCCGTTGATCGCCAGGCACCGCGGCGGCGCCCGATCCCCGCGAATGGCGTGTACGCATTGCGTACTCACCGATCGGGGACATTCGCACCGTACCGTGGCGGCTCACGATGTGTCAACCGTGCAACGGACCCATGACGTTACGGTGACCGGGACCTTTGGGCGGCACGATCGAGCGAATTCATCGCGGTTTGCGGGCTCCTAGGGCGCTTCGTACGCTACGTCGCAGTGCCCGACTACAACCTGTCCTATTTCTACGTCTTCGTCTTTTTCATCGTGGGCGCCGGATTCGTCACCGCTTTGCTCGGCATATCGCGACTCGTCGCACCCCGGAAGCCCTCGCTCGAGAAGTCGCGTACCTACGAATCCGGCGAGGAGCCGGTCGGGCAAGCGTGGGGCCGCTACCCCAGCCACTTCTACATCTTCGCCCTGCTCTTCGTAGTCTTCGACGTCGAGGTCATCTTCCTGTTCCCGTGGGCCGTCCTGTTCAGATCGCTCGGCTGGAGCGGGCTCATCGAGATGGCGGTCTTCATCCTCATCCTCGTCGTCGGCCTCTTCTACGCGTGGCGCAAGCAGGTGCTCCGGTGGTACTGAGCTCGCCTCGTCCGACCATCGAGCTCGCGCGCATCGCGTCGGCGCTCGGTGCCAAGCTCGGTCAGCGCGCCCGCGTGTCGACCCTCCACGACATGGTCGTCGTCGACGTCGACCACGATCGCCTCGTCGAGGTCGCCACGCTCCTCCGCGACGATCCGCTCACCCGGTGTGATCTGTACTCGGTGAACGCGGGCGTCGACACCGGCGCCGAGCTGCGCTCCGTCACCTTCGTCCGCGGCACGACGACCCACGTCTTCGCGATGCTGCGCACGACGTGCTCGGAGCTCGACCCGCGCGTGCCGACGCTCTCGGGTGTGTGGCCGGGCGCGAACTGGTGCGAGCGCGAGACCTACGACATGTTCGGCATCACCTTCGACGGGCACCCGGACCTGCGGCGGATCTTCCTCGAGGAGTCGTTCCCCGGACACCCGCTCCGCAAGAGCTTTCTCCCGCCGCGCAGCGACGCGCGCGGAGGCTGAGCACATGCCGATCGGCCCCTTCGGGATCGACCCCGTCATCTGGGCGGTCCTCCGCCTCGTCATCGCCGTGGCACTCGTCATCTTCCTCGTGCTCAACGGCGCGCTCGCGCAGATCTTCCTCGAACGGAAGATCCAGGCGGTGATGCAGGATCGCATCGGTCCGTACCACACGGGCCCGTTCGGATTGCTCCAGACGTTCGCCGACGCGATCAAGCTCTTGAGCAAGGAGGACATCCGGGCCAAGCTCACCGACGCGCCGTTCTTCCTGGCCGCGCCGGCGATCGTGTTCAGTCCCATGGTCGCGTCGTTCGTCGTGCTGCCGTTCGGTCCGGACTTTGTCGGCGCGAACCTGAACGTCGGCCTGCTGTACCTGACGACCCTTGGGTCGATGACCGTCCTCGGGATCGTCATCGCGGGTTGGGCCTCGAACAACAAGTACTCCCTGATGGGCGGGCTCCGGTCGGCAGGCCAGTTGATCTCGTATGAGGTGCCGCAGATCCTCGGGCTCGTGACCGTCGTTCTCTACGTGGGCTCGCTGTCGATGGTGGACATCACGAACTCGCAGCCGGGCCTGCTGGTGAACGTGCTGATCCTGCCGATGGCGTTCGTGACGTATCTCATCGCGGCCCTCGCTGAGACGAACCGCAATCCATTCGACCTCCCCGAGGCGGAGTCGGAGCTCGTCGCGGGCTTTCTCACCGAGTACTCGGGTATGCGCTGGGGCATCTTCTTCCTGGCCGAGTACGGCGAGGTGACGGTCGTATCGGCGATCATGGCGACGCTTTGGTTCGGCGGCTGGCACGGCCCGGGCGTCGACGCGCTCCCGATCCTCGGGGTCCTCTGGTTCACGCTCAAGACCTACGTCTTCGTGCTGCTGTTCATGTGGATCCGCGCGACACTGCCGCGTCTCCGCATTGATCAGCTCATGGGGTTCTGCTGGAAGGTGCTCATCCCGCTCGCGCTGGTGAACATCATGGCCTCGGCCGTGATCATCCTCGCGTTCGCGGACCCCCGCCTCCCGCTCGCCGTCGTCAACTGGCTCCTGGTCGGCGCGCTGGTCATCGGCCTGCCGTTCACCCAGCGGCGGCGGCTCCTCCGATTCCGTTCGCGTACGCGGGAGAACGTCGCCCTGCGCGACGTTCGTCTGTCGCCCTGATCAGGTTGGACATCCTCGAGCCGCTCTTCTTCGCGCTGTTCGCCCTGGGGATCATCGGGGCGGGGACCTGTGTCGTCGTCTTGCGGCGCATCACCGCACAGGCGCTGCTCATGGCGCTCACGTTCGCGTGTATGGCCGGCATGTTCCTGCTGCTCGGAGCGGAGACCATCGCCCTGTTCCAGGTGCTCATCTACGTCGGTGCGATCACGATCCTCATCCTGTTCGGCGTGATGTTCACCAAGCAGGATGAGCGAGCCTACGGGCTCTTCTTCCAGCGGCAGACGCCCTGGGCCGCCGCGATCATTCTGGCGATCGCCCTTCCGGTCGCGTTCCTCGCCTTCTCATTCAATGACGCGAGCACGCCATCGGCGAAGGGCGGGGACCTCATCCCCGTGGCCGCGAGCCTGTTCTCCGACTACGCGTTCCCATTCGAGGTCGCGTCGGTGCTCCTCCTCGCGGCGCTCGTCGGAGCGATCGTCCTCGTGAAGCGTGACGAGCAGTGACCGTTCCGCTCGGCGCATTCATCGCCGTGTCCGCGGTCCTGTTCTTCCTCGGCGCCGCCGGCGTGCTCGTCCGCCGCAACGCGGTCGTGATCCTGATGTGCGTCGAGCTCATGCTGAACGCGAGCAATCTGGCGCTCGTGGCGTTCTCGCGCCGGGCGGGCCAGCTGGGCGCCGGCAACCCGCTCGACCAGCGCGGGAGCGTGTTCGTCGTCTTCGTGTTCGTCGTCGCCGCCGCGGAGGTCGCGGTCGGGCTGGCGATCATCCTCGCGGCGTACCGCAACCGCCCGACCGTGAACGTCGACGAGCTCCACGAGATGAAAGGATGAAGACCGCGTGATCCAGGACGTCTGGCTCATCCCCGCGTTCCCGCTCGCGGCGTTCTTCATCAACGCCCTCTTCGGGCGGCGGTGGCTCAAACACTGGACCGGCCCGCTCGCGTCCGCGGCGATCGGGGCCTCTGCCGTGATCGCGATCGGCGTCTTCCTCGAGGTGCGGTCCGGCGCCCTGCGCACGGTCGTGCCGCTCTACACGTTCATCAACGTGGCGGACTTCCACGTGAACGTCGCGGCGCTCATCGATCCGCTCTCGTCGGTGATGCTCCTCGTGGTCACGGTCGTTTCGTTCCTCATCCACATCTACGCCATCGGCTACATGGCCCACGACCACGGCTTCTGGCGGTTCTTCAGCTGGTTCCCGCTGTTCGTGTTCGCGATGCTCATCCTCGTCATGGCCGACAACTACCTCGTCATGTTCGTCGGCTGGGAGGGTGTCGGGCTCTGCAGCTACCTGCTCATCGGCTTCTGGTTCGAGCGGCCGGAGCCCGCGGGCGCCGCGAAGAAGGCGTTCATCATGAACCGGATCGGTGACTGGGGATTCACCATCGGCATGATCACCACGTTCCTCGTCTTCGGCTCGATGAACTTCGTCGATGTGTTCGACCGCGTCGCGAAGGACCCACCCGCTCAAGGCGTCCTGGCGCTCATCTGCCTCGCGTTCTTCCTCGGAGCGACCGGCAAGTCCGCGCAGTTGCCCCTGTATTCGTGGCTGCCGGACGCGATGGAAGGCCCGACCCCCGTGTCCGCGCTCATCCACGCCGCGACGATGGTGACCGCGGGGGTGTATCTGGTCGCGCGATCGACCCCGCTCTTCCATGCGGCCGGCCCGGTGCTTGCCGGGGTCGGCGGCGTCGGCGCGCTCACCGCCATCTTTGCCGCGACGATCGCGCTCGTGCAGTTCGACATCAAGCGGGTCATGGCCTATTCGACGGTGAGCCAGCTCGGCTACATGTTCCTGGCACTCGGCGTCGGCGCGCCGATCGCCGCGATGTTCCACCTCGTCACCCATGCGTTCTTCAAGGCGCTCTTGTTCCTCGGGTCCGGCTCGGTGATCCATGGGATCGGCGACGTGCAGGACATGCGGCGGATGGGCGGCCTTCGGACGAAGATGCCGGTGACGTACTGGACGATGGTCATCGCCGGCGGCGCGCTGGCCGCGCTCCCGCCGCTCGCGGGCTTCTGGTCGAAGGACGAGATCCTCGGGTCGGCGTTCACGAACGGCTACCCGATCCTCTGGGCGGTCGGCGTGTTCACCGGAGGGCTCACCGCGTTCTACGTCACGCGCGCGATCTGGCTCACGTTCCACGGCCAGCCCCGTGACCGCCACCTGTTCGAGCACGCGCACGAGTCGCCGCGGGTGATGACCGTGCCGCTCCTGGTCCTCGCGGCGGGGAGCGTCCTCGTCGGGTTCATCGGCTTCCCGCCCGACCACGGCTTCCTGCACTCCTTCCTCGGGCCCGCCGTCGAGACCGCGGCCGCGAACCAAGCGATTCCGGCGGAGGCGGGCACCGATTGGACGCAGTTCCTCATGTTCGCCGCGATCTCGACGGCTGTCGGGGTCGGCGGGATCCTCCTCGGGCTGTCGATGTACTCGCGCGGGCGGCCGGATCCGGCCGCCGTGTCGCGCGCCGCGGGCCCGTACTACGACGTGCTCGTGAACAAGTACTACGTCGACGAGGTGTACGACCGTCGCTTCGTGGCTCTCGCGAAGGCGTTCGCAGGCGCGGCCTGGGCGTTCGACATCCACATCATCGACGGGCTCGTGAACCGCCTCGGCTGGGCGATCAAGCTCGCCGGCGGCCGCCTGCGCCGCGTACAGACGGGGGTCGTCGGCAACTACGCGCTCTCGGTCGTGGCCGGGCTGCTCCTGATCATGGTCATGTACGGCGGCTACGCGACGGGCTGGCTGCACCGATGATGGGCCACCTCCTGACGTTGCTCGTCATCATCCCGATCGCGGGCCTCATCCCGCTCATCGCGTTCTTCCGCGACCCGCGCGCGGTGAAGCAGGTGGCGGTCGTCACGACATTCATCGAGCTCGTCGTGTCGCTCGTGATGCTGGCCCAGTTCCAGGTCGGCGAGGCGGGCTTCCAGCTGACGGAGTCGGCCGCGTGGCTGCCGACGCTCGGCATCCGCTACGAGCTCGGCGTGGACGGGATCTCGGTCCTGCTGATCCCGATGACCACGCTGCTCACGTTCATCTCGGTGCTGTACTCGAGCGGGGGCGCGATCAAGGAGCGCATCGGCGAGTTCATGGCCGCGTTCCTTCTGCTCGAGGTCGGCATGGTCGGCGTCTTCATGGCCCTCGACCTGTTCCTGTTCTACGTGTTCTTCGAGCTGATGCTCGTGCCGATGTACCTGATCATCGGGATCTGGGGCGGACCGCGGCGCGTGTACGCGACGCTGAAGTTCGTCCTGTTCACCCTCGCCGGGTCGCTCCTCATGCTCGTGGGGATCATCGCGGTGTACCTCGCGAGCGGTGATGCGGGGAACCGCACGCTGTCGCTGCCCGAGCTGCTCACGCGGTCCGGCCGCTTCTCGGCGGACTTCCAGTTCTGGGTCTTCCTCGCGTTCGGCCTGGCCTTCGCGATCAAGATGCCGATGTTCCCGTTCCACACCTGGCTGCCCGACGCCCATGTCGAGGCGCCGACCGCGGGGTCGATCGTGCTCGCGGGGGTGCTCCTGAAGGCCGGCGGGTACGGCTTCCTTCGCTTCGCGGTGCCGCTCTTCCCGATCGGCACGCAGGCTTGGCTGCCCGTCCTCATCCTCCTTTCGGTCGTCGCGATCCTCTACGGCGCGGTCGTCTCGGTCGTGCAGAAGGACCTGAAGAAGCTGGTCGCGTACTCATCGGTGGCTCACATGGGCTTCGTGACCCTCGGCATCTTCGTGCTGAATCAACAGGGTGCCGTCGGCGCCGTCCTCCAGATGCTCAACCACGGCTTCGTCACCGGCGCCCTCTTCCTGTTCGTCGGCATCCAGTACGAGAAGACCCACCGCCGCCAGATCGCCGACCTCGGTGGCCTCGCGAACGCCTGGCCGTTGTACACGGCGTTCTTCGGCGTGTTCGTGCTCGCATCGCTCGGCCTGCCCGGCCTGAGCGGCTTCGTCGGCGAGTTCCTCGTGCTCCTCGGCACGTTCAAGTTCAACCCGGCCACCGGTCCCGGCGGGCTGTTCTGGGGACCGCTCGCGGCCATCGGCGTGATCCTGGCCGCGGTCTACCTGCTCTGGATGTTCCAGCGCGTCATGTACGGCACCTTGCGCGAGGCCTATCGCGCGCTGCCCGACCTCTCGCCGCTCGAGGTCGTGTGCGCCACACCGCTCCTCGTCCTCACAGTGCTGCTCGGGGTGTTCCCGCAGCCGGCGATCGCGATCATCGAGCCGTCGGTGCGGCGGATCCTCGCCATCGCGGCCGACGCGTCGCAGGTCGTGCTGAAATGAGCCTCGCCGACGTCGTCACGGTCCTGCCGGAGATCGTCGTCACCGCGACGGCCTGCCTCGTCCTCCTCGTCGACGCGCTCATCGGCCGCAGGCTCGTGCGCCACTGGCTGCCGGTCCTCACCGTGGCCGGGTTGATCGTCGCGATCTTCACGGGCCCGTTCGCGATCGCGAGCCACACCGCGTTCGGCGGGTTCGTGGTCGTCGACACATTCACGACGTTCTTCCGCGCCCTGTTCTGCATCCTCGCGATCTTCGCCACGGTCGTCGCTCCCGAGTACCTCGAGCGTCGGGGGATCCCGGCGGCCGAGTACTACGCGACGGTCCTCTTCTCGACCGTCGGCGCGATGACCATCGCGCTCTCGACGGACCTCATCACGGTGTTCATCGGCATCGAGCTGATGACCATCCCGATCTACGTCCTTGCGGGCATGGCGCGCCGCGACCGCTACAGCAACGAGGCTGCCCTCAAGTACTTCCTGCTCGGCGCGTTCAGCTCCGCGCTGCTCCTGTACGGATTCGCGTGGCTGTACGGACTCTCGGGCACGACCACGTTCGCCGGCATCGCCGAGGCGATCTCCAAGGGTGGTCTCACCAACGGCGCCACGCTCGTCGCGCTGGCCCTCGTGACGGTCGGCCTCGCGTTCAAGGCGGCAGTCGTCCCGTTCCACCAGTGGACCCCGGACGCGTACGACGGGGCGCCGACGCCGGCCACGGCCTTCATGAGCGTTGCGCCGAAGGCCGCGGCGTTCGCCGCGATCCTTCGGGTGATGATCGGCAGCCTCGGTCCTCTCGGGCTGGACTGGAGCGCGGTCTTCGCGATCCTCGCCGCGATCACCATGACCGGCGGGAACGTCGTCGCGCTCGCGCAAGCGAACGTCAAGCGGATGCTCGCGTACTCGAGCATCGCGCACACCGGCTACATCCTCGCCGGTGTCGCGGCATACCAGGCGGGCGCGTCAGCGTCGGCCGCGGTGCTGTTCTACGTGTTCGCGTACGGGATCATGAATCTCGGCGCGTTCGCGTGCCTCATCTATCTCGACCTCGACGGCACACGCGGCGCGACGCTCGACGAGCTGAACGGGTTCGCCCGGCGGCGCCCGACCGGCGCGCTCGCCTTCGCGGTGTTCCTCATCTCGCTGACCGGTATCCCGCCCACGATCGGGTTCGTGGCCAAGGTGTTCATCCTCCAGCCGGTGCTGGACGCCGGTCTCGTGTGGCTCGCGGTCGTGATCGCGCTGAACGCGGTCCTCGCGGCGTTCTATTACCTCCGCGTGGTCGTGCACATGTACATGTACGAGGTGGAGGCCAATGCGCCGCGGCTCGCAGGCACCGGCCGCCTGCTATCTGCCGGGCTCGGCATCGCCGGTGTCGCGGTGGTCGTGATCGGGATCCTGCCCGATGGCCTGTACCGCTGGGCGTTGCAAGCCGCGGCGCCATTCGTTCGCTAGCGCTTCGCGCCAGCTGATGGTCGTTCGCTAGCGCGAGGGCAGCAGCCGCTCGCCGACCCATCCGCCGAGCGCACCCAGGCCGGCCGCGACCGCGAGTGGGATGAGGATCGCCGGAAGGTCCAACACCAGGAGACTCCCGAAGTGCGACACCGGCGCGAACGACGGCGTGAACGCTTGATGCATCTGCGTCGCGAGGATGCTTCCGAGGAGCAGCGAGAACAGGAGCGCGCACGGCGCCGCCACGACACCGAGGCGGCCGGCGATCAAGCCGGCACAGAGCAGGATGCCCGCGCTGACGCCGAGCAGGATGACCGGCGGGACCGGCAGGGGCTCGGTCAGTCCCCACCAGAACGCGAGGCCCGTCGTCGTCGCCAGCACCGAGGCGAGCATCCGGGCCATGGTCATGCCGTTGAATGGGGCTCGCCCGGGGTCGGCGGAGCCGAGCCCGGGCGCACGGACGGTACGGTCCGCGCGCGCAGCGTCCCTCCGAAGTGCCCGGCGATCGCGCCACCGATCTCGTACGGCACGAACGCGATGACCAGCTGCAGCTCGAATCCGAGCAGCACGCCAAGGTCGTTCGCGTAGCTGATCCGGGGCCAGTACTGGACGAGACCGGAGAGGAGCACCCCGACGATCACCGCAAGCGCTCCCGCGAGCGCGGCACGCGACCCGGAGAAGAATCCCGCGCCGGCGGATGCGAGGAGGAGATACCCGATGGCGAGGAGACCGCCGGTGCCGACCCACTGATCCATCCGGAGCAGGACGACGAGATCCAGCGCTGCCGCGACGAACAGGGCCAGCGCGAAGCGCATCAGCGCACGGTCGCGAGCGCGCGATCCACGCGATTCAGCGGCTCGGAGCGCCCGTCGTCGGCGATGATCGCGACGTCCTCGATCCGCACACCGAAGCGGCCAGGGAGGTACACGCCGGGCTCGATGGAGAATGCCATGCCCGGCTCGAGCGGCTGGTCGTTCCCGCTCACCAGGTAGGGATGCTCGTGTCCGTCCAGGCCGATGCCGTGGCCGAGGCGGTGGATGAACCGGTCGCCGTATCCGGCGTCGGAGATGATCGCGCGAGCCGCGGCATCCACCGACTGCGCGGTCGCTCCTGTCCGTGCGGCGGCGTACCCGGCCTCCTGCGCGCGCCGTACGACGTCGTGGACGTGGACGACCTCGTCGCTCGGCCGACCGCCCACCTGGACCGTCCGCGTGATGTCCGAGCCGTAGCCCGCGCGCGTCCCGCCGAAATCGAGGACCACGGTGTCGCCACGCGCGATCGTTCGGTCGCCCGTGTGATGGTGAGGGGACGCGCCGTTCTCGCCGGCCGCGACGATCGTGAACATCACCTCGTCGTGGCCCTCGGCGCGGAGCAGCGCCGCGAGATCTTCGCCGACCGCGCGCTCGGTGCGTCCTTCGAATTCAAGATCCGCTGTGCGCACGTACGCGCGATCGGCCGACTCCGACACCACGCGCAACGCGTCGAGCTCGGCGCGATCCTTTCGCATCCGAAGGTCACGTGTGATGTCGGATGCGGGGCGGAAGGTGCGGCCCGTGCACGCGGCCTGCAGGCGCAGCGCGAACGCGGCCCACATCTGGTCGGCGAGCCCCAGGGCGCCCGGTTGCGTGACCAACGACGCGACGAGAGCGTACGGATCGGCCGTCTCGGTCCAGGTCGCCAGGGCGAGATCCGGCGCGGCCGCCGCCGCGCGCGGCGCTTCGAGCTCCGGGAGGACGAGCGTCGCGGTCCCGTCGCTCGTGAGCACGAGGCACGTCAGCCGCTCGCTCGAGAAGATCCGGTATCCGCTCAGGTAGCTGAGGTCGGACCCGGGGGCGAGCAGCAGCGCCGCCACATCGGCCTCGCGGCAGCGGGCGGCGGCGCGGGCGCGGCGGGCTGCGTGGTCCATCAGGTTCGGCATGGGATGTGCGTCCGCACTATCGCATAGGGAAACGGACCCTTCCGGTCGTCGCCGGGAGTGCGCTCATCCTCATTGGCGCCCTGCTCGTGGCGGGTCAAGGCTCCGGCGCGCCCACCGCGCCAAGCGTCGCTCCGACGCCGCTCGCGCTCGCGTCGACCATGCCGCCGGACCCGACCGTCTCCACCCCGGTTCCCACCCCGTCCGCCGCGCGTGATCCCCAAGCGCCGATCCCACCGGGCTATCGCATCCAGATCCCGCGGCTCAGCATCGATCTGCCGGTCGCGGAAGGAAACCTGGTCCGCGATACGGTGCGGCAGCTGACGCCTGAGGGCTTCGCGTTCCATTTTCCGGGCACGTCGATCCCGGGTCTCGGCAGCAACACGTACCTCTACGCGCACGCGCGCACCGGCATGTTCCTGACGCTGTGGAATGTGCAGCCAGGGGATCAGGTCCTCATCTCAACACCGGATCTGCAGCTTCTGACGTACGTGATCACCGAGGTGCATCCGCGCGTCGCGCCCGGTGACCTGTCGTGGATCCAGGCCACGCCTGGTGAGCGACTGACGCTGCAGACCTCCACCGGCCCGGATCCCGGCGATCCTCGATTCGTCGCGGTCGCGGTCCCCGCAACGCGCCCCCGGTGCACCGATCCGTGCACGCTTCGGACGCAGATCGAGCGGTGACTGTCCGGAGATTGCTCGGACGCTGGACAGCCGAGCGAGCGTCGGTATGGAACTTGCAGCCACCGTCCGAGTTGGCGGCGCCATCGCCGCTGGGCGCACAGATATACGTCATGAAGGAGTGAGCGAATGACCAAGAGCAAGGGCGCGATGACCGTCGCCGAAGCGGGACGCAAGGGCGGGGCGACCACGGCGCAGCGCCATGGGCCGGAGTTCTACGAGCAGATCGGCAAGAAGGGCGGCCGCACGACCGCACTACGTCATGGGTCGGACTTCTACGAGCAGATCGGCAAGCAGGGCGGGCAGAAGGTGAAAGAGCTGTACGGGCCGAAGTTCTACGGGCGCATCGGAAAGATCGGCGGCGACGCGGTATCGGTGAAGTACGGTCACGAGCACTTCGAGGAGATCGGCAAGCGGGGCGGCCAGAAGGTCGCGGAGCTGATCGCTCGGGGACGGCAGGCGAGCTGACCAGCTTCATTGATGGCCCGCCGACCGAGCGAGCGAGAGAACGCAACGCGGGCGTCGTCGCGCTCAGCGAGTATCAATCGCGACGAAACCGACCCTCTGGAGCATTGACACTCGAACACCGCTTTCTATCGTCCGTTGCTGTACGGGAACGGCCACACCAGGCCGCTAGATGTATCGGTGAGCGAACAGCGCTCAGCCGTTCGTTCGGGAGAGGGAAGTTGGACGCGGTCGATCGGCTCGGGATCGCGCTCGTTGCGGTCGAGTGGGAAGACGTCACGGCGTACGCGCGCACCGCGATCCCCGAGGACTTCGAGCCGTACCGGCTGTGCAAGCTCACCTGCGGGCTCCTCTGGAAGGAGACCGAGGATTACGTCGTCGTCGTCGGCGACTATGACATCACCAACGCCGGCAAGGACTACCGTCACAACGACTTCCACATCATCCCTCGAGGCGTGATCCGGCAGCTCACGGTGCTCCGCGATCCGTCCGAGCTCGTCTCTCTGGACGTCGCCTCCGCCGGCTAACGATCGCGCGTGCGTGTGTCCAGCCCCGCCCGTTGTACGTATCGCCTGATACGGAAACCTGAGGGTCGGTTCACCGGTATGGAACAACAGACGCTCGTCCGTCGTTTTTCAGGTGGATCTGGAGGCCAGACATGCTTCGAGCCGAGCTCTATTGCTACTTCTGCGGACACGGATCCGGTGAGGTCCAGATCGCGACCAGGTCACGCCGGCCGAGCCCGGCCCAGCTCCGTGCGGCCTATGCCCACGCCACGGGCCCGCGCGTGCCGGTGTGGGACTCGGGCGAGCAGCCGCTCTGTCCGCGTTGCGGGGGGCAGCTCTTCCTCGAGAAGTACGAGCTGCAGACGGCTCGCCGGCGCCCGGCGCTGAAACAAGCGAGCTAGCCCGCAGACGCGCGCCCCGCAAGCCGCGGCCGTTCGGTCACCTGTGGACCGGATGGCCGCGTTGCTGTGTGGGCTGTGTGCGGGTTGGCGCGCCGGCCGGTGGCTGCGCGAGCGGCCCGCCCGCGTGGATCCCCTCACCGTGCGTCAGCGCGAGTTGGTGGACGCGATCGCCGCGGGTCTCACCAATAAAGAGATCGCGCGCCGCACCGGCCTCTCCGAGGGGACGGTGAAGAAGCACCTCGCTCGATTGCGCGAGCGGACCGGCGCGCCCAACAAGGCCGCGCTCGTCGCGCTCCTGGCTCAGGCCGTCGGTCCCGCGAGCCCCAGCTGGTCCGCGACTCCGCTCAGGGCGGCCACGACCTCAGCGATCATTTCATCGAAGGGCACACCGAGGTCGTCGGCGCCCGCGAGCATCATCTCGCGGCTCACCGCGCGCGCGAACGCCTTGTCCTTCATCTTCTTGCGCACCGACGGCGGCTCGACCTCGGCCACCCGCTTGGACGGCCGCACGAGCGCCACGGCGGTCACGAAGCCACAGAGCTCGTCGACCGCGTAGAGCGTCTTCTCCATCGGTGTGACGCGCGGGATCCCGGTGTGATCGCCGTGGCTCTGGATCGCGTGCACGATCTGCCCTGGGACGCCGGCCTGCTCGAGGATCGGTCTCCCGTTCTGCGGATGCCCATCGGGATCGCGCTCGTAGTCGAAATCGTGCAGGAGCCCCGTGACGGCCCATTCCTCTTCGTTGCCCTCGAAGCGCCCGGCGAACCGGCGCATCGCGGCCTCGACGGCGAGTCCGTGCTTGCGCAGGCTGTCGCCCTTCGTGTGTTCGCAGAGCAGCGCATAGGCGGCGTCCCGGTCCATCGGCGGGACGGTAGCAGGCGCCTGCGGCGGACGCGCCCGAGCGGCGCGGTGATACGTTAGTCGCGTGATCGAGCTCACCCCGCTCGCGGCCGAGAAGCTGAGCGGCCTGATGTCCCAGAACCCGGCCCAACGCGTGCTGCGGGTGTACGTCGCCGGCCAGAGCTGTTGCGGCTTCCAGTACGGCCTGGCGCTCGACGAGGCGCGCCTTCCCGATGACGCGGTCGTCGAGCGCGCCGGCATCGAGGTCGCGGTCGACCCGGACAGCCTGCCCTACGTCGATGGGGCGACCATCGACTTCGTCGACGCGCTCGCGGGTGGTGGCTTCACCGTTCGCAATCCGAAGGTCGAGACCGGCGGCGGCTGCGCGTGCGGGCGGCGCTAGCTTCCGCCTAGACCGATCACCGGCTGCGGCTGTCTCCTCGTCGTCGCGACGCTGATCGCCCTTCTGGCCGTCTTCATCTTCGGCTCGACCGATCCCGGTGAGCCGGTCGCGCAGATCACCCCGCTGATCCTCGGCCTGGCCGCCGCTCGTGCCATGACGTCGCACGCTCGTACGCCCGCGCGACCCTGAGCAGCCGGGCCTCGGCCCACGGAGCCGACACGAGCTGCAGTCCGATCGGGAGGCCGTTGGCGTCGAAGCCACACGGGACCGAGATCGCGGGCAGCCCGGTGAGATTGAACGGCGAGGTGTAGGCGGTAAGCGTGGCCGCCGCCGCGACGGCGTCCTGACCCTCGCGAAGTGGTGCCGTGATCGGCGTGGTGGGAAGGACGATCGCATCCCATGCCCCGAGCGTGTCGCCGTACGTGCGGCGCAGCTCGTCGCGGGTGCGGCGTGCCGCGGCGTATTCGCCGCCGGTGTTCTTGGCGCCGACGTCGATGCGCTGCGCGACATCGGCCCCGTAGGCAGTCCGGTTCGCCCCGATCCGGTCCCGGTGATACGCGAATGCCTCGGTCCCGATGATCACGCGCTGCGTCTCACGCAGCTCGTCCGTCCGCGGCAGCTCGATGTCCTCGACGCGCGCCCCTTCGGCCGCGAGCACCGCTGTCGCTTCGCGGACGGCGGCCGCGACATCGTTCGCCGGCTGCTCGTTCGCGTTCAGCCGCTCGAAGAAGCGACCTCGCACGACGCCGATGCGCGACCCGCGCACGCCGCCTTCGATGTCGGCGAGATAGTCGTCGACCGGCACGTCCACCGAGACAGGGTCGCGCGGGTCGTAGCCCGCGATGATCTGGAGCAGGACCGCTGTGTCCCGGACCGTGCGGGCCATCGGCCCAGGATGATCGAGCGACCACGCGAGCGGGATCGCGCCACGCAGGCTGACCCGCCCGTAGGTCGGCTTCAGCCCGACGATGCCGCAGAGCGAAGCGGGGATCCGGATCGAGCCGCCCGTGTCGCTCCCGATCGCCCCGAAGCACAGCCCCGCGCTGAGGGCCGCGCCGTTGCCGCCGCTCGAGCCACCGGGGATCCGATCCAGGGCCCACGGGTTGCGCGTCGGTCCGAAATGCGGGTTGTCGGTGGTCACCCCGAAGGCCCACTCGTGCAGGTTGGTCTTGCCGATGTCGATCCCGCCGGCTCCGAACAGCCGCCGGGCGATCTCGCCGTCCACGGCCGGGACGTTCGTCGCGAAGATCTTGGATCCTCCGGTGGTCGGCACGCCCGCGACGTCGAACAGATCCTTCAGCGCGATCGGGGCGCCCGCGAGCGGGCCGCGCCCGTCCGCGGCACGCGCGCGCCGTCGCGCATCGTCCCCGGTCACCGTGATGAACGCATTGAGCTCCGGCTCGCGTGCCGCGATCCGCGTCAGTGACGCCTCGGTCAGCTCGAGCGCCCCGACCGAGCGCGAGCGGAGCGCCAGGACGGCGTCTTCGAGCGAGCCATCGAGCAGCGCGTCATCCACGAGCGCGAACGATAGGTGCGCAGGGGCCGGATGGGGTGGCCGTGCGCGGCCACCCCATCCGCTGCGTGGAGGAGGACTGACGGCGTCTGCCCAGAGGTACGTGCGCCGCCGAGCGGCGGATGCCGGGTCGCCAGGAATGGCTCCGCGCTCCGCCGTGTTGAAAAGGGCGTGGCATACGACGAAGACCTGGTCGCCCACTTCCGCAAGAACCGCGGCGTCATCACCGAAGGCCCGTTCACCGGTCGCGACCTGCTCCTCCTTACGACCACCGGTGCGAGGAGCGGCGCACCGCGAACACATCCGCTCGTCTACACGCGCGACGGGGACCGCCACCTGGTCATCGCCTCAAAGGGCGGGGCACCGAAGCATCCGTCCTGGTACCACAACCTCCGCGCGCACCCGGTGGTGACCGTCGAGCTCGGGTCCG